>CAZMUZ010000008.1:0-36288 GCA_964569315.1 uncultured Rhodospirillaceae bacterium | reverse complement strand
GGCTCAATCCGGGTTCTGGAAGAGATATTCGGGGGTGGACGGCTTGGTGAAGAAGGTTTTCTGAAGCGCTTCCATGACCAGCAAGGGTTCTTTTGCCTCCCCGGCCAGCGCCTGGATCCGCGCCTTCAGCGCCTCGACCTTCTCGGGGTTCTGAATGGCAAGGTTCGTGGTTTCCGAGATATCCTGCACGAGATTGAACAGCTCGAGCTTGCCGGGCAGCAAGGCGAGCCAGTGCAGCTTCCAGTCTCCCTGGCGCACCGCGGCCCGGAACGGCTCCACGTTGTACACGATCTCGTTCCGCGGGGACGCCGCCCCCTCGCTTATCAGGTTCCAGACGTCGAGGCCGTCTAGCGGCTTCGCCTTCTCCGTCTTCGCGCCGGCGAGGCCGGCGAGCGTCGGATACATGTCGACGACATGCAGCATGCCTTCGACGGGGCCGGCGGCGATCCGACCCGGCCAGTTGGCCAGCGACACCACTCTCGTCCCGCCTTCGTAAAGCGTTCCCTTGCCGTCGCGGTAGGGCCCGTTGTCCGGCGGAAGTTCGCCGGTCACGACCGAATCGCCCGTGAACATGTTGGACCGCGTGCCGCCATTGTCGCTGTGAAACACGATGAGCGTGTTTTCGCGCATGTTGCGGGCTTCCAGCGCCTCCACCACCCGGCCGATCTCATGGTCCATGGCCGAGATCATTCCGGCATAGGCGCGCCGGGGGGAATCCTCCATCTGCGGATAGAGGTCGAGATACTCCGCCGGCGCCTGATAGGGCGTGTGCGCCGCAGTGAAGGCGAGATACATGAAGAGCGGCGTGGACGGATCGTGCTCCGCGATGACGCGAACGGCTTCGGCGCCGAACAGGGTCGTGTCGTAACCCGGCCGGTTGTCGAGCTGGTTGTCGCGATACCAATCGACGACCCCGTGCGACTCATGCTCGAAATGATCGATCTCTCCGACCAGGCACCCGTAGAACTGGTCGAAGCCGCGCTGCTTCGGCCAGTATTCCGTCTTGCCGTGGCCGAGATGCCACTTGCCGACGAGCACCGTCTTGTAGCCGGCCTCGCGGAGCGTCTCGGGCAGGAGCCATTCGTCGGTCGGCAGGCCATAGACGGCGCCGGCCGGAATGACGCCGGTCTGCAGGCCGTAGCGCAAGGGATAGCGCCCGGTGAGCAGTGCTGCCCGCGTCGGCGTGCACATCGGCTCCACATAGAACTGCTCCAGCCGTGCGCCGGTCGCGGCCAGCCGGTCGAGATGCGGCGTCTTGATATCGGAGCCGTGGAAGCCGACATCTTTCCAGCCGAGATCGTCGGCGAGGATGTAGACGATATGAGGCGGCGCGCTGTCCTCGATCGCCGCAGCCGCCCGGAAGGCGGGGAGGGATGCGGCGAGGGCCAAAGCGGACCCCGACGCCCGGAGGAGGTCGCGGCGCGTCAGACCGCTCCCGGACCCGGAGGTCGCCGCCGCGGAACCTTGATCGCTCATTTCTTCGATCCTTTCGTCGATTCTCCCGGTCGCGAGGAGGCATGGAAGGGGACCGCAGCGATGCGCCCGCTCTCGGTTCGAGCGGTGTCGGAGACCACGATTTTCAGGAATCCCGCACCGGGAATCTCGACCATAGAGGTTGGCATCTTGACGGAAACTATTTGATCTATCGACGAAAATCGCTGATTACTTACCTGTTCCACTGTCTGCCGATCAGTCGCACAGACTTGCGGTCTCCGCTATCCGTTTTGCGCAGAAGAGCTTCCGTGACCGGCGTTCCCGCCTCCGACAACCCCGTCTCGTTCAGGCAGAGATCCATCTCGAATCCGGATGATCTTCGCCATGCGGTATCCAACACGACGTTGCGGATCGACCGGCTTTCCGCCACGGGAACGCCATCGCGGCTCCAGCAATTTCAAGGCACCGACGGCTGGGGGCTGGATATCGCGGATCTCCATTTCAAGCTCCAGATCGAGGGACCGATGGCCCCCGGTTGCGTCGCGCTCGTCGTCGTCCACAAATCGAACGGAACGTCGATCTGCGGTGTGCCGCTTGAAGACGAGATGTTGCTGACGATCCCCGTCGGCTCGACGCTCGAGGGCGCCGTCATGCCGGGGTTCTCCTATGCCGGCTTCACCCTGCCGGCCGCCGCGTGGGCCGCTGCCCAGCTCGCCGCAACGGGCATGGCAACGGATCCCCATGCCGGGTCGGTCGCGGCGCGGCGTTTGCCTCACGCATCCTTCGGAAGGATTCGGGCGAGCCTCGATCGCACGGTCGCCGGCCTCCGCGCCGCGGCCGCCAACGGCGAGATTTCGCCAGGGGCTTCGCACCTCGTCTCCGACTACCTGGCGATACTCGCCGGCACCTGCAGCGATCCTGCCTGGCCATCGTTCAGGACATCGCCGTCGGCGATCAACCATATGCGGGAAGTTCGACGGGCGCAGGCGTGGATCCATGCGCATATCGACGAAGACATCCGGGTCGCGCGGGTATGCGAGGCGCTTTCCCTGAGCCGCCGTCAGCTCGAATATGCGTTCCGGCGCACGCTGGACACCAGCCCGCAGGAATTCGTCAGAGCCCTCCGGCTGAATCGGATCAGGCAGAGGCTGAAGACCGACAATCGGGAAGGCCTCTCCGTTACCCGAATTGCGTTCGATCACGGAATGACGCATCTGGGCCGCTTCGCTGCGAGCTATCGCGAGCTTTTCGGCGAGCTCCCCAGCCAGACGCGAAAATCGGGGAAATCGACAGCCTGACATCTCGAGGCCTAAATTCTGCCATCTGCACACCGCAACCTCCTCAGATAGCCCGCCATGCCCCGCATCGCCTACGTCAACGGCCAATATGTTCCGCATCACCGCGCCTCGGTCCATGTCGAGGATCGCGGCTACCAGCTCGCCGACGGGGTCTATGAGGTGGTGCCGATCTACCGCGGCAGGCTGGTGGACGAGGGGCCGCATCTCGACCGTTTCGACTACTCGCTGCGCGAGCTTCGCATCGCGCCGCCGATGTCGCGCGCGGCGCTGAAGCTCGTCCTGCGCGAGCTCGTCCGGCGCAACGGCCTCGCCGACGCATCGCTCTATTTCCAGGCGACCCGAGGCGTCGCGCCGCGCGACCACAAGTTTCCCGCACGGTCCAGGACCGCCTTCGTCGCGATCGTGCGGCGCGCGCGGCCGCCCTCGGCGCAGCAGATCGAGGAAGGCGTGCCGGTGATCACCATGCCGGACATCCGCTGGCAGCGCTGCGACATCAAGGCGATCGGGCTTCTGCCGAACCTGCTCGGCAAGCAGGCGGCGACGGAGCAGGGCGCCTACGAAGGCTGGCAGCTCGATGCCGACGGGATGGTGACGGAAGGCACCACGACCAATGCCTGGATCGTGAGTGCGGATGGGGCGCTGGTGACGCGCGACGCCGGCCACCCCATCCTCAACGGCATCACGCGGCAGAGCGTCGCGAAACTGGCGGCCGACACGGGCATCGAGCTCGAGCAGCGCCGCTTCTCGCTCGCCGAAGCCCTGCAGGCGAAGGAAGCCATGATCACCAGCTCCAGCGCCTTCGTGCTGTCGGTTTCCAGCATCGACGGCAAGCCGGTCGGCGACGGCAAGCCCGGACCGGTCGCCCGGAAGCTCCGGAATCTCTTCATCGCGCACGCCCTGGCGACGCCGCCACTCTGATGGCCGCGACGCTCAGCCTCCCGCGCGCCATCCTGTTCGACTGGGACAACACCCTCGTCGACAATTGGGGCGTCATCCGCACCGCCCTCAACGCCGCGCTCGCCGCCATGGGTCACGAGCCCTGGACGCTCGAGGAAACGCGCGCGCGGGTGCGGGCGTCGCTCCGCGACAGCTTCCCCGCGATGTTCGGCGACCGCTGGCGCGATGCGGAACGGATCTTCTACGAGACCTTCGCCGCGACCCATCTTCAGGAGCTGCGCGAAATGGCCGGCGCCGGCGCCATGCTGGCGGGGCTGGCCGGGCAGGGGATCGCGCTCGGCGTGGTCAGCAACAAGCGCGGGGCGTTCCTGCGCACCGAGGCGGAGCAACTCGGCTGGGTCGGCCATTTCGGGCGGCTGGTCGGGGCAGGCGACGCCGCCCGCGACAAGCCCGCGCCGGACCCCGTCCGCCTCGCGCTGCAGGATAGCGGCGTCCCTCCGGGGCCGGCGGTCTGGTTCGTCGGCGACACCGATATCGACCTCGCCTGCGCCTTCGCGAGCGGCTGCGTCCCGGTGCTGCTCCGGGCCGAGCCGCCGGGGCCCGGCGAGTTCCCGCACCACCCCCCGGCGCTGCACCTCCGCAACTGTTCGGAACTCACGGAAATTATTGCCAAACTGTGAGATTTCGCCGCTGCCGCATTTTGTGCTACCTCTGTGCTGCCCAAAAGGACGCATCGGTTCGCAGTCGCGCCGCGCGCAGAAGGCAGGGCTAGCTGCGTCCATCGGACTCGCTTAAGGGCGGTCCCAAGCAAGACCGGGCCCCGAAGAACAGAGAGAAGAAGAGGGAGCCAATGGCTACGGAGAAGTCCCAGAACGTCCAGGACGTTTTTCTCAACCACATCCGCAAGGGGAAGGTGCCGGTCACGGTCTTCCTCGTGAATGGCGTGAAGCTGCAGGGGATCGTCACCTGGTTCGACAATTTCTCGGTGCTGCTGCGTCGTGATGCCCACTCGCAACTGGTCTACAAGCACGCCATATCCACCATCATGCCGGCGCAGCCGGTGCAGCTCTTCGACGGCGCCAAGGAGGGCGACGAGGAGTAGGTGAGCGGAATAGTCAACGGCACGGGAGCGGGCGAGGCAGGCAACGGCCGGACGACGGGCGAGCGTTGCCTCGTGCTCTCGCCGGAGCTGCGCAGCCGCGCACATGGCGCGCGCAATGCGGAGGCGCGCCTTGCCGAGGCTTCGGGCCTTGCGCTCGCCATCGGCCTCGCCGTCGTCCATTCGGAAACGGTCAGGATCGCCGAGCCGCGGCCGGCGACCTTGATCGGCAGCGGCCAGGTCGAGCGCTTCGGCGCGCTCATCGAGGCGGAAGCGATCAAGCTCGTGGTGATGGATTGGGCGCTCTCGCCGGTCCAGCAGCGCAACCTCGAGCGCGCCTGGAAATGCAAGGTCATCGACCGCACCGGCCTCATCCTCGAGATCTTCGGCGAGCGCGCGCGGACGCGGGAAGGCCAGCTCCAGGTCGAACTCGCGGCGCTCAGCTACCAGCGCAGCCGCCTGGTCCGAAGCTGGACCCACCTCGAGCGGCAGCGCGGCGGCTTCGGCTTCCTCGGCGGCCCCGGCGAGAGCCAGCTCGAGCTCGATCGCCGCATCATCGGCGACCGCATCCAGCGCCTCAAGAAGGAGCTGGAGGACGTGAAGCGGACCCGCGGTCTCCATCGCGAGGCGCGCCGGCGCGTGCCCTACCCGGTGGTGGCGCTGGTCGGCTACACCAACGCCGGCAAATCGACGCTTTTCAACCGGCTGACCCGCTCGACGGTGCTGGCGAAGGACCTGCTGTTCGCCACGCTCGATCCGACCATGCGGGCGGTGAAGCTGCCGACGGGGCGCGACATCATCCTTTCCGATACGGTCGGCTTCATCTCCGACCTGCCGACCGACCTCGTGGCCGCGTTCCGCGCCACGCTCGAGGAAGTGTTGTCGGCGGACATCATCCTGCATGTGCGCGATGCCGCCCACGCGGAATCGCCCCTCCAGCAGGCCGAGGTCCTCAAGGTGCTCCGCGAGCTCGGGCTCGAGGAACGGCTCGATAGCGACGTCATAACAGTCATGAACAAGCTCGACCTGCTTCCGCCGCCGGAACGCGAAGTGCTCGTCGAGCAGACCGCCCGCCAGCCGGACGCGGTCGCGGTCTCCGCGATCACCGGCGAGGGCTGCGATACGCTTCTCGCGGAAATCGACCGGCGCCTCGCCACGGCGCGTTCCGTGAGCCGTCTCAAGGTCTCGCATGCCTCTGGCGCGGCGCTGGCCTGGCTCTACAGCCATGGCGAGGTGATCGAGCGCCGCGACGACGAGGAGTTCGCTTATCTGGCGGTGCGTCTCGACCCGGCCGATCTCGGCCGCTACCAGCGTCTGCACCCGACGGCCGGCGCGTGATCCCCGACATCGACCGGATCAGCGCCGTCATCGCGGAGGTGGCGGCGGCGGAGATCATGTCGCGCTTCGACAAGCTGCGCGCGGGCGATATCCGCGAGAAGGGGCCGGGCGACCTCGTCACCGTCGCCGACGAGGCGACCGAGCGGAAGCTCACCGGCGCCTTCCAGGACATTCTCCCGGGCTCGCGCGTGGTCGGCGAAGAGGCGACCGCGGCCGATCCCGACCTCCTCGCCCATCTCACGGGCCAGGGCTGGAGCTGGATCATCGATCCGGTGGACGGCACCTACAATTTCACCGAAAGCCGCCCCTTCTTCGCCGTGATCGTGGCGTTGCTGCGCGACGGAGAGCTCGCGGCCGGCTGGATCCACGATCCCGTGGCGCATGAAACGGTTACGGCGGCGGCGGGCGAGGGTGCCTGGGAGGGTTCGCACCGCCTGCGGGTCCTGTCGGCGCCGGAACGCCCGGCCGAGCTCAGCGGCGTGCTGCTGTCGGGCTATTTCGGCGACAAGCGGCTCGGGCAACGGGTGCAGGACCGGCGCGACCGGGTGAAGACGTTGAAATCCCTGCGCTCGGCCGCGCATGAATATCTCCGCCTCGCCCGCGCCGAGATGAATTTCCTGCTGGTGACGAAGCTGATGCCGTGGGATCACGCGGCGGGCGTGCTGATCCATCGCGAGGCGGGCGGCTATGCCGCCTATCTCGGCGGCGGGGGCTATGAGCCGAACCGGACGAAGGAGTCCGGGATGCTGCTGGCGCCCGATCGGGCGAGTTGGGACGCGCTGCACCGGCTGCTGCTGAGCGACGAGGTCTGAAGCGCTTCATCTCCGCAGGCGGCGCGTTCGGCGCTGCGAAATCCGCAGAGCGAATGCGCGCGCGAAGGCGTCCCCGGCGTTGGCGGCCGCGGCCGCGCTCGGTAATATCGGCCGCGCAATCCGCCGGAAAAGAAGGGGCAGGGCATGTCGAAGAAGGTCGCGTTTCTCGGTCTGGGCGTAATGGGGTTCCCGATGGCGGGACACCTGCTCAAGGCCGGCCATCAGGTCACCGTCTATAACCGCACGCCGGCGCGGGCGGCGGCCTGGGTCGAGAAACATGGCGGCAAGAGCGCGGCCACGCCCGCCGAGGCCGCGAAAGGCGCGGAGATCGTGTTCGCCTGCGTCGGCAATGACGACGATCTGCGCTCGGTCCTGCAGGGCGGGAAGGGCGCTTTCGCCGGAATGGCAAAGGGCGCGCTCTTCGTCGATCACACCACGGCCTCGGCCGAGGTGGCGCGGGAGAGCGCGCAGATCGCGGGCGAGAAGGGCCTCCGCTTCCTCGACGCACCGGTTTCCGGCGGCCAGGCCGGCGCCGAGAACGGCAAGCTCACGGTCATGGTCGGCGGCGCCGAGGCGGATTTCGACCAGGCGAAGCCGGTGATCGACTCCTATGCGCGGGCCTGCATCCTGATGGGGCCCGTCGGCTCCGGCCAGCTCGCCAAGATGGTGAACCAGATCTGCATCGCAGGCCTCGTCCAGGGCCTCTCCGAAGGCATGAATTTCGCGATGAAGGCGGGGCTCGACACGACCCGCCTCGTGGACTGCATCTCCAAGGGCGCAGCCGGCTCCTGGCAGATGGAGAACCGGGCGCCGACCATGGCTCAGGGAAAGTTCGATTTCGGATTTGCGGTCAACTGGATGCGGAAGGATCTTTCGATCTGCCTTGAAGAAGCCAAGCGCAACGGCGCGCGGCTTCCGGTGACGGCGCTGGTCGATCAGTTCTACGCCCAGGTGCAGGCGCGGGGCGGCGGGCGCTGGGACACTTCGAGCCTGATGCATCTCCTGATGAAAGATTGAGGGCGGGGCGGGCGATGCCATCGGCAGGACCCGCCCGCAGCCTTCTCGGCCAGTGCCAATGCGGCGCGGTCGCCTATGAGGCCGATGGCCGCCCGCTCGCCGTCTTCGTCTGCCACTGCCGGGAATGCCGGAAGCAATCCGCGAGCGCCTTCGGCATCTCCGTCATCCTGCCGCGCGCCGGCTTTCGCGTGACCCGGGGCCAGCCGCAATTCTGGGAGCGGGCGACCGACAGCGGCGGACGCTTGCGCGGCGCCTTCTGCCCGGCCTGCGGGTCGCGCCTCTGGCATGAGCGCGACGCCGCGCCGGACACGGTCAGCCTCAAGGGCGGTTCGCTCGCGGAGCCGATCGACCTCACCGGCGCGATCCATATCTGGACGACGCGGAAGCTGCCGGGCGTGACGATCCCGGAAGGCGCCGTGCAATATCCGGAGGAGCCGCCCGAGCGCTGAGCGCCGAGCGCCTGCGACGCCCGGGAGCCCCCCAACGCCGGTCTATGGCGTGCCTTCCGGCTCCTCGCGCTTCGCCTGCTGCCAGAGCGCCTCCAGCGCCTCGATCGAGAGCGTGCCGCCGGGGTTCCGGGCGGCGATCAGCGCCTCGACGCGCCGGAAACGGCGATCGAACTTCGCGTTGGCGCCGCGCAGCGCCGTTTCCGGATCGAGCTTCAGATGCCGGGCGAGATTGACGCAGGCGAAAAGCACGTCGCCGAACTCGTCGGCGAGGCGCTCGGGCGCCGCCGCACCCGCCATCTCGGCCCTGAGCTCGGCGGTTTCCTCGCCGATCTTGTCGAGGACGGGGGCGGGCGCCGGCCAGTCGAAGCCGATGCGGGCGGCGCGCTTCTGCAGCTTCGCCGCCCGGGTCAGGGCCGGGAGGCCGACCGGAACGCCGTCGAGCTCGCTCGGCGCCGCCCCGGGCGCCTTCGCCGCAGCGGCCCGCTCGGCGGCCTTTTGTTCCTCCCAGGCCAGAGTCTGGGCATCGGCCGTATCTATACGAGTATTCGAAAACACATGAGGATGCCTTCTTATCATTTTGTTCGATAACGAGTTTACAATATCGGTGAAATCGAAACTTCCGGCCTCCCGGGCCATCTGCGCATAGAACACGACCTGGAACAGCAGGTCGCCGAGCTCGTCCTTGAGGCCCGCCATATCGTCGCGCTCGATCGCGTCCGCCACCTCGTAGGCTTCCTCGATGGTATGCGGGACGATGGTCCGGAAGCTCTGTTCGAGGTCCCAGGGACAGCCGCGGGCAGGGTCCCGGAGCCGCGCCATGATCGCGAGCAGCCGGTCGATGGGCGCGGCGGACGCGTCCTGGATCGGGTCCGCAGCGTCGGCTGCCGTGGCGTCGGTGCGGTCGGGCGGCTGCTTTTTCATCGCACCGGATCGGGGCTGAGCGGGGCCTTCAAGGTATTTGAACGCGAGATCGAGGCCGGCTTGTTGCCCGGTCTGTTTGTCGCATAATACATATTATGAGAAATTGTGGATCGCTCCCGAATAGCCTCGAACGCAACCGGGCCCGGCGAGGATTGCCGGGCCCGGATCGCGAATGCCGAGATGCCGGGCGATCCGGCAGGCGTCATTCGGCCGCCGCGCTCGCGGCCGCCTTCTTCGGCTGCATGATGCAGTAGATCTTCCGGATATAGCCGGGCGTGTTGAAGTCGCTGCGGGCGCCCATGCCGACGAAGAAGGTGTCGCCCGCCTTGAAGGTCTGCGGCGGGAAACCCTCCTCGGTGATGGTCACCTCGCCCTCCAGGATATGCATCAGCTCATGCCGGGGGAAATCGATGGTCTTGCGGTGATAGGCCGAGGAATCCCAGACGCCGACGGTCCACTGGCCGCTGACATCCTCGAAATAATCCTTGCCATGCTGCATCGGCATCGGCCCGTTCAGCAGCTTCGGCGACGGGCTTTCGGTCTGCTCCAGCTTCGCCTTCGGATCCGGCCGCAGCACCTTCAGCGCCGCCCGATCGGACGGCTTGAGCCCCGACGCATCGTCGAAGATCACGTAATATTTCCGGACGTAACCGGTCTGTTTCCAGACGCAAGGCAAGCCTTTCGGCAGCAGGAAGCTTTCGCCGGCCTTCACCGTCGTCTCCCGGCCGGCCGCATCGACGATCGTGACCTCGCCCTCGAGCAGCACCATGAATTCGTTAACCGGATAGGGCGCGAGCGTCGTGGTCATCGCCGTGCAGTCCCACACCCCGACCGAAAGGCCGCGCGCCTTGTCCTCGAAGTAGCTATGGCCATGCTGAACCGGCTGGCCGGCGGCGAGCGACGATTGCGGGATATCCTCCCACCGCTCCATTCCCTTGCCGGCCGGGCCTTTCGGCGCGAGACGTACGACTTTCGGCTGTGCCATATCTTTCTCCTTCTTTTCCTCGCTCCAGTTTAACCCACCGGTGCCGGGCTGGATAGTTGCCCGCGCCCCGAGAGTCCGCGCCGCGCGAGCCCACGCATCGAGACTGTGCATCGGCGGAAGGCTGGCCCGTGCGGACTGCGCGGGTGGCCGCATACGAGCCGCGATAAAGTGCGCGCCCGAAATTCGACGCGACGCCTCTTCCCCGACACATCCCGTACGGATCCGAGCATGCCCGTCGACTATTGGACAGCCACCTTCCTGCCGCTGCTGATCTTCACCGTCGCCAGCAGCTTCACGCCCGGCCCCAACCTGGTGATGATCACGGCGTCCGGCGCGAATTTCGGCTGGCGGCGCTCGCTCCCGCACTACTGGGGCATCGTGCTCGGATTCTCGGGCATGGTGCTGGCGATCGCGCTCGGGCTCGGCACGATCTTCGAGAGCGTGCCCTGGCTGCATACGGTGCTGAAATATGTCGGCGCCGCCTATCTGATCTGGCTCGGGATGCGGATCGCCACCGCCCGCCGCACGGCGACGGGAACCACCCGCGGTCGCCCCTTCTCCTTCGTCGAGGCCGCCCTCTTCCAGTGGGTGAACCCCAAGGCGTGGCTGATGGCGGTAGGCGCCGTCGCCGCCTTCGCCCGCACCGACATGGCGCCCTGGGTCCAGGCCCTGCCCCTCACCGCCATCATGGGCATCATCTCCTTCATCTCCTGCGCGCTCTATCTGGGCGGCGGCGTCGCGATCGGGCGCTGGCTCGAATCTCCGCTCGCCTTCCGGATCTTCAACCTGATCATGGGCGGGCTCACCATCGCCTCGGTGGTCCCGCTCTTCCTCTAAGCGGCGCGCCTGTCCGGCCGAGGCATGGCGGGGCCGTCTTGCCCCGCCCGCGGCGGCGCTCCATCATCCGCGTTCGGTCCCTGAGGCATCCGGGAGGAAGATCGCGATGGCACCAGCGCAGAACGGCGCCGCGGCGCGGCAGGGCGGCGGAAGCGGGCTCTTCGACCGGGAGCGGTCCTGCCTCCTCGTCATCGACGTGCAGCAATATTTCCTCGGCAAGCTGCCGCTGCACGAGCGCGGGCCGCTGGTGCAGCGGATCGCCTGGCTGATGCGCGCGGCGCGCCTCCTCGATGTGCCGATCGTCGCCACGGCCGAGGACATCGGCCGCAACGGCTCGCTGGTGCCGGAACTGACGGCCGAGCTGCCGAAGGGCACGCCGATCTTCGACAAGATGATCTTCGGCCTCATGGGCCAGCCCGACATCCGCGCCGCCATCGAGGCGACGAAGCGCGACAGCTTCGCGCTCGTCGGGCTCGAGACCGACGTCTGCATCTCGCAATCGGCCTTCGGGCTCGCCGCAGCCGGCTATCGCGCCGCGATCATCGACGATGCCTGTCATTCACCCCCGCCCCATCACGAGAACGGCCTCCGGCGCTTACGCGAATCCGGCGAGGCCGGAATCACCACCACCTCGGTCAAGGGCATCTACTACGAATGGGTGCGGGATCTCGAGACGCTGTTCCGCATCAAGCCGCAGATCAACGACCCGCTGCCGCCGGGGCTGACGCTGTAGCCGGCGCCTGCCCCCTCGCCTCACGCCGGCTCGGCCACTTCGATGACGAGCCCGTCATAGGCGGGTTCGACGCCGGCCGGGCAGCGGGCCGCGAGCGTCGCGTAGTCGATCGAGTGGTTGAGATGGGTCAGCACCGCATGGCGCGGCTTCAGCCGCTCGATCCAGCCCATCGCCTTGTCGAAGTTTGCATGGGTGTTGTGCGGCTCGAACCGCAGGCAGTCGACGATCCAGAGATCGAGCCCGCCGAGCAAAGCGAGCGATTCTTCCGGCAGCGCCACCACATCGGTCGAATAGGCCATGGCGCCGATCCGGAAACCGGTGGTCATGCTGCCGAAGCCGTGCTCCTGGCGATAGGGCATCACCCCGACCCCGACCGCCTCGAACGCCCTGCCATAGTCGATCGCGTGCGGCTCGAGGAAAGGCCGGTAGAGGAACCCCGAGCCATGCTCGGCCTGGCGGAAGGCGTAACCGAAGCGCTGCGTCAGCACCTCGAGGGTCGAAGCGGTCGCAAAAGCGGGGATCGGCGGCGCCTCGAGGTCCTTCCTGAGGAAGCGCATGTCGTCGATGCCATGCACATGGTCGGCATGGTCGTGGGTGAAGAGGACCGCGTCGATGCGCATCACCCGCGCGTCCAGGAGCTGCGCGCGGCAGTCGGGCGAGGTGTCGATCAGGATGGTCCTGCCGGCGGTCTCCACCAGAACCGAGACGCGGCGGCGGCGGTTGCGCGGATTGGCGGGATCGCAGCGGCCCCAGTTCTCGCCGATCAGCGGCACCCCGCCCGATCCGCCGCTGCCCAGGATGGTGACCTTCATCGGCGCGGAAACCCGGAGGGAAGGCCCGGATTCATTGCGGCGGGGTCGCCTTGCGGAAGAGGCGGTAGAAATTGGCCGTGGTCTCGGCCGCCAGCGCCGCCGGCGCGAGCCCGCGCAAACTCGCGAGGCACTCGGCCGTATGGACCATGAAGGCAGGCTCGTTCTTCTTGCCCCGGAGCGGCACCGGCGCCAGGTAGGGCGCATCCGTCTCGACCAGCAGCCGGTCGGCGGGCAGCGCGCCGGCGATCTCCCGCAACCCGTCCGACTGCTTGAAGGTCACGATCCCGGAAAGCGATATGTAAAATCCGATTTTCAGCGCGTTATCCGAGAGATATTTGGTCGTGCTGAAGCAGTGAATGAGTCCGTTGAGGTCGCCCTTCGCAGCCCCTTCCGCCAGCAGCGCGACCGTGTCCTCGTCGGCGTCGCGGCTATGGACGATGAGCGGCAGGCCGGTCGCCCGCGCCGCCTCGATATGGGTGCGGAACACGCGCTGCTGCACCGCGCGCGGGCTTCGTTCGTAGAAATAATCGAGTCCGCATTCGCCGATCCCGATCACCTTGGGATGGCGCGCGAGCTCGGCCAGTTTTTCCGCCGTGACGTCGGGCTCCGCCGCCGCGTCATGCGGATGCACCCCGACCGAGCACCAGAGGTTGGGGCGGCTCTCGGCGATCGCCAGCACCTGCGGGAATTCCTCGATGCGGGTGCAGATGGTGAGCATCGCATCGACGCCGGCCGCGGCCGCGCGATCCAGCACGGCATCGAGCTGCCCCGCCCGCGCCATGTAGTCGAGATGGCAGTGGCTATCGACGAGCATCCTTCGGGGTGACCTCAATTTTTGGACCGGTCGCCTCGTGTCCCTGCACAGCGCTTTCCGCTTCAATAAAACGCGGGAACACGCCTTCGGGTTTCGGCAGCGGCGTGCCGGGCTCGAGCGCGCCGCCCTCGCCCCAGGACGCGAATGTCCGCTTATCGGCCGGCACGGCGAGCTGATCCAGCAGCCGGCCGGTGCTGTCCGGCATGATCGGCTGGGTCAGCAAAGCGAGCTGCCGGACGGTTTCGGCCAGCACATAGAGCACGGTCGCCATGCGCGGCGGATCCGTCTTCTTCAGCGTCCAGGGCGCCTGCTCGTCCACATAGCGGTTGGCGGCGCCGATCACCTGCCAGATCGCGTCGAGCCCGCGATGGAAGGCCTGCTGGCCGAACTCGGTGCGGCATTTCGCGAGCAGCGCGCGCGCCGACCCGAGCAGCGACTGGTCGGCCGCCGTGAAAGGTCCCGGCTGCGGCACCGCTCCGTCGCAGTTCTTGGCGATCATGGAGAGGACGCGCTGCGCCAGGTTCCCGAAATCGTTGGCGAGGTCGCCATTGGTCCGGTTGACGATCGCGCGGTGCGAGAAGTCGCCGTCATTGCCGAACGGCACTTCGCGGAGCAGGAAGTAGCGGGTCTGGTCGAGCCCGTATTTCGCGATGAGCGCATGCGGCTCGATCACGTTGCCGAGCGATTTCGAGATCTTCTGCCCTTCGTTCGTCCACCAGCCATGGGCGAAGACGCGCTTCGGCGGCTCGATCCCCGCCGCCATCAGCATCGCCGGCCAGTAGACCGTGTGGAAGCGCACGATGTCCTTGCCGACCATATGCAGATCGGCGGGCCAGAAGCGGCGGAAATCGGCGCTCTCCGTGTCGGGATAGCCGACCGCCGTGATGTAGTTGGTGAGGGCGTCGATCCAGACATACATCACATGCTTCGGATCGCCCGGCACGGGGATGCCCCAGTTGAAGCTGGTGCGCGATACCGAGAGATCGGTGAGGCCGCCCTTGACGAAGCTCAGCACCTCGTTGCGTCGCGAGGACGGCGCAATGAAATCGGGCCGGCTTTCGTAGAACGCGAGCAATCGATCCTGCCAGGCGGAAAGCCTGAAGAAATAGCTCGGCTCCTCGACCCACTCGACCTCGGCGCCGGAGGGGGCGCGCTTCTTGCCGTCGGGGCCGGTGGCGAGCTCGTCCTCGCCATAGAAGGCTTCGTCGCGCACCGCATACCAGCCGGCATAGGCGCCGAGATAGATCTCGCCGCGGTCCGCCAGCACCTTCCAGAGATGCTGGCAGGAGCGCAGATGCCGCTCCTCGGTGGTGCGGATGAAATCGTCATTGCTGAAATTCATCGCCTTGGCAAGCGCGCGGAAGTTCTCCGAGACCCTGTCGGCGAAGAGCTTCTGGTCCATGCCGGCGGCCTTCGCGGCCTTGTCCACCTTCTGGCCATGCTCGTCCGTGCCGGTCAGGAACCGCACCTCGCGACCGTCCAGCCGCATGAACCGGGCCAGCACGTCGCAGGCAAGCGAGGTGTAGGCATGCCCGATATGGGGCACGTCGTTCACGTAGTAGATCGGCGTGGTGATGTAATAGGTCTCTGGCCGAGACATGACCCGGGTCCGTTCGTGACTGTCCGCGATTGCCGATCGTCGGGCCGGGTCAGCGCCGGACAAGGCCCTCGATGGTGGTGAGCGCTCCGATCCAGACTTGCCGGCGGTCGAGATCGGCCTGCTCCGCCCCTGCGAGGAGGCGGTTGACCTTTTCCCATAGCGCGACCCATTGATCAAGCCTGGGACCGGCCAGAAGCCGCCGCATATGCGCCCCCTCGCCCGGCACCAGCTCGACCGGCGCCTCGCCGGTCGCCGCGGCATGGGCAAGGCGGGCGAGCCAGCCGGTGAGGAATTCGCCCGCGCCGCGGAAGGCATCGGCGCCGGTCGCGCGCGAGAAGCGGTCGCCCTGCTTGTGAAGCTGCTGGATATCGAGGGCCGGCAGGGTTTGCAGGAGCTGCGCCACCTCGCGGCAAAGGCCGAGGCCGGCCTCGCCCGAAAGCTCGAGCGCGCGGCCGATGCTGCCGGCGCCGAGCCTCGTCAGCAGCGCAAGCTCGGGCTCCTCGAGATCCGGCCGGTAGCGACGCAACAGCGAGGCGACGGCGCCATCGGCGAGCGGCCCGAGCCCGAGGCGGCGGCAGCGCGAGCGGATCGTCGGCAGGAGCCGCCCCGGCGCATGGCTCACCAGCAGCAGCAAGGCCTGGCGCGGCGGCTCCTCCAGCATCTTCAGGAGCGCGTTCTGCGAGGCGAAGTTCATCTCGTCGGCGCTGTCGACCACGACGATGCGCCAGCCGCCGAATCCCGGCGTCAGGTGGAGGAAGCTGCCGAGCTCGCGCACGTCGCCGACCACGATCTCGCTGCGCAGCCGCTTCTTCTCGTGGTCGTAGCTGCGCTCGATGGTGAGGAGGTCGCTATGGCCGCCGCTGGTCACGAGGCGGGCCGCCGGATGCTCCGGATCGACGGCGAGGTCGGCCGGCGCGTCGGCGAAGAGCCCGTTGCCGCCCGCCTCCCGGCTCAGCAGGAATCGGGCGAAGCGGAAGGCGAGCGTCGCCTTGCCGATGCCGCGCGGCCCGGTCAGCAGCCAGCCATGCGGCAGCCGGCCCGAGCGAAAGGCGGCGAGCAGCGCCGCCTCGGCCGCGTCATGGCCGATGAAATAGGGGTTCGCGCGCGGGGCCGGAACCGCGAATTCGACCGCGTCGCTCATGCCGCGAAATCGGCCGGGAACCGCATGCGCACCGCGTCGCGGATGCGGCGCTGCACGACCATCGGCTCGGCGTCCGCATCGATCAGGACGCAGCGGTCCGGTTCCGCCGTCGCGATGGCGCGATAGCCGGCGCGCAGGCGCTCATGGAACGCAGCATCCATCGCTTCGTAGCGCGCCTCGGTCCCGCGCCGCTCCGCGGCGCGCTTCAGGCCGAGCGCGACCGGCAGGTCGAGGATGAGGGTGAGGTCGGGGCGCAGATCGCCGATCACCGCCTGCTCCAGCCGCCGGATGAAATCCCGGTCGAGCCCATGGCCATAGCCCTGATAGGCCATGGTGGAATCGATGAAGCGGTCGCAGACGACCCAGCGGCCGAGGGCCAGCTCCGGCTCGATCGTGCGACGGAGATGGTCGCGCCGCGCGGCGTAGTGCAGCAGCGCCTCCGCGATCGGATCCCAGCGATCGGGATCGCCCTCGACGAGGAGCGCGCGAATCTGCTCCGCTCCCGGCGACCCGCCGGGCTCGCGCGTCAGCACCGCCGCGCGCTCGGGCGCCACCAGCCAGGTCCCGAGCAGCTTCGCCTGCGTCGATTTGCCGGCCCCCTCGCCGCCTTCGAGCGTGATGAAGCGGCCGCGGGCCATGCCCGTGCGCAGGTCGGCGGCGCTCAGGCGCCGAGCCCGGCGTAATGCTTCAGCGACGCCATGATGCGTCCGAAGAAGCCGAGCTTCTCGACCGTGGCGCCGGTGACGAGCGGAACGATCCTGTCCTCCATGCCGGGGGCCGAGACGATGAGCTCGCCCACGGACTCGCCGGCGGGGATCGGCGCCGCGATCGGCGCCTCGAACACGGCCTTTGCCGTGACCTGGTCGCGCACGGCCCGCGGCAGGGTCACCAGGAGGTCGGCGCCCACCACCAGCGGCACGGTCGGCTGCTGGCCGAGCCAGACCGGCGCCTCGGCCATCGGCATGCCGACCTTCGCGATGGTGTAGTTGTCGTACTCGCGGAACGCCCAATCGAGCACGCGCTGCGCTTCGTCGGAGCGCTCCTGCATGTTCGCCATGCCGTGCAGCACCATGATGATGCGCCGGTCGTCGCGCTTGGCGGAGATCGTGACGCCATAGCCCGACACCGAAAGATGGCCGGTCTTGAGGCCGTCGACGCTGGGGTCCTTGTAGAGCAGCGGATTGCGGTTGCCCTGCTTGATCCCGTTGAACACGAACTCCTTTTCGGCGAAGTAGTGATAGTACTCGGGGAAGTCCGCGATGAGGTGCCGCGCCAGGATGGCGAGGTCATGCGCCGTCATCTGGTGGTTCGGATCCTCGAGCCCGTGCGAATTGGCGAAATGGCTGTTGGTGAGGCCGAGCCGCTTGGCCTCCTCGTTCATACGGTCGACGAACGCGGCTTCGCTCCCCGCCAGCCCCTCGGCCACCACGACGCAGGCATCGTTGCCGGACTGCACGATGATGCCGCGGATCAGGTCCTCGATCGCGATACTGCTGTCGATGCCCACGAACATGGTGGAGCCCTCGTTCAGCGCCCAGGCATCCTCCGAGACCGCCAGCATGTCGTCGAGCTGGACCTTGCCCGCCTTCAGATCCTCGAAGAGCAGATAGAGCGTCATCAGCTTGCTCATCGAGGCGGGATGCACCGGCGTATCGGCGTTCTTCTGATAGAGCACCGCGCCGGTGTCGTAATCCATGATGAAGGCTTCCTGGGCCGTCGTCTCGATCGGCTCCGCCATCGCGGGCGCGAGAGACAGCGACAGGAGCAGCCCGGCGAAGGCGCCGGCGATACGGATAGAACGATGCGGAACGGACATGATCACTCCTCGGCAATGCGCCGGATCGAAGACGCGACGGAAACAATTATGCCGGGCCAGAGTCGCCCAGCATCGCGACGAAAATATGGCTTTCGCCGACCGAACGGAAGCGATCAGTCCACCACGATCTTGGCGTCGGCGTGGCCGCGGCGGACCAGCTCCGCCAACAGCCGGTCGGCTTCGGTGACCGACGAGATCGGGCCGAGCCGCACGCGGTAGAACTGCTGGCCGCCGACCGTCACGGGCGTCATCGAGGCTGAGCCCAGGCGCCGCAGCTCCGCGGTCAGCCCTTCGGCATTCTGCTTTTTGGTGAAGGCCCCCGCCTGGATGAAGATGGAGGTCGGCTTCACCGGCATCTGCGTCACCTTGCCGTCCGGCTGCAGCGCGGCGGCGGTCGCGGCGCTCTGCACGGGCGGCTGCGCCGCCGGCACAACCGGCTTGGTGGCGGTCGCCGACGCCGGAACGATGGCGGGTTTGGCGGGCGTGGCGGCGGCTGGTGTGGTGGCGGCCGGCGCGACGGTCGCCGGTTTAGCGGGCGTCGCGGACGGGGCGGGCGTCGCGGACGGGGCCGATGCGGGTTTTGCCGGCGTTGCCGCCGGCACGGCCGCGGTCGCAAGGGCTTGGGAGGTAACGCCGATGGTCGGCGCCGCCGTGGGTACCGGCGGCTGGGGCTGATCGATCGGCACCATGGTGCCGCCGGAGAGCGCGGCGGCGAGGGCCTGGCTCTCATCGGCGATGACCTGGACGCGGACCCGCGCGGTGCCGTCCTCGATGAATCCGAGAAGCTGCGCGGCGCGCTTCGAGACGTCGAGCACGCGCCCCTTCGAGAACGGCCCGCGGTCATTGACGCGCAGACGCAGCGAGCGGCCGTTCTCCAGGTTGGTGACCTGGATGATGGTCGGCATCGGCAGGGTGCGGTGGGCCGCGGTCAGGCCGTTCTGGTCGTAGATCTCGCCGCTCGCGGTAGGCTTGCCGTTGAAGTCCGGCCCGTACCAGGAGGCGATGCCCGTCTCGTCATAGCTGTAGTCGATCTTCGGGTAGTACCAGATGCCCTCGATCTCGTAGGGCTTGCCGACCTTGTAGGCGGGCGGCGGCGGGGCCGTCGGGGTGGTGACCAGCTTCGTCGAGTTGGCCACGAAATTGGTCTCGGCGCAGCCGGCGACGATCAGCGCCAGGCCGCAGCCCGCCACACGGAAGAAGGCCCTAATCCCCATCATCTTGTGGGCCAAGCGGCAGCTACCCCCTAGTCCTAGGCTACTCCTGCCCGATCGAATCCGCAAGTTGCCCGACCGCCGTCGCGAAGTAGGTCGAGCGATTCCACTTCATGATCGCCTTGTAGTTCGCATAGACGATGAAGGCGTTGGTCCCCGGACCGTCCGGCTGCACCACCGAGGCCGGCAGGTGATGACCGGGCAATTCGCCGCCATCCGACAGCCTGAGCCCGAGCTTCTGCCACTCCGAAACCGGCTTCTCGATATCGAGACTCACGAGGCCGCTGTCGAAACCCTGCGGCAGCCGCACCGCCCTGCCCCAGGTCTCGTCGGCCTTCCAGCCATGGCCCGCCAGATAGTTGGCGATCGATCCGAAGACGTCGGCGGTCGAATCCCAGATGTTCCGGCGGCCGTCGCCATCCTCGTCCACCGCGAAGCGAAGGAAACTCGAGGGCATGAACTGGCATTGCCCCATGGCGCCTGCCCACGAGCCCAGCATGTTGCCGGCCGAGATATGGTCCTCGTCCACGATGCGCAGCGCATCGATGAGCTCGCCGCGGAAAAACTCCGCCCGCCGCCCCTCGAATCCCAGCGTGGCGAGCGACGTGATCACGGGATAGGAGCCGATATGCTCCCCGAAATTGGATTCGATCGCCCAGAGCGCAAGGATGAAACGCGGCGGCACGCCGTAGCGATGGCCGATTTTGGTCAGGAGCGGGCCGAGCTCGGCCAGGCGCGCACGGCCGGTTTCGATGCGGGTCTGCGTCACCACGCGCTCGCGATACTCGACGAAGGTGATGCGGCTCTCGGGCTGCTTGCGGTCGAGCTCGATCACGCGGCTGTTCACATAGACCGCCTTGAAGGCCTCGTCGACGGTGCCGGCCGAAATGCCGTCGGCGACCGCCTCCGCGCGCACGCCGGCGAGCCATTCCTTGAAAGCGGCCTGCGTATCGGCGGCCGCAGGCGCGGCGAAAGAGCCCGTCAGGAATGCGGCGATCCCGCATCGTCTCAGCCAGTCCCTAGCGGACATCGGTCCACACCTTTTCGTTTCCTTCGACGGCACGGAAATCGGCGCGCGACACGACTCGTCGGCGGTCACGGCGCGGGCAGCAGGGAGTCGGTGTAGCCGAGGAGACGATAGGCGACAAGCCCGACCCATTCATGGAGCGCAGAGTCGAGATTGGCGAGCTCGCCGATGAAGCGCGGCTCGCCGATCGCGAATCGGCCGGTGGTCCGGTAATCGACCGGGTAGGCAATCACCGGCCAGCCGATCTTGCGGAACACGCCGATCGAGCGCGGCATGTGATTCGCGGAGGTGACCAGAAGCCACACCCCGCCATCGGCCGTCGGCCTCGCCATGGCGGCGAGGCGTTCGGCATTCTCGTAGGTGGTGCGCGCCGCCGCCTCGAGGATGACCCGGTCGGCGCCGAGTCCCATCTCGGAAAAGAAGACGCGCGCCTCGTCGGCCTCCATCGCCTCGCCCGGCTGCAGTCTGTTGGTGCCGCCGGAGAACCACAGCTTCGCATCGGGATAGTGGCGGGCGAGCGCGACGGCGGCCGTGAGCCGCTCGGCCGCCTCGCCGAGCGCGACCGTGCGGCGCGCCTCCGAGACCGGCAGATTGACGCTGCCGCCGAGCACGACGATGCCGGCGATTTCCGCCGGCAGCTCGGCCGGTCGCGGGAAACGCTCTTCCAGCGGGACCAGGAACAGCGAGCCGACCGGCAGGAAGGTCAGGGCGAGGACGGCCAGCAAAAGCAGCGCCAGCAGGCTTCGCGCAAGGCGCGGCCGCGACCGCACGACGACGATGGCGATCGCCAGCGGCAGCGCGAACAGGAATTCGACGCTTGCGACCCAGCCGACCAGCTTGCCGAGGATGAACATCCCTGCCCCGCACGGACCAGTTTTCAGGGAGCCGTCACGTCGCTCACGCAATCCACATAGGCGACCCAGGAGAAATAGGCCAGCGCATTGCCGAAGCTCGCCCGGCCGTCGCACTCGGCATCCGCCGCGGGCGGCACCGGCGGCAGGCCGCGCGCGAAGGCTTCGGCGGTGTATTCGCTGCGCCGGCAGGCGAGCATGCGGTCGCTGTCATAGAAGCCCGTGCCGGCCCCGCCGATGCGGGCGCAATAGTTCTGCGAGCGCGTCGAGCGCGACAGGCCCGTCGCCTCCCCGTCCGGCGGATTCGACGAAGGCGCGCAGGCGCCGAGCGCGAGGAGCAACGCACCCGCGACGACGAGGCTTCGCAGCGGCAGCATCGGGACCGGCCCTCCTATGGCTCGATCACCTGATCCATGAGGAAGCCCGCACCCGCGCCGACGGCCGCGCCGACCGCGGCACCGACGCCCGTGCCGATCCCGCCGGTGACGGCGCCGAAGATCGCGCCGGTGCCCGCACCGATCGCGGAGCCCATGAGCATGCGCTCGCCCGTCCGGTCCATGTTGGCGCATCCGCCGAGCCCGAGCAGCCCGACCAGCGCCAGCGCAGCCAAAGCTCGCCTCATGCCATCCCCCTTGCGTTCCCGCGCCGGGAGGAGCGATCCCCCGCCGCGCGCCCGCGATAAGAATCCCCATCGAGAATCTTGTCAAGAATCAGCGTTCTATATTGTCTTCTTCGTGAATTAGATCAGGCGGTGGGGTGCGCAAACCTTGAGTCATTTCCGAGACTTGATCGCGCTCGCGCCGCGGCCGAGCCGCAGCGCTGTGCTATAGGGAGGCGTTTCATCGGCCATCGGGGGATCGGCATGGCGGGCGTGGCGGGACGGACGGCGCTGGTGACCGGCGCAGGAAGCGAAGCCGGCATCGGCTTCGCGACGGCAAGGCTGCTGGCGGCGGCCGGCGCGCGCGTCGCCATTGCCGCGACCACGAAGCGGATCTTCGACCGCCTCGCCGAGCTGCCCGGCGGGCGGCGGCGCCACGCCGCCTTCATGGCGGATCTGACCGACCGCAAGGCGGCGGCCGCGCTGGTGAAATCGGCGGAAGAAGCGCTCGGACCGATCGGGGTGCTGGTGAACAATGCCGGCATGGTGCAGACCGGCATTGCCGAGAAGCCCGCCGAGTTCCGCAAGATCACCGACGATGCCTGGGACCGCGCGATCGACATCAATCTCAATAGCTGCTTCGCCGTCACCCGTGCCGTGCTGAACGGCATGGTGACGCGGCGCTATGGGCGGGTCGTCAACATGTCCTCGGTGACCGGGCCGGTCGTCTCGCACCGCCACAGCGCCGGCTACAGCGCGGCCAAGGCCGGCATGCTGGGCCTCACCCGTGCGCTCGCGCTCGAGGTCGCGAAGAAGGGCGTCACCGTCAACGCCGTCGGCCCCGGCTGGATCGAGACCGCCTCCAGCGGGAAATGGGAGATAGCGGCCGGCAAGCACACGCCGATCGGCCGCCCCGCCCGCCCCGAGGAGGTCGGGCATGTGGTGCTCTTCCTCGCGAGCGAGGAGGCGAGCTACGTCACCGGCCAGCTTTTCGTGGTGGATGGCGGCAATTCGATCCAGGAAATCAAGGGGCCGGGCGCGTGACCGTCGATTGGCGCGGCAGGACGATCCTGATCACCGGCGGCTCCGGCGGCATGGGCCGGGCGACCGCCGATCTCTTCCTCGCGGCCGGCGGCAATGTCGCCCTCGCCGACATCGACGCGAAGCGGCTCGCGGCCTATGGCGAGGCGAACCGCGCTGCCGAAGATCGACTTCTCGCCATCCCCGCCGACGTGACCCGGGTCGCGGATTGCGAGCGGATGGTTGCGGCCGCGCTCGCGCGCTTCGGGCGGCTCGACGTGCTGATCAATGCGGCCGGCGTCTGGGTGGAAGGTCCTTCCGACCGGGCCACCGAGGCGGAATGGGACCGCACCATTGACATCAACCTCAAAGGCACCTTCTTCGCCTGCCGCTATGCGATCCCAGCCCTGGAGAAGACCTCGGGCGTCATCCTCAACATCGCCTCGGATGCGGGGCTCCTCGGCAATGCGGGGGCCGCGATCTATTGCGCGTCCAAAGGCGGCGTGGTGCTGCTGACCAAGGCGATGGCGCGGGAGCTGGCGCCGCGCGGGGTGCGGATCAACGCGATCTGCCCCTGCGATGTCGAGACGCCGATGCTCGAGTTCCAGGCCGCGACCTATGGCGGCGGCGATCCCGAGGGCTACCGGAAGCGGCTGCTGTCGATCTATCCGCAGGGCGAGCGCGCGCGGTTCGTGCGGCCCGAGGAAGTCGCCGAGTTCGTCTTCCAGATGGCCTCGCCGAAGCTGGCGCCGGTCACCGGCGCCGCCCTCTCGATCGATTTCGGTACGACCGCCGGCAACTAACGCGGCCTCATTCGGGAATGACGATCGACCCGTCGGCTGCGAAGGGGAAATGCGGGTTCCAGGCGATCTCCCAGACATGCCCCTCGGGATCGGCGAAATGGCCCGAATAGCCGCCCCAGTGTGTCGCCTCCGGCGCCTGCAAAACCCGGGCGCCCGCGCGCTCGGCGCGCCGGAAGATCCGGTCCACCTCGTCGCGGCTCCGCGCATTATGCGCGAGGGTGAAGCGCGCGGTGCCGCTATCGAGCTTTCGGCCCAGATCTTTCGCCAGCTTGCCGGCATCGTAGAGCGCCAACACCAGACCCTCGAGCCGCAGGAACACCACCTCCCCCGCCACGCTCGCGGAGGAGACTGGCCAGCCGAGGCCCGTCTCGTAGAACGCGCGTGCGCGCGCGAGATCGCCGACGCCGAGCGTGATGAGCGTGATTCTCGGTTCCATGCGGAAGCTCCTTGCGCCGACAAGCGGACGCGGCGTCAGCCGGGGTCGCGGCGATCCGAGAGCGTGACCCCGACCGCGGCAATGGTCACGCAGGCGATGGCCGCCAGCAGCGCCGGTTCGATGATCTGGCCGAGGAAGATCGCACCCACCAGGGCCGCGATCGCCGGCTCGAGCGTCATCAGGATGCCATAGGCGCGGGCGGAGAGGCGCTGCAGCGCCTTGAACTCCATCGCCATCGGCAGCATCGCGCTCAGCAGCGCCACGCCGAGCGCGCCGAGGATCTCGCGCGGGCTCGCCTGCAGCACGGTGCCTTCCGCGAGCGCCAGCGGCATCAGCATGAAGGTGGCGGCCCAGAGCCCCAGCACGAGGCCCGTATTGCCGTCGAAGACGGCACCCGCACGCTTGCTCACCGGCACATAGCTCGCCCAGGCGACGGCGGAGATCGCGGCGAAGCCGAGCCCGAGCGGATCGAGGCCGCCGCCGATCTCCGGCGTCATCAACGCAATGCCGAGCGTGGCGATGCCGATCCAGAGGAAATGGATCGGCCGGCGCGACATGGCGATGGCGAGGCCGAGGGGCCCGAGGAAGGTGATGGTGGCGGCGATGCCGAGCGGCACGGTCTGCAGCGCCAGGAAGAAGGGCAGCTCCATCGCCGCAGCGACCAACCCGAAGAGCAGGACCAGCGGCGCGCGGGCCAGCATCCTGCGGTCGAGCGCCGGGCGCACGACGAGGGTCAGCATCGTCGCCGAGAGGCCAAGGGTGCAAAAGGCGGTGCCGATCGGGCCGAGGCTCGAGAACAGCATCGTCGCCAGCGCGGAGCCGAGCTGCACCGAAAGGATCGCGAGCAGCATCAGGGCGGTCGGCGGCAGGCGCCCATAGGCCTGCGTCAGGAAGGCGGGTCCCGGAAGCCGTCGCTTTCCCTCCGGCGCCTGCCACTGATCGAGCGCGATAGACCGCGTCACGGTCCCCTCCCCTCGCCGGCCGGAACCCTGGGCCGAACGGCAGGGCCGCCGGCATGCGGCGCATTTTCCGTCTTCGGCGGAGGCCGATCAATATCCGATGGCGCGGCGGAAATCCGGCAGGATCGAGAGCAGCCAGAGCTCGGCGTTCTGCTCGAGATAGAGGCGGGTCACGCCGCGCGCGAAATGCGCATGCTCGATGACGACATCCAGGTCGTCCTCGACGAAGGCGCGGCCGAAGACCCAGTCCTGGTCCCACCGGGCAACCGCCTTGGCGGCGTCGCGCTCGCGGCCCTGTTCAGGCACGAAAGTGGCCTTGTACTGCACCTCGCCGCAGCGGGAATCGTCTTCCTCGTCGCAGTGATAGAAGAACACGTCGAAATCGATGCCCGCGGTGCGCGCCGAAAGCGCCGGGTTGCCGAACCGGCCCGGCCGGACGGAAACGCTCTCGACCTCGGGGTAGGATTTCAGGAGATCGACCATCTCGTCGACGGTCACGCCGAAACCGAGGGTCGCCGCCTCGGCGTCCGCCGCGCGGGCTTCCCATGCGCCCGCCGTCGCCATTCCGAGGCATAGCATCGCCAGCAATGCGAACCGCATCGACCCCTCCGCGACGCCGCGCAGGGCCCCGCCCGCGCCGAATCGCACACCCATGCACGGGCATTATGCCCGAGCGGAGCGCGTGCTGTCTAACGGCGCCCCCTTGTCACGACAAGATCATAGGTCGGCGGCGCGACGCCCGGAGGCCATCGAGACCCGGCGGAATGCGTCAGCGATTTCCGGCGGCGGCGGCGGGCGGTGCGGGGGGCGACTCGCCTTCCAGCGAGTCGAGGAGATCGGCGAGCGCGCTTTCGGCTGCGGCCGCGAGCGCAGGATCGTTTGCCGCCGGCGCGGGCGGCGGGATGCGGCCGAGAATTTCCGTCGTATCCTGCCCGGTGCAGCGGGCGAGCTCGCTCATCAGCACCGCCACATCGATCGGCTTCGAGACATAGCCGTTCATGCCGGCTTCCTCGCAGCGGATGCGGTCCTCGACCATGGCGTTGGCCGTCATGGCGACGATCGGAATCGCATTGAGCTCGGGCGGGAGCGCCCGGATGCGATGGGTCGCCTCGAGTCCGTCCATCTCCGGCATCTGCATATCCATCAGGATCACGTCGTACTGGCGCTGGCAGACCGCATGGACCGCCTCGATGCCGTTCCCCGCCACGTCGACCCGATGGCCGACCTTGGTGAGAAGGCTGCTCGCCAGAAGCTGGTTCACCTTGTTGTCCTCGGCGAGCAGGATGCGCAGGCTGCGCATCGGCGCCGCCGGCGCCGCTCGTGCCGCCTCGGCGCTGGCGCCGAGCCGGGCATCGACGACCCGCGCGAGACGAAGCACCACCTTGTCGCCATGGAGCGGCTTGGGCAGCGCGGCGTCGAAGCCATATTCCTGCGCCGCCGCGTCGGTGTTGATCAGGCTCGAGGAGGAAGACAGCACCAGCTTCGTGCTGCCGAAGCCCGCGTCGGCCCGCAGGATCCTGGCGAAACCCGGCCCGTCCGTATCGGGCATCATGTGATCGACGAGCGCGATCGCGAAGGGCTTGCCCTGCACCGCCGCGTTGCGCATCGCCTTCAAGGCGTCGACGGCGCCCTTGGCGGTTTCCACCGGCATGTCGAGCGCCGTGAGCTGGCGGGCCACCACCCGGAGGTTCATCTCGTTGTCGTCCACCAGCAGCACCCGCTTGCCGGCGAGGGCGGCGCGCGCCAGCGCGAGGCGCGTGGTGCGCTCGCTTTCGCCTTCGCCGCGGGTGAGCCCGACCTTGAACCAGAAGCAGCTTCCCCGCCCCGGCGTGCTTTCGACGCCGATGTCGCCGGCCATCAGCGCGGCGAGCTGCTTGCTGATGGCGAGGCCGAGCCCGGTGCCGCCGTAGCGCCGCGTGGTCGAGGCGTCGGCTTGCGAGAAGCGCTGGAACAGCATCGCCTGCACCGCCGGCGAGATGCCGATGCCGGTGTCCGTCACACGGCAAAGCACGGTCACCCTGTCGCCATCCACGCGATCCGGCGTGAGCTCGATGGCGACGCCGCCGATCTCGGTGAACTTGATCGCGTTGCTCACCAGATTGAGCATGATCTGGCGCAGACGACCCGGGTCCCCCACCATGCGCGGCGGCAAATCGGGATGTACGAAGGAGACCAGATCGATGTTCTTGGCGTGCGCGCGCGCCGCCATGAGCTCGGTCACGCTCTCGACCAGCGGCGACAGCTCGAAATCGGCGATCTCGAGGTCGAGGCGACCGGCCTCGATCTTGGAGAAATCCAGGATGTCGTTGATGACATCCAGCAGGATTTCGCCGGAATCGCGAATCGTCGTCGCGAAATGGCGCTGCTCCTCGTCGAGCCTGGTGTCGAGGAGCAACGCCGCCATGCCGAGCACGCCGTTCATCGGCGTGCGGATCTCGTGGCTGACCGTCGCAAGGAACTCGGATTTCGCCTTGTTGGCGGATTCGGCCGCGACCTTGGCGATACGCAACTCCTCCTGGTCGCGCAGGCGCGCCGCGGAGGTCTCGCGGAACACGTCGACCGCCGCCGCCATGTCGCCGATCTCGTCGCGGCGATCCATCGCCGGAACCTTGATGTCGTGATCGCCGCGGGCCACGCGGGTCATGGCGGTGATCAGCGACTGGATCGGCTGCACCAGCCGGTTTGCCGCGATATAGCCGATCGAACCCGCGAGCAGCGTGACCAGCACGCCCACCACGATGAAATTGTCCCGCATTCGATAGACGCTGACGAAGGCCGCATCGGAGGCGATCTGCGCCACCAGCGACCAGTGCGGGTCGGCGAAGCCTTCATATCCGCGGCTCTGATGCGCGCTCAGCAGCATCATCTCGCCCTCGACCTCGCGCTCGGTCGCCTGGTCGACGATCTGGGAGAGCAGATCGAAGGGGACCTCCGCGGCGCCCGGCGTGCGGAACATCACATAGCCGGTCCGGCGATCGAAGAGGGTGATGGCGTGAGAGGCATCCTGGGCGACGCCCGAGATCGTGATCCCGGCGAGGCGCTCGGCGATCGCCTTCCAGTCCACGACCGCGATGAGCGCACCCAGTATCTTGCCCGGATCGCGGCTGGCATGGATCGGAAGCGCGAACATGATGCCCGCTTCCTGCGCGAGCGGGGTGCGCTGGACCGGGCTCTGATAGGCCCAGCCCTGCATCACGCTGCGGAAGAAGGCCATCCGGTCGAGCTTCTGCCCGATCCATCGCCGATCGGTCGACGCCACCACCAGACCGTCCGCATCGGCCGCGGCGAAGTTGGAGAACTCGGGATACTGCGTGCGGAAGCGGTCAAGATCGTTGCTGACGGGCGCCGAATGGGCGTTCGCAAGGAGGTCCTCCATCGCCTTGAGGCTGCTCCAGGTGTGCAGGTCCTCGACCACCTGCCCCATGAACTGCTCGAGCTGCTGCGAGGTCTGGCGCGTCAGCTCGAAGGCCTCGGAAGCGATCGCCTCCTTCAGCGAGTTGCGGGCATCCGAATAGGTGACCATCGCCATGAGCGCCACCGGCAGCATGGCGCAGAGCGTGAAGAGGAATATGAATCTTTCGCGGATGCGCCAGCGCATCGCCCGCCCCGTCTCAGCCCGGGCGGACGCGGGGCAGCGCGACCGTTCCGGTCGCAAGCATCGTTCCGCGTTCCATCCGTCGCACGCTCGCCAGAGTTCCGGACCTCCCCGGTCCAAAGGACATTCCACCAGCCTTTGCTTGCGCTTCGGTTAACAAACTCCTTCCGCGCCGGCGCGATTCCGCGCAGAACTGGCGGATTCAAGCCATTTCTCCATCGGCTCCGACGGGAATCCCCCGCGCGAGCGCCGGCACCCCGGGAACGTGGCGGCGATCGTGGCCCTGCTCCGCGGCCGCGCGAAGGCCCGCCATTGCGGATTGCGCAAACGGGATCCGCCTTCCTTGCGGTGCGGGTCCGGACGACTACACTCGGGCGCCGGCGCGGGCGCCCGATGTCCCGCGAGAAGCGAAAAAAGTGGGGACAGAGCCATGAAGAAGACCGGCCGTCGCGGCAAGCTGCGTGTCCATTTCAAGAGCAACCGCGCGGCCGCCGACACCTGGCCGAACACGCCCGAAGGCGAGGCCGCCTTCTCGCTCACGCGGGAGCGCTATGAAGCGGCGGCGCAGCGCCATGCCAGGACGGCGAAGCGGCTGGCCCCGAGCTTCGGCTGGAACACCGGGGATTTCGCCACGACCATGGCCGATGTCGAGGTGCTGGTCGCCTGGGACCTGCCGACGCGGGACCTCGCCAAGCATGCGCCGAATCTCCGCTGGATCCACATCATCGGCGCCGGCGTGGAGCATCTGATGCCGATGAACTGGCTGCCGCGCAGCGTGACCCTCGTCAACAACAAGGGCGTTCATGCGCAGAAGGCCGGGGAATATGGCCTGATGTCGCTGCTGATGCTGAACGCCGCCATGCCGGCGCTCTATACCGGCCAACGCCAGAAGCGCTTCGACCAGATCTATGCGACCCCCATCGGCGGCAAGACGGTCCTGGTGGTCGGGGTCGGCAGCATCGGCGGGGCGGTGGCGCGCCAGGCGAAACGCGCGGGGCTGCGGGTGCTGGGCGTCAATCGCCACGGCAAGCCGGCGGCCGGCGTCGACCGGATGTACAAGACGCGCGACATCGACAAGGCGCTGCCGCAGGCGGACTTCGTCTTCGTGGCGACGCCGCTCACGACGGAAACCCGCAACCTGCTCGACCGGCGGCGTCTCGACCTGCTGAAGCCCGCGGCCGGAATCGTCAATGTCGGGCGCGAGCCGGTGATCGACTACGCGGCGCTCGCCGCCAAGCTGCGGAACGGCAGCCTCGCCGGCGCGATCCTCGACGTCTTCGATCCGGAGCCGCTGCCCGAGAGCTCGCCGCTCTGGGATACGCCGAACCTGATCATCACGCCGCATGTCTCGTCCGACGACGGCGATTCCTACATTCCGCTCACGCTCGACCTCTTCTTCGAGAACATGGAGCGCTATCTCGCCGGCAAGCCGCTCAGGAACCGGGTCAACGCCAAGCTCGGCTACTGATGCGCGACGGCGACCCGATCGATCGCACGCTCCTCGCGCTCGACGCCGACACGCTCGCGCGTCTCGCCGAGCGCGACCCCGACGCCCATGCGCGGCTCGAGCGCGTCGAGCTCTTCCGCATCGCCTATGCGAGCGGCGGCCTCAAGGTGACGGGCTATGTCGCCCGGCCGAAGCAGCGGCCGGGGCCCCTGCCCTGCGTCATCTATGACCGCGGCGGCTATGGCAGCAGCGGGGTGATCTCGGCGCGTCAGGCGGCCGTGCAGCTCGCGGCCATCGCCGATCGCGGCTACATCGTCGCGGCGAGCCAGTATCGCGGCAATGCCGGCTCGGAAGGGCTCGACGAGTTCGGCGGCGCCGATCTCGAGGATGTGCTGGCGCTCATTCCGCTGCTGGAGCGCGAGCCTGACGCCGATCCTTCCCGCATCGGCCTCTGGGGCTGGAGCCGCGGCGGGCTGATGGCCTATCTGGCGCTCGCCCGCACCGACCGGTTCGCGGCCGCCGTCATCCTCTCCGGCGTGACCGACCTCGAGGACTATCTGCAACGGCGGCCGGAGATGGAGGAGCGCGTCTTCGCGAAGCTCGTGCCGGATTATCGCGCGGACAAGGCGGCGGCGATCCTGCGCCGCTCGCCGATCCGCTGGCCGGAAAAGCTTTGCAAGACGACGCCGATCCTGATGCTGCATGGCAGCGCGGACTGGCGCGTCCATCCGAGCCAGGCGCTGCGGATGGCGACCGCGCTCTATGAAGCGAAGCACCCCTTCCGCTTCGCCTTCTTCGAAGGCGCAGACCACGGTCTGGCCGAGGTCAGCGCCGAAGCGATGCGCATGTCCTACGACTGGCTCGATCGGTATCTGCGCGACAGGCTGCCCTGGCCGAGCCTGGAGCCGCACGGGCTCTAGAAACGACGGAGGTCCGCCGCCTCACCAGTCGCGGGTTTCGATTTCCAACGCCTTGAGGCGCTCGATCACATGGCGGTCGCGTTCCTCGCCGACCAGCTTGTCCGCCGCGAATTGATGCTCCATGGCCCTGGCAGCGACGCGGCGGCGCAGCTCGCCGTCCGGGATCGAGTTCCGCGCCGGCACCGTCATGACCGTGTCGCCGCCATAGGTCGGGATCGGGCCGGCCGCGAGGTCGGTCGGCTGCTCGGCCGCCTCGCCGACGGCCACGCGCTTGATGTAGCGGCGGAGCTTGCGGCGCAGCGCCGCCACGCCCTTGTCCGTCGCCATCAGATGCTCGAGCTTGTGAATGGTGATCGGCCCCATGCCGGTGGTGGCTTCGAGGTCGCCCGGATGGCGCTGGCGCTGCTCGTAGGGGCGGTCGAACACCTCGCCCTGCTCGATCTGGTCGATGCCTTCCGGCGTGTTGTATTCGTGCGGGTCGCCGCGCTCGCCGAAATTCGCCCAGGCGATGACGCGCGTATCGGTATCGTCGACCGGCACCACCCAGCGGGTGAAGGAGCTGCGGCCGAAATAGCGCTGCCGGGTGCCGTCGGCCGCATAGGCGGCGCCGGCCTGGGTGAAGTTCGGGAAGATCAGCTCGTTCACGCGGATCCAGACATTGTCGCCGACGCGCCGCGTATTGGTGGCGAAGAGCCTGATGCCCTGGTCGTAGAACTCGATCTCGCCGAGCTCGCCGAAGCCTTCGGAGAATTGCAGGCGGCTCACGCGCGAATGGAGGAAGGAGGTATGGACCGGATCGACGATCGCATCCAGCACCTGCAGCCAGTTGCAGGGGAAATGCGAGACATAGGGCGTCATCGTCATGCCCGGAATCTCGTAGGCGTCGTAGATCGGGAAGGCCGGGATCTCGGCCGGCGGCCCCATATAGGCGAAGACGAGGCCCTTGTACTCGCGCACCGGATAGGCGCCCTGCCGGCGCGTCGCGCGGACCTTCTCGGCGCCCTTGCTGTCCGCGGCCTCGCCCGGCGTCTCCAGGATCTTTCCGTCGACGTCGAAGAGCCAGCCATGATAGCAGCAGCGAATGCCGCGATCCTCGCAGATGCCGTATTCGAGCGAGGTCTGGCGGTGGCAGCAATTGAGATGCAGCAGCCCGTAGCGCCCGCCCTTGTCGCGGAAGCAGACGAGATCCTCGCCCAGCACGCGCAGGCGCTTCGGCAGGTCGCCGATCTCCGAGGCGAGCGCGACCGGATGCCAGAACCGGCGCAGATACTCGCCGCCCGGCGTGCGCGGTCCGACCTCGGTCAGCTCGCGGTCATGCTCCGGGCGGTCGGTCTGCTGATAACCGGTATAGCCCGCATAATCCCGTTGCTCGTTCATGCCGTGTCCGCCCGCTTGTCCGGTCGCCGCCGGCGGCGCGACCACCCGCCTCGTTTCTCCACCTAACTTATGAAGCGCCTCCGGCCGGTGCAATTGCGCAGAGCGCGAGATACGGAATCCGCAGGAAATAGCCGATTTCGGTCCCGCTCGACCGAGCGGCCGCCAATGGCAGGGCAAGCCCGGCGGATGCGCGATCCGCAAGGATGGGACGGTGCGGTCGTTGACCTTGCCGCGCGGCTCGTCTCTGCTGAGGGCGCCAACGCCCGATAGCGAGGGATCCATGTCCGTGCAGATTGCCGAACGCTGGTTCGAAGTGAAGCGGCTCGACGACGACCTCACGCTCCTCTGGGAGCCGCATGTCGTGCCGCTCATGCGCTGCAATATCTGGCTGGTGCGCGGCCGCGACCGCGACCTCGTGATCGACACCGGCATGGGCATCTGCAGCCTGCGGGAGATCGTGACCCGTCTCACCGACCGGCCCCTGACGGCGGTCGCGACCCACGTCCATGCCGACCATATCGGCGGGCATCACGAGTTCGGGGATTGCGTGGCGCATCGGCTGGAGGCGGACGGCCTCGAACGGGCGGACGGCGATTTCACCCTGCTGGACGAGACGTTCGACGCTTCGGACCTCGGCTACTTCTCGGTGCCGAACTACGAGGTGAGCGGGCCGCTGATCACGGCCCTGCCGAGCGCCGGCTACGATCTCCGCAGCTTCCGCATCGCGCCGGCGAAGGTGACGCGACGGGTCGAGGATGGCGACGTCGTTTCCACAGGCGACCGCAACTTCGAGGTCATTCATCTGCCCGGCCATTCGCCCGGCAGCATCGGCCTCTGGGAGAAGGCGAGCGGTATTCTGTTCTCGGGCGATGCCATTTACGAGGGGCCCCTCCTCGACGAACTGCATCATTCCAGCATCCCGGACTATGTGCGGACGATGAAACGGCTCCGCGACATCCCGGCCCGCGTGGTGCATGGCGGGCACAATGGCAGCTTCGGACGGGATCGCCTGCAAGCCATCGCCGAGGCTTATCTGCGGGCGCATGAGCGCGCCGACGCCCTCTGACGCGGCGCCCTGCCCGCCGGGCGACAGGGGCGGCGATCGCCCCCGGGGTCAGGCGTCTGAACCGGAGGCCGGTGGAAAGCCCGGTTATCTGGCGGTGCGGGAATGCCGCTGCGGCTCGCGCAGCAGGTAGATCGACAGGAAGATGAGGGCGAGCGACACCACCACGATGATGGTGCCGATCGCGTTGATTTCCGGCGTGATGCCCCGGCGGAGCGTCGAATAGATATACATCGGCAGCGTGTTGTCGCGGCCGGTCAGGAAGAAGGTCACGGGTATCTCGTCGAAGGAGAGCGTGAAGGCCAGCAGCGCGCTGCCGAGGATGGCCGAGCGGATGTTGGGCAGCGTCACCAGCAGGAAGGTCTGCCAGGGCCGCCCGCCGAGATCGCTCGAGGCCTCCTCGAGCCGCCGGTCGAAACGCATCAGGCGCGCATAGACCTGGGTGATCACGATGGCGACGAGCGCAGTGCCATGCCCCAGAATCACCGTCTCGAGGCTCAGATTGAACCCCAGCACCCGGAACAGATTCAGCATCGAGATTCCGGTGATGATGCCGGGGAGCGTCAGAGGCAGCATGACCAGCCGGCGGAATGCGGTCTTGCCCGGGAAATCGGCGCGATCGAGGGCGAAGGCGGCGGGTACGCCGACCAGAAGCGTCAGCAGCGTCGCGGCACCCGCCACGTAGAAGCTGTTCCTGATCGCCGCGATCATCTCCTCGTTGGCCAGCATCTTCTCGTACCAACCGAGCGTGAAGCCGCGCAGCGGCAGGGTCGTGACGATGTTGTCGTTGAAGCTGAAGACGATGAGCACGATCACGGGCAGATAGAGGAACGCGAGGATCAAGCCGGCCAGGGCGCCGAGCGCCCAGAAGGACGGATCGCGCCGCCTGCGCCTCCGGGGTTCGGCGATGACGGCCGCGCTCATCCGCTCACCCGAGATTGAGCCGGCCGGCACGCTCCAGCCGGTCGCTCGCCGAGATGATGGAGAGAACGATGATGAGCACCACAATCGAGAGCGCGGCACCGAGCGGCCAGTTCAGGGCAATTCCGAATTGCGACTGGATAACGTTCGCGATCATCGTCCCGCTCGGGCCGCCGACCAGCACCGGCGCCACGAAGTCGCCGAAAGTGAGGCAGAAGGCGAAGGTGGCGCCGGCGAGGATACCCGGGATCGAGAGCGGCAAGGTGACGCCGAGGAAGGTGCGCAACGGCCCGACGCCGAGATCCTGAGATGCCTCGATGAGGTTGCGCGGGATCTTCTCCAGCGCCGTATAGACCGGCATCACGACGAAGGGGATGAAGATGTAGGTGAGCGTCAGCACGACGGCGAACTGATTGTAGAGCAGGAGATCGGTCGGGCCCTCGAGAATGCCCGACCAGACGAGAAACGAGTTCAGCACGCCTTCGCTGCCGAGGATCGTCTTCCAGGTGTAGGCGCGGAGGAGGTACGAGACCCACAAGGGCACGATCACCGCCATATAGAGGGCGGCGCGCAGGCTCGGCGACCGGATCTTGAATACGAGGAAATAGGCAAGCGGATAGGCGAGCGCGACCGCCGCGACGGCAACCGCCGCCGCGATCTTCAGGGTCCGGAAGAAGACGGTGTAGTACTGAGAGTCCTGGATGAGCTGCAGATAGTTGCCGAACTGAAAGTCCGGAATGAAGATCGGAAATTCCTTCCGGTAGAAGCTGTAGGTGAACATGATCGCATAGGGCACGAACATGAAGAGGAGCGTCCACAAGAGCGGTGGCGCGAGCACGCCCATTGCGGAAAGACGGCGGCGGGTTTCCAGCTTCATGGCTGCGCCTCGGCCGGAAAGACCGTGACGTTCGCCGGCGGCACGGCGATCGCAACCCTGCCGCCCGTCTGCGGCAGGCGAAGCGTTTCGACGGCAGCGGAGAGTTGCAGGTCGACGATGAACGGCGCCGCTTGTCCGATGTCGAGTTCCATGCGAAGCGCATGGCCGTGGAAGAGATGCTCGGTCACGCGGGCCTCGATCAGATTGGCACCGGGCGCCGCCGCGCTGCCGTCGGCAACGAGCGCCGCCTTCTCGGGCCGGATCGAGAGCAAGACCTTGTCGCCGGGCCGAAATCTGCGCCCATGAGCGGCGCCCCGGAGGCGGTGGGGCCCGGCCGTTGCTATGACCTCGTCGCCCTCGATGGCGGCAACCGTCGCGCGCATCAGGTTCGAGGTTCCGACGAAATCCGCCACGTACGGCGTTGCCGGGCGGTCATAGAGCTCGGCCGGCGTGCCGCACTGCACGATCCGCCCTTGCGAGAGCACGACGACGCGGTCCGACATCACCAGCGCCTCCCTCTGGTCGTGGGTCACCAGCAGAAAGGTGATGCCGAGCTTCTCATGCAGATGCATGAGCTCGACCTGCATCGCCTCGCGCAGCTTGACGTCGAGCGCCGAGAGAGGTTCGTCGAGAAGCAGGACCTTCGGTTGCCGGATGATGGCCCGCGCGAGCGCCACGCGCTGCCGCTGCCCTCCCGAAAGCTGCGCCGGCATGCTGTCGATCTTCTCGAGCAGATCGACCATGCGGAGCGTCGCGGCGATTCGATCCGCCGTCTCGGCGCGCGACACACCGGAGATCCGGAGCCCGTACCCCACGTTCTGCCCGACCGTCATGTGCGGGAAGAGCGCATAGTCCTGGAACACGGTGTTGACGGGACGTCGATAGGGCGGGTCGTCGGTGACGTCGCGGCCGCCGAGCAGGATGCGGCCGGCATCCGGCGTCTCGAAACCGGCGATGAGGCGAAGGATCGTCGTCTTGCCGCAGCCCGAGGGCCCGAGCAGCGTGACGAACTCGCCGGCCCGGATCTCGAGCGAGACCCCGTCGACCGCACGGATTCCGCCCGGAAAGGTCTTCACCAGCCCGGCGATTTCGATGATGTTGGTCATGGCAGGCACCGCACGGCGATCGTCGGCCGGGCGGGCTAGACGCCCGCCCGGCCGCGTCCCGGTACTATTAGGCG
>CAZMUZ010000007.1:0-63303 GCA_964569315.1 uncultured Rhodospirillaceae bacterium | reverse complement strand
CGATGCTGGGCTCGGACAGCCAGGGCATGGGCCGCATCAACGAGGTGATCTGCCGGACCTGGCAGCTCGCTTCGAAGATGAAGGATCAGCGCGGCCGGCTGCCGGAGGAGAAGAGCCGGATCGGCGACAACGAGCGGATCAAGCGCTACATCGCGAAATACACGATCAACGCCGCGAAGACCTTCGGCATCGACGCCCATATCGGCTCGCTCGAGAAGGGCAAGATGGCCGACATCGTGCTGTGGAAGCCGGCTTTCTTCGGCATCAAGCCGGAGCTGGTCGTGAAGGGCGGCTTCATCGTCTGGGGCGCGATGGGGGACAGCGCGGCCTCGCTGATGACCTGCGAGCCGATCGCCATGCGGCCGCAATGGGGCGCCTTCGGCTCGGCCCGGAAGTCGCTTTCGGCGAGCTTCGTGACCGAGCTTGCGCTGCAGTCCGACGTGGCGGGCATGCACGGCCTCACCAAGCGGCTGCTCCCCGCCAAAGGCACGCGGAAGCTCACCAAGCGCGACATGCGGCACAACGATGCCTGTCCGAAGATCACGGTCAATCCGCAGACCTTCGACGTGATCGTCGACGGCAAGGTTGCGACCTGCGAGCCGGCGCAAAGCCTGCCGCTCGCCCAGCGCTACATGCTGCGATGAGCCCGGACGGAAGCCGCACCGGCGGCGACGCGGCACGGGTCGGAATCGGGGGCCCGGTCGGCTCCGGTAAGACCGCGCTCCTGGAGCAGCTCATCCCGCGCTTCATCGGGCGAGGGACCAACATCGCGGTCGTGACCAACGACCTCGTGACCCAGGAGGACGCCGAGCGGATCAGGCGCAGCGGCCTCATCGCGCCCGAGCGGGTCCTGGCGGTGGAGACGGGGGCCTGCCCGCACACCGCCATCCGCGAGGATCCCACCCTCAACATCCAGGCGGCGGACCTGCTCGAGGACCGTTTCCGCCCCCTCGACCTGGTGCTGATCGAGAGCGGCGGGGACAATCTCGCCTCGACCTTCTCGCTCGACCTCGTCGATTACTGGATGTTCGTGATCGACGTCGCCGGCGGCGACGACATCCCCAGGAAGCGCGGGCTCGGCATCCTGCAGAGCGACCTTCTCGTCATCAACAAGACCGATCTCGCCCCCTATGTCCGCGTCGACCTCGCGCGCATGGTCGCGGAGGCGAAGGAGGTGCGCGGCGGGCGCCCGATCCTGCTCACCAACTGCGCGACGGGCGAGGGCGTCGATGCGGTCGTGCAGCAGCTCTCGCGCGACGTGCTGTTCGATTGAGGCCCGGTATGGACGACGCGCGCACGACTCAACCGGTTTCGGAGGATGCGTCGGTGCGGCGCGGCCGGGTCGAGCCCGTTTCGCTCGACCTGTTGTTCGATTGAGGTACGGCATGGACGATGCTCGCACGGCGGAACCGGTTTTGGAGGACGCGCTGGCGCGGCGCGGCCGGGTCGAGCTTGTGGCGACGCGCGCGCCGGACGGCCGCACCTATCTCTCGCGGCAATATGCCTCCTATCCCTATCACATCTGCCGGCCGCAGATCGTCGAAGGCGATCCCGCCGGCATGATGACGCTCTATCTGCAATCCTGCGCCGGCGGCATGTTCGAGCATGATCGCCTCGCGGAATCGGTGCGGGTCGACGCCCGCGCCGCGATGCATCTGACGACCCAGGCCTCGACCATCGTCCATTCCATGACCGGGGGAACCGCGCGCCAGGCGGTCGAGCTTTCGGTCGGTTCCGGCGGCTGTCTCGAATATCTGCCCGACCCCTTCATTCTGTTCCCTGCGGCGCGGTTCGAGAACCGCATCCGGCTCCAGCTCGAGCCCGACGCGACGGCGATCGTCGGCGAGGCCTTTCTCTCGCACGATCCGCGCGGCGGGAATGCGCTCTATCGGGGCTATGCGAGCGAGGTGCGCGTCGAGCGCGGCGGCGAGCTTCTCCTGCTAGACCGCATGGCGATCGAGGATCCGTCCGCGGCAGTGCCCGGTGCCGGCGAACGCTATCGCGCCCATGGCTCGCTCTTCATTCTTGGTACGCCGGGCACGGAGGCCGAGATTCTGGGCGCGGTTCGCGCGGCACTCGCGGGCGTGGTGGGAGTCTATGCCGGTGCCTCGGCCCTGCCGCGGGCGGACGGTTTCTCTGTACGGATTCTGGCGGAGGACGCCTGGGCGTTGCGTCAGGCGGTGCTCGCCGTGTGGTCATGCGTGCGTCGCGCGGCGACCGGCAGGAGCCCGCATCCGCGGCGCAAATAGGCGCAAAAACGGCACCGAAATCGCGTGTTTTTGCGCCGTTCGAGCGCCTTCGCGTGCCGTTTTGTGCGTGATTGCGGGCCATTTTTCGCCTCTCGCGCCGCATTTCGAGCGCGATTGCGTGCCATTTCGAACGTCGGCGCGCGCCATTTCGACGCAGAACATTAAATCTCGTTCGCTGCCGGAACCGCCTCCGGAAGCCCTCATTGGTCCGGTGAGGCAACACCAAGGAGAGTTCAATGCCGAACCAGACTCCGAATCAGGACCAGCATCAGAATCAGCAGAACCCCCGCCGCGGCGAGCATAAGCGGAGCCCGGATCGCGACCGCGATCGTGCCGGCAAGGGCGGCGCGCCGGGCCAGCCGAAGCATCGCGAGGACGAATCCCATCTGCAGCAGAAACGCGACCGGGACCGCCCCGGCGGCATGGGTGGCGATTTCTCGCAGGATCGCGATCGCGCCTCCGATGCGAGCCAGAAACGCGGCCGTAGCTGAGGCCAGCTCGCACCCCGCGACCCCGCGCGAGCATGACCGGATCGCGAGGAGCATGACCCCATAGCGGCACCGATAGCGGCCATGTAGGCCATCAGGAGAACGACGGTGCGGGCAGCCCTTCGGCGACTCGCGCCGTCGGCATATTCGAGAGAAGGACGGCGTGGGGCGGTCGCTTGGCCACTCGCGCTCTCGGCACATTGCCGCCCCCGCGCTGTCGGCGCATTGCCGCATTGCAGAGGGGCTCCGCGGCTCCCACATATGGGAATTAGGAAAGAGGGGTCGATGCGATGACGGAAAAGCGCAAGGCCGTCGGACTTCCCACCGCGGCACGCCTTCCCACCGCGGCGCGGGTTGCGCGCGATGTGGAGATTCGCGATCCGGTCGAGCGGGCCTCGGCCGATTCCTTTCCCGCAAGCGATCCGCCGTCCTGGATCGGCTCCCATGCGGGCGTGATCGACGAGCTTCCCGAGACGGAGTCCGAGGAAACGCGGGCGTCGAGGAAATCCGACGAGAAGAAACGCCGGGCCGAGGCGCGTGGCTAGAATCCGGACCTAATTGCATCCAGCTCGTTGATCTGAATCGCAATCGCCATGCGATCCGGAAAGGACGAGCCGGTACCCCATCCTGAGCCTGTCGAAGGATGGGGCGGCCGCAAGCGTCGGCTCGCTCATGGTTCGACAGGCTCACCATGAGGAAGAAGCCAGAAGCCCTCATCCGAACCAAAGCCCTCATCCGGACCAAAGCCCTCATCCGAAGCAAAACCCTCATCCTGAGCTCGTCGAAGGATGAGCCACTCGCCGGCTGCCCCGGCTCCTGCAGCCTCATGGTTCGACAGGCTCATGGTTCGACAGGCTCACCATGAGGATTTCAAAAGGGCGAGCCGGTCCTCATCCTGAGCCTGTCGAAGGGTGGGACCGCAGGCGTCGCCAGCCTCATGGTTCGGCAGGCTCATGGTTCGACAGGCTCACCATGAGGATTTCAAAAGGGCGAGCCGGTCCTCATCCTGAGCCTGTCGAAGGGTGAGACCGCAGGCGTTGCCAGCCTCATGGTTCGGCAGGCTCATGGTTCGACAGGCTCACCATGAGGGTTTCGATGGGCTGCGGATTGTCGAGGGCAGATCCTGGCGCGCCCTAGCGCGCGAGCGCCGCGACCGTGGGCGGGATGTTCTGGGCCCAGGGGTGCGCTGTTTCGAAGGCGGCCGCCGCGCGGATGACCTGATCCTCGCGCCGCGCTCGCCCGACGATCTGCATGCCGACCGGCAAGCCGGCTGCGGTGAAGCCGGCCGGTACCGACATCGCCGGAAGCCCTGCCACCGTGATCGCATAGGCGAGCGCGAACCAGTGGATCGGGTTGTCGAGGGGGATGCCGTTGATCTCTTTCGGAAAGTCCTGCTCGACCGGAAACGGCGCCACCGCTTCGGTCGGCAGGAGGAGAATGTCGTAGCGTTCGAAGAAGGCGCGCACGCGCTGCGCGAGACGCCCCCGCACCAGCTCGGCCCGCGCGACATCCTGCCCGGTCAGCGCCAAGCCCTGCTCGATGTTCCAGACGAGGGCAGGCGGCAGCTTGTCGCGATGCCGGGCGAGCTTGTCGCCATGGAGGGCGACCATCAGCAGCCCGCGCGAGGGCAGCACCACCTCCAGCAGCTCGCGGAAATCCGGCGCCGCGCGTTCGACCGTGGCGCCGAGCGCCTCGAAGGAGCGGGCGGCGCGCTCGACGGTCGCCGCCACCTCCGGCTCCACGGGGAGGAGCCCTTCGAGATCCGGCGTCCAGGCGACGCGCCAGCCCTCGATCTCCGGCCGCTCCAGCGCGGCGAGGAAGCCGTTGCCGTCGACCCCATAGGAGAGCGGCGCGCGTTCGTCGGGTCCGGCGATCGCGGCGAGCGAACGGGCGAGGTCGGCGACGCTCCGCGCCATGGTGCCTTCGACGACATAGCTGTCCCAGGGCACGAGGTTGGGCCAGATCGGCACCAGCCCCGGCGTGGTGCGGAAGCCGGCGATGCCGCAGAAGGCCGCGGGGGTGCGCAGCGATCCGCCGAGATCGCCGCCTTGCGCGATCGGGCCCATGCCGGTCGCGACCGCGACGGCGCCGCCCCCGGTCGAGCCGCCCGCCGTCATGCGCGGATCCCAGGGATTGCGGGTATGGCCGAAGAGGGCGTTGTTCGTCGTGCCGCCGAAGGCGAAATCGGGCGTGTTGGTCTTGCCGGCGACGATGGCGCCCGCCGCCTTCAGCCGCTGCACGATGAGGGCATCGCTGCGCGCGACCTCGTCGGCATGCAAGACCGAGCCGTAGGTCAGCGGCAGCCCCGCGACCGGCGTCACGTCCTTGATCGAGACCGGCACGCCATGGAGCAGCGGCAGGCTCGCGGGCTTGCCGGCAAGCGCCTCGGTCGCACGGCGCGCCTCGGCGAAAGCCCGCTCCCGGTCGAGCGCCACATAGGCGTTGAGCCGCGGATTGAGCGCGTCGATTCGATCGAAGACGGCGCCCATGATTTCGAGCGGCGTGAGGCTGCCGTCGCGGAACCGCCGGACCATGTCGGTGGCGGAGAGCAGGGCGATGTCTTCGCTCATCGCAGATCCCGGCGGGAGAGGGAAGGCCAGTCGCGCATGGCTCGCTTGCGGCCGAGCGCGTCGATGCGATCGAAGACGGCGCCCATGATTTCGAGCGGCGTGAGGCTGCCGTCGCGGAATCGCCGGGCCATCTCGGTGGCCGTGAGCAGGGCGATGTCTTCGCTCATCGCAGGTTTCGGCGGGCGAGGGAGGGCCTGTCGCGCATGGCGCTTGGGCATCGCGTATCTGCGCGATCTGGCTGGACCATCAATCCGGACACAGTGCTATAGCGGCGGAACTCGATCCGCTTCCAGCCGACGGCCAAAATCGATTCATGCGGACCTCACTGCGAGAAACCGGTCACTCGATCCGTAGCGCGTCGCCCCGACGCACGGTTCCTCCCCGCACGACGAAGCCATAGACACCGGCGCAGGGCAGGATCTCGTTATCGAGCAAGGGCACGGGGAGCCGATTATGCTCGACAATGGCCCGCAACACCTGCGGGTCCCTGGGGATATCCTTCTGGGCAAGGGTCGGCACCGAGCAGCGAGGGGTCGGATCGCTGATTCGCAAACAAACCTCGTCGCCGATCATAACGATCTTGCCGACCCATCCGTTCTCGACGAAGCCAGGCCGACCGGCGGCCGTTTCGATTACGAGGTTGGGGCGGAATCGGCGAGCGTGGAACTGACTGTCGGGGCGGAGTGCCGAGAGTTGTGCAAGCGTCGCCGTGGTCAAGAGATGGATCGGCGCGTAGTCCGCAAATTTGCCCCGCAGCATGATCTGACCGATATCGCGAATGCCGCCCGCCGGATCGAGCGGATCCAGTCGCTCGACACTGACGGAATCCGGGCGTGTCGATGTCAGAGTCACCCGCCGCCCCAAGGTTTCGGAAAGCTTCCCGTCCGGATCGCCGGCATCGCTGGCGACATGCGTGCCGTCCGGCCATTCGATCCTCACGGCGGGCGCAGGCAAGTTCCGGCGAGGCGGCGTCATGAACCGGGCGGAGAGCTCGAGCAGGCCGCCCCATTTCCTCGGCAATTTGGCGCTCGCGACCTTGCCGGTCTCCCGGTCGATGAGCGCGTAGGCGCGATCACCCAGAACGCCGCCGTCGTCGATGACAGCTCCGTCCAAAACCTCGCCGTACATGGATTTCACGGGGTAGCGGAAGATCGTTCCGACGGCGCCGATGGAAGCGGCAGGACTTGGCGGCATGGCGGTGACCTCTCAACGGGTTCCGCGTGACCGGCTCGCCGGGAACCGAGCCGATCATAATGTTAGTTTGGGTCACGAACTCATAGAAGGGATTTCGTTATCGGGATCGATGCGATTGCGGCATGGCCTCTCTCCAGAGCGAAGGGGATGCTCGTCCAGCCGAAATGATCGGTGGAACTGGAGTCAAATTGTCAATGTGGAGCTATTCCGGGACGAATGCGCAATTCATCGGACGCGCGGTAATCCAGTTCCGCTGCAGTGCCAGACGCCCAACGGCGATATATGTGCAGTTGCGGCTTATGTTGCGGCGGACCGCATGGAGGGCCGGGCACGCGTGACTTCCCCTCCCCGGCGTTGGAATCCGAGGATGGAAACCGACATGGCGCTTGTCGGCCGCGTCTATCGCGACAGGATAGCGACGGCCAGGAATGAGCTTCCCGCGCGCGATACCGCAACGAAGGCATGGCAGGCACGGGACCATCGCAGCAAGAAGAACTCGCGGGATCGCGATTATACGATCCTGTCCTGCCGCGCATGGCTCGCTTGCGGTTGAGGGGCGTCGGGCCGGATGACATTATGACGGGCTCGCGGCATGACGGCCTCGCGGCGAGCGCCAGATGATGGCCTCGCGGCGAGCGCCAGATGATGGCCTCGCGGCGCGGCAGGGCTGCGAAGCCCGCAAGGTGAGGGCGGTATGCCAGGCGCGCGTGCGCGGCGAGCCGGCAGGGTCGGGGGGTGTCAGCATGTTCTATGAACCGAGCGCCGATCCGGCGGCGCGCCCGTTTCCCATCGATCCGTTCAAATCGCTCGTCGTGCCGCGGCCGATCGGCTGGGTGACCACGCTCGACATCGATGGCACCGTCAATCTGGCGCCCTTCAGCTTCTTCAACGCCTTCGGCGACACGCCGCCCGTCGTCGCCTTCGGCCCGCAGGGCCGCAAGCCGGACCGGCCGGTCAAGGACAGCCTCGCCAATGTCGAGGCGACGGGCGATTTCGTCTGCAACCTCGCGACCTACGATCTTCGGGAGCGGATGAACCTGACGGCCACCCATTTCCCGATGGGGGTGGACGAGATGAAGCAGGTCGGGCTGACGCCCGTGCCGTCGCGGCTGGTGAAACCGCCGCGCGTCGCCGAGAGCCCGGCCCATCTCGAATGCCGCTACCTGCAGACCGTCGAGCTGCCGAGCTGGAACCCCGACGAGCGCCAGACCATGGTGCTGGGGCAGGTGGTGGGCATCCATATCGACGACGGCCTCATCAGGGACGGGCGCGTGGACATCGTCGCCGCCCGGCCGATCGCGCGGCTCGGCTACTCGCTTTATGCCACGGTCGACGGATCGTTCCGGATGCCCTTCCCGGACTGGGAGCAGTTCGAGGCGCAGCATCTCGAACGGCCGGCCGGCACGGGCAAGCTGCGCCCGTGACTGTGTTTCCGTTGATGGCCTTCCGTCGATGGCGGGCTGTTGATGGCGGCGGGGGCCGGTGACACACTGCGCGCCGGTCGGGATGGTCCGGCCGCAGGGGAGGAAAGAATGCCCAAGGTCGAGCGCTTCTATATCGGGCCGCAGATCGCGACCGACACGACGAAATCCGAGAAGTCGGGCGGCGGCGTGCCGGTGGTGGCGGTGGCCAAGGCCGGCAACATGGTCTGGACCAACGGGGTGGTTTCGGCCGACCCGGAAACCGGCGCCTTCGTCGGCGGCGACATCCGGGCGCAGACGAAGCGCGTGCTGGAGAATCTGAAGATGGGCCTCGAGAAGGCGGGCAGCTCCTTCGAGAACGTCGTGATGGTGCACAGCTTCCTGCGCGACATGAACGACTGGCCCGCCTATCACGAGGTCTATGTGCAGTATTTCGATCACAAGGCGCCGCCGCCGCGCTACACGGTCCGCGCCGAGATGGCGGACCCGCGCTGGCTCATCGAGATTCACATGACGGCGGTGGCGTAGGCGGCAAACTCGAAGGGCCGTGCGGGGTGGTGCTGAGGAGGGTCCACTTGTTGCCGGCATCTTCGTTCTGCTGATTCACGCGCACCGTGATCGCTGCCGCCGCCGTGGTAGAATCACGCAGGGCGTGTTGGTGGCGTAGCTGGACGTAGCGGTCCGGCGCGCATAGACCATTCGCGCTTATAGGGCGGAGAACGTTCGACCAACGATTTTCGCCAGGTATTTAGATCTTGAGCAGCTTTCTTGCTTGCGGGGAGTCCGCAAGTATGTTCTCACCCAGCATTCGGCAAAACTCCCTGATGCCTTCAGGGTCCTCGTTCCAGCCTCTTTTTGGCAATTCTACCGATGTAAATAGCTGGTGATCTGACGCCGTCACACGATAGATGGTGAGCACACCGTCCTCTTCGCATACTTCAATCAGGTGTTTGTAGGCGCTCGTCGTCATCTCGGCCATTCCCGATATTCAGCGGCGGCAATGACTTTCCCATATGCAAGCCGCATAGCGTTCCATCGCAGAAGCACGGTCGGGATCATCGGATGCGACAATGGAGTTGATGCCGATCTACTCTCCAATCCCGTGACCAACCCGTGACCAAGATGTCGATATCGATCCACCAAACTTTGATCGACGGACATTTCATGGTCCAACCCGCGCAAGAAGTCCGTTTCAAAACCGCAATCCTCAATTCTTGATGTTCCAGAATCAGCGATCAGCTTTCTTAAGCAGTCTTCGAACAATCCATTGTCCTTCAACGATCGTGCTATACGTGCACGCACGCCGAGGACATACCGTACAAAACGGTCATCCTTGATCGCTCGGGTAAGCGCTTCTTCAATTATCCGACGCGCTTCAGCAAGGGTGGTTGGCTCACTGCCGAGCCGCATGGCAAGTATCGCCAAAGGCACAGGTTCGTCGGGAAACTCCAATACCTGCGAGCGGAGCACTTCGAGTTCCATATCCTTGAGACCGGCGATGGCGCACTCGTCGCGGATCAGACCGTAAAGGGTGCTACGGCTCCCTGAGCCCTCACTTCTCTTGAGCTCATCCTCAAGAAACTTGATGCTCGCGGGTGCTGGTCTGCCATCCACAAGGGCAGTCATTTTGCGCAGCTCTTTAGCCTTGGCTTGGAGGTTCAGGAACGTGTCCTTACGCATCTTGCCTCCCGGACGAAAGGCCTCCTTTTCCGCCCACCGCCCGCTCCGCTACCCGCGCGCCGCCTCGGCGGCGATCTCCTTCGGATATTCGAGGATCTTGTCGGCGCGGAGCTCCATCCGGTCGCGGCGGCGCAGCCGGCGCGCCTGGGCGCGGGTCACCAGCGGGTAGTGGCGGATGCGGTCGATCGCCTCCGCCACATCCCAGCAATTATCCTGGTTCGTGATCCAGCGGGCCTTGTCGATGCGCCGGAGGTCGTAGGCGTGGGAGTAGGCGCGCATCGTCTTCCGCGGCCCGTTCACATATTCGTGGAAGTAGGAGAGGGCGAGCTCGCGGAGCGAGCGATAGATCGGGTCGCGCCAGCGCAGCCAGACATGGTTGCTCTTGGAGATGGCGCCCCAATGCCGCCCGCGGCGGAACAGCGCCACCACATGGTCGTCGTCGCCTTCGGCGTGGAAATCCATGAGGAGCGGGGGCTCGCCCTGCATCCAGAAGGTCGCGGCGGCGAGGAAGCCGGCCTCGATGCAATGGGCATGGCCCTGGTTCAGCACCTCCACGGCGGAGAGGCAGGTATCGCCGCCATGCTCCGGGTTGGAACGGAGCGCCGAAACGAAGTCCTGAATCTTTTCCGGCGTGTCGAGCCGCGCGAGACGCGTCGCCTGCGCGCGGTCGAAGCCGAGCTTGATGCCGAAGGCCACCCGATCCCGCATGGCCGTGAACCTGCCATACCGAATCGCGGCGCGTCGATGGGGTGCGTGCGGCTCCCGCTCAGGATCGACGCGCGACGACTCCGCGCGTCACGCCGCGCGCAAAGAGCGCGTCGATCTCGCTCGCCGAGAAGCCGAGCTCCTGCAGCAGCGCCTCGCTATGCTGTCCCAGCAGCGGCGCCGCGGGCTCCGCATCCGTGGCGTCGCGCTGCAGCGGGCTGCGCGCGAATTTGAGCGCGACGCCATCCGCCGCCACGGCGCTGCCGATCGCGTTCTGCTCGGCGCCGAGCGGCCCCTCGGCGAAATCCCGGATCGTGTTGACCGGCGCGCAGGGCACATCGCCGGCCGTGAAGCGCTCCAGCCACCAGGCGCGCGGATGCTTCGCGAGCTCGGCGATCACGATCGCGCGGAAGGCGGCATGGTTGTCGAGGCGGGCGGATTCGTCGGCGAAGCGCGGATCGGTCGCGAGCGCCGGCAGGCCCAGGGCCTCGCAGAAGACCGGCCAGCCCTTGCGCCCCGAATTGGCGATGACGATGGGCTCGTCCGCCGTGGGGAAGCTTTCGAAAGGCGTCGCCGAGGGATGGCGCGTGCCGAGCGGCTGCGGCAGCTTGCCCGTATTGAGAAAGCGCGCATAGCCGTTTTCCAGCAGCGCCACCTGGCAGGCGAGCATGGAGATGTCGATGGGGGCCGGTCGCGCGACCCCGCGGCAGTCGCGCTCATAGAGCCGGTCGAGGATCGCGATGGCGGCGAAAAGCCCGGCGGCGATATCGCCGATGGAGAAGCCGACGCGGCAGAGCGGCCCGTTCTCCGGGCCGTTGATGCTCATCATGCCGCTCAGCGCCTGCACGATGATGTCGAAGGCGGGGCGCTTCGCCAACGCGCTTTCCTGGCCGAAGCCGGAGATCGAGACGCGGATGAGCTTCGGGTTGACCTTCTCCAGCTCGGCATCCGAGCAGCCGAGCCGGTCGCGCACGCCGGGGCGGAAATTCTCGACCAGCACGTCGGCCGTCGCGAGGAGCCGGTGCAGCACCGCCTTGCCCTCCGGCGTGCGCAGATCGAGGGCGAGGCTGCGCTTGCCGCGGTTGAGGCTGTCGAAATAGAGGCTGTGGCCGTCCTTCAGCGGCGGCGTGTCGCGCGCGGCCTCGCCCGTCTCCGGCGGCTCGATCTTGACGACATCGGCGCCGAGCGCCGCGAGCTGCCAGGTGCAGAACGGCCCGGAAAGATGAGCCGTGAGATCGACGACGCGAATGCCCTGCATGATGTTCCCCAAAAGCGGTCCGCCCGCCCAGGAATATGGCGGCCACTCGGGAAAATGCCCAGCGCCTTGCAGCGGCGGGAGAGCACTCCCTTCACAGGGGGAGGGGTCACGGGGCGGATGACGCGATAGGACCGGTCGCCCAAGACCGGCCGGCCTTCTACCGCCCTTTGAAGACCGGCTTCCGCTTCTCGGCGAAGGCGCGCATGCCTTCCTTCGAATCCTCGGAATCGAGCGCCTTCTCGTAGAGCGGCAGGCCGCCGCCGCGCACGAGATCGAAGGATTCGCGCACGCCCATCCCGTCCATCTTGCGCAGCGCCTCCTTGAGCGCCTGGACCGTGAGGGGCGCGCCGGCGGCGATGGTCTCGGCCCATTGGCGCGCGGTCGGCAGCGGCTGGTCCTTCGCCACCACGGCGTTGACGAAGCCATGGCGATAAGCCTCGGCGGCCGGGAAGGGACGGCCGAGGAGGAAGAGCTCCATCATGACGTTGTGCGGCAGCCGGTGCGGGAGCCGCTGGATGCCGCCTGAATCCGGCAAGATGCCGAGCGACATGCCGGGCATGCGGAACTCCGCATGGTCGGCGGCGATGACGAGGTCGCAGGCGAGCACCAGCTCGAGCCCGCCGCCGATCGCATGGCCGTTCACCGCGGCGATCACCGGCTTGTCGAGATCCCAGAGATCGGTCAGGCCGGCAAAGCCGCCGGGGCCGTAATCCTCCTTCCACCAGCGCAGGCGATCGCCGCCGGCCGACTGCGCCGCCTTCACGTCCCAGCCGGCCGAGAAGACGCGGTCGCCGGCGCCGGTCACGATGCCGACGCGGAGCTCCGGATCGTCGCGCAGGGTCACGAAGGCCGCGCCGAGCGCACGGCTCGCGAGAATGTCGATCGCATTCACCTTCGGCCGGTCGAGGGTGATCTCGAGGACATGGCCGCGTCGTTCGACCCGAACCGGTTCGCTCATTTCCGTTTTCCTTCTCCCGCGCGGGCGATGCCATTCCAGAGGGCCGGTATCGTGATGAAGTTTCAACGACTTGCCAAGCGATGTCGAAGGCGGCTCGCGCGCTCGACTCTGCGGGAAACCATCGATAGAATACTGCTAAAGGTTGTCACGGGCGCGGTGGCCCTTTTTTCCGGGCCCGGACAACCGGCGCAAACCCGCACGGCAGATGCGGGATGCAGGGGAGGGTGCGGTGCGGGGCAGCGGAGCCGTCTTGATTCTCGCGATCTGGCTATTGACGGGTTGCGCCGGCGCGCAATTCCGGCTGCCGCAGATATCCGATGCGGACATCGATCATGCGGCGCTCGCGGTCGAAGGCGATACGAGCAAGCTTACGAGCGTCGACCGGTCGCCGGCAGAGAGCCGTGCGCTGGTCGAAGCGGTCACCCTGAGGCTGGAAGCCGTGGCACCGGCGCTCTGCGCGCTCGCCGAAACGACGGATTGCCGTTTCGATGTGCGCTATGTCGAGGACAGCAAGGTCAATGCCACGACCTCCGGCGACGGCACGATCCGGATCCATCAGGGCCTGCTCCGCTATCTGGCCACGGAGGAAGAAGTCGCGGCGGTGGTGGCGCACGAGATGGGCCACCATATTTCAGACCATGTCGCCGAGACGCAGTCCAACGCCACGGTCGGCGCCATCATCGGCGCCGTGCTGATCGGCGGCCTGCTGGGTGCGGCCGGCTGCTATTCCGGCGCCTATTGCGGCAGCGCCAACACACAGTTCGCCATGGAGCAGGGCGCGGCGCTCGGTTCCGATATCGGCGCGATCTCCTTCTCGAAGGAGCAGGAGCGCGAAGCGGACCTGCTCGGCGCCTATCTGCTGTCCCGGGCGGAGTACGATCTCGCGAAAGCGGGCGAGCTCTTCGTGGTGCTCGCCAGGATGAGCGACGACACCCGCGCCTCGATGTTCGATACCCACCCCGCGGGACCGGAACGCATCGCGGCCTGGGAGAAAGCCATCGCCGAGGTGCAGGCAAGCCCGAACGGATTGCCGGCCGAGCCCTGAGAGCGGCGCCAGCGGCTCAGGCGGCCGGCGCGGCGGGGATATCGAGGCTCGCGGGAAGCGTGCGGCCGAGGCTCGCCGCCACCTCGTGCGCCGCGCGGACGCCGCTCTTGTAGGCGCCATGGGCGGTCGCGTGGGAGTCGATCGAGGTCGCCTCGCCGCCGAAGAAGAGACGATCCTCGAGCGGCCGCGCCAGCTCGGCGCGCTGATGGCCCTGGCCGGGGAGGGCGGCCGAATAGGAACCGCGGATCCAGGGATCGCCATGCCAGGCGGTGACGATATGGCGCGTCACGCATTTGGGCAGGTCGCTGCCGAACATCTTGCCGAGCCGTTCCTTGGCGAGATCGACCGCCGCCGGGATGCCGGCGCGCTCGAGCCATACGGCGAAGCGCCCGCCCGTATAGGCGACGGCATAGTTCTGGTCGAAGGGGCGGATGCCGAAGGCGATAGTTTCCTCGCCTTCCGAAATCATGGCGACGCCGTTGGGCGCATCGGGGCCGAAGCAGTCGCGATCGAAGGCGAGACCGATGCGGTTATGGGTGCCGAGCGGCAGCCCCTCGATCGCGGCGAGCTTCGCCGCCGGCAGGGCAGGGTCGAAGCGGATATCGCCGGCGCCGAGCACGCCGGTCGAGACGGTGATAAGCGCGCGGCGGGCGCGGATCGTTCCCTTCTTCGTATGAAGCCGTACGTCGGGACCGCCCCAGTCGATGCGCTCGACGGCGGCGTTCAGCACCGCCTGCTGATCGGCGCCGAAGCGGCCGATCAGCGCGCCGAACCCGTCCTTCAGCGGCCAGTTCTCCTCGGTGTCGTCATAGTGAAAGCTGTCCATCACCGAAACCTGGTCCGGGTCGGCGGCGGTGGCGATGGAGGTCCAGTAGTCGAAGAGGCCGGTCCAGGGGCCCTCGCGGTCGGTGGCGTCGGCGACCGCGATGTCGCGGCCCTGCCGGGCGGCCTCGATCGCGGCGGCATAGTGCCTGTCCCAGCTCGCTTCGTAGGAAGCGCGATCGGCATCCGTGCCCCAGCGCCCGTCGATCCAGAGACCGCGCGGGTAGGTGCCCTTGCGATAGACGAAGCCGTAGCGGTCGGCGATCGCGACATAGGGGTTGCGGCTCGCCGAATGCATCCAGTGGCAACCGAGATCGAAGGCGATGCCGGGTCCGAGCGCCTCGGTATAGCCGCGGCCGCCGATGCGATGGGACGCCTCCAGCAGGACCGTCTCGAGCCCGAGCGCGCGCGCCGTCTTCGCGGCCGCGATGCCGGCCGAGCCCGCGCCGACGATGGCCACGTCGTAGATCGTTCCGGCACCCGGCATGCGGCAGTCCCCTGTTTGATCCCCCGACGGGCGTCGCCCGCGGGCAGGAGTGTAGCGATGCCCGCTGCCGAAGGCGAGGCCGGGCGGTTGCTTTCCGTCGGCGGGATGTCTCTAACATACGGAATTCGCAGGGAAAATACGGCCGCTCGCGGGGTGCGCCCCCTAACGAAAGCTTAAGGCTCGTCGGTCACCATCGGCGTCTTCTTTCCCCCGCGCGGCGCAAAGGCGCGGCACAAAGGCAGGCGCGTCCCATGCGAATCGGCGACATCCTCGTGGCTTCCGGCGTCGTGACGAAGGCGCAGGTTGACGAAGCCCTGCAGCGGCAGAAGCATGCCGGCGGCCGGCTCGGCGACAATCTCGTCGCGCTCGGCGCGATCGGCAACGAGGATCTCGACGGCATCCTCAACGAGATTCCGGCCTCGCCGCGGAGCATCGCCGATTCCGGCGTGTCCGAAGGCACGCTGCTGAACATGCTGCTGAAGCTCGTCTATGCGCGCAATCTCGATACCACGTCGAAGATGAGCGACGAGCTGATGCTGCCGGCGGCGCTGATCAACACGCTCCTCGCCGAGGCCGAGCGCCGGCAGCTCGTCGAGGTGCTCGGCAAGGCCGACGGCGTGCTGTCGGAGATCCGCTATACGCTCAGCGCCACCGGGCGGCGCCGGGCGTCGGAGGCGTTCGAGGTCAGCCAGTATATCGGGCCGGCGCCGATCCCCTTCACCGCCTACCAGACGCGCATCCTGCGCCAGCGCATCACCAACGAGCGGATCGGCCGCCAGGACGTCGATATCGCCTTCGGCGACCTCACCGTGCCGAAGGACTTCATCGACCGGCTGGGGCCCGGCATCAATTCGGGCCGCGCCATCCTGCTCTACGGACCGGCCGGCAACGGCAAGACCTCGGTCGCCGAGCGCATCGCGCGCATCTTCAAGGGCATCATCTACGTGCCCTACTGCATCGAGGTCGAAGGCCAGCTCATCAAGGTGTTCGATCCGACGCTGCACGAAGCCGTGCCGCAATCCAAGGTGGCCGGCTCGCATTCGATCCTGCGCGACGATTTCGACCGGCGCTGGGTCCCCTGCAAGCGGCCGGTCGTGATCACCGGCGGCGAGCTCACCCTCGAGATGCTGGACCTGCAATACAACGCGACGGCGCGCTTCTACGAGGCGCCGCTGCATGTGAAGGCGCTGGGCGGCACCTTCATCATCGACGATTTCGGCCGCCAGCTCGTGAGCCCCGAGCAGCTCCTCAACCGGTGGATCGTGCCGATGCAGAGCCGCGTCGATTATCTCAAGCTCCATACCGGCAAGAGCTTCTCGCTGCCGTTCGACGAGCTCATCATCTTCTCGACCAACATGGATCCCTCGGACCTGATGGATCCCGCGTTCCTGCGCCGCATTCCCTACAAGCTCGAGACGGCGCCGCCGAGCCTCGAGAACTATCGCGAGATCTTCCGCCGCGTGGCCGAGATCGAACGTCTCGCCTTCGACGACGAGGTGCTGCAGTTCGTGCTGAAGAAGCTGACCGTCGAGAACACCCATCCGCTGGCCTGCTACCAGCCGCGCTTCATCGTCGATCAGGTGCTTTCGGCCTGCAAATACGAAGGCATCCCGCCGACCTTCAGCCGCGAGCGGATCGCCGTCGCGCTCGACAATCTCTATGTGAAGCGCAAGCACCAGCCGGCGGCGGCGCCCCAGAGCCTGTCGCGGGCGAGCTGATCCGGCGGTTCGCCGTCAGCGCGATTTCAGCGGATCGGCGATCTCGTCCGGCCAGCGCCGGCCGACGCCCTCGATCGTCGCGAAGAGCAGGTTGACGATCGCCTTCGGCCGCAGTGCCGTGCCGCGCGGGATGAGCTTCGGCAGCGCGTCGTCGAAATAGGGCAGGAAGGTTTCGTAGCCCTGCGCCGCCATCAGGCCGCGCAGGCTCTCCTGCGAGGCGCCGAGCTGCGCCAGCCCGAAGAGGTGCAGTTCCGCGATGACGAAGGGAACCGCCGCATTCCCCAGCAGCCGCGGCGCGCCTTCCAGCACCTTCTGCTCGGCGCCCTCGGTATCGATCTTGACGAGCTTCGGCAGCCGGCCGCCGAGCCGGGCGATCTCCGCGTCGAGCGTGGTCGCCTGCAGCGTCTGCGGCTTCCGCTCCCGCGCGCTCTGCCGGTTTCCGGGAAAGCGGGCGGGGTCCCAGAGCGCGTTCCCGCCGCTGCTGTCGCTGTTGAGGAAGAAGGTCACCTCGCCGGGCCGGTCCGACGCCGGCTGCGGGACGATGGTCACGTTCGCGAGCCCGTTCAGCGCCAGGTTGGATTCGAGCCGCGCGATATTGGCGGGATCCGGTTCGAAGGCGAGAACGCGGCCGCTCGGACCCACGAGCGAGGCGGCAAGGCAGGTGAAGTAGCCGATATTGGCGCCGACATCGACGACGAGATCGCCCGGCTCGAGCGTGCGGAGCATGACGGTGGAAACGTCCGGCTCGTAGAGCCTGCCGTTGCGGAGGAAGGCGAGGATCGTCGCCTCGTTGGACAGGGTCTCGTCGAGGCCGAGCTTCAGCAGCCGGCTGCTCCCGCCATAGTCGATCCGTATCGCCGTCGCCTGCATGGGCCGGGCCTTCCTTCCGCACCGGGGAGACTACGCGGAAAGGCCGGCGCCATCGAGGGCGCATCGGTGCGAATGGCCTTGCCGGCTGCCGCCGGCGAGCCCGCCTTGTGAGGCCGTCGCAACGGGTCTAGATTCGTCGCATTGCCAACCGCATCGCATTGCATCGCCAACCGCATCGCATTTCCGGAGTACCGCGCGCGCCCTCGCGCACGTCTCCTTTCGCTGCGTGGGCCGCCGCAGGCATCGTCACCGATCGGCAAGGCAACCCAGGGAGAATTGTCATGCGTGCATCCATTCGCAACCGGCCTCTTTTCGTGCTTCTGGCAGCGGCGATCGGCATTGCGGCCTCCATCGGGGTCGCCCGGGGCGACGAGAAGACGCTCGCTCTCGTCGAACACGCGGCCAGCGACGCCGTGACCGACATCGGCGGTTCCGGCGACAGCCCGGGCGATCTGCTCACCTTCGCCAACGAGATCTACGACGCCGAGAACAAGACCATGGTCGGCCACAATAACGGCTGGTGCATCCGCACCGTCGTCGGCCAGGCCTGGGAATGTTTCTGGACGGTGACCCTGAAGGAGGGGCAGATCACCGTCCAGGGGCCGTTCTACGACGGCAAGGATTCGGTGCTGGCGATCACCGGCGGCACCGGCAAATACAACGATGCGCAGGGCGAGATGCAGCTCCATGCCCGCAACGCGCAGGGCACCGAATATGATTTCGTCTACAGACTAGAGGACTGACCTCGCGAAGCGGGAGAGGCGTTCCGGCATTCGCGCGATCGCCCCTCCCGCCGGGACCGCGCCTTCCGAGAGGCCGGCGGGCCGGCGCGCGCCGCTCGCCGGGGTAGAAACCCGACCCGGCCCGCCTCGAGCGCCGGGCCGGGCGGCGGCGCCCGCCCTTGTCTTGCTGCAAGCCTTCTTCTACAGATTTCAACCCGGCCGCAGGCGTCGGCGACGCATTTCGTCGGCCGGGTCCGACCCGCGCTTGCGCTTTCCCAATCGAGGAAGACGATCTCATGGCCGTTACCCCTTCCATCACCCTTGCCGAGTTCGAAGCGCGTCAGAAGCGCGCCCGCGCGGCTGCCGAAGCCGCCGGCTTCGACGCGCTTTTCGTGGTGTCGCGCTGCGGCGGCACCGTCGATCGCTACGCCAACATTCTCTATCTCGCGAATTTCTACAGCGCGTTTCCCTTCATTCCCGACCACCAGCCGGACTGGTCGGTGCGCGGCCATCCGATGATGCTGCTGCCGGTGCATGGCGCCCCGACGCTGATCGTCGATGCGAGCGTCAAGAAGGACGAGATTCCTGTCGAGAACATCGTCAAGGCGGACGACGTGCTGCCGGCGGTGGTGGGCGTGCTGAAGGCGGCGAAGCTCGAGGGCAAGCGGGTGGGCGTGGTCGGCGCCGATACGCTGCCCTGGTCGGCCTTCCGCAAGATCGAGAAGGAGCTGCCCTCGATCCGCTTCGACCCCGCCGACGAGATCCTGGAGAAGATCCGGACCATCAAGTCGCCGGCGGAGATCGCGGTGCTGCGGCGCGCTTCCGAGATCGGCTCGGACGCGATCGAGGCGATGATGGAATTCGCCGAAGCCGGCCGCACCCACGGCGAGGTGATGGGCGTCGGCATGGCCGCGCTCGCCCGGGAAGGGGCACTCATGTACAACAATTTCATGAGCTCCGGCCGCGGCGGCAACGACCCGGTGATGATCTATACGGAGTTCCCGACCTTCGCGGCGAAGGAGCCGCTGGAGGACGGCCAATGGTTCCAGATCGGCCTCTCGGGCCTCTATCAGGGCTATTATTTCGACCATTCCCGCTCGAAGGCGATCGGCGACAAGCCCACGGCACCGCAGATCGAGGCCTTCGAAGCCTCCATCGCGGCCGTCGAGGGCGGCATCGCCGCCATCCGGCCGGGCGCCACGGCGGGCGAGGTGGCGCGCGCCGGCTTCAAGCGGCTGATCGAGGCGGGCTACTCGCCGGAAAGCGACTTTTCCGGGCTCGGCCATGGCATCGGGCTCGGCTGGGATTCGCCCTGGCTGGTGGTCGACGAGACCTGGGTGCTGGAGCCGGGCATGGTGCTCTGCGTCGAGCGCTCGGTCGAGAAGCATGGCCATGTCGGCGATTTCGAGGAAACCGTGCTCGTCACCCCGACCGGCTGCGAGAAGATCAGCAAGGCGCGTATCCGGCGTTGGTAGCATCGGCTCAGGCAGGATCGGCAATGGCGGGATTGGGCATCATTCCCGTCCGTTTCCCCTGTTCGACGGCGCGGCCGCCGCTCTAGACTTGCCGCGAAGGCCGTGCAAAGCGGCCTCGCGGGATCGCGACAATGAAATGCGCCGCCGGGTCCGCGCCCGGCGACGACCGTCACCCCCAGGGAGGATCCATTGGACGACAGGGTTCGCAATCTGATCGACAGCTACATGATGAACCGGCGCGACTTCGTGAAGTCGCTCTCCGCGCTCGGCCTCGGCCTCGCGGTGGCGCCGGCCGTCGCCGGCCGCGCCCATGCGGCCGCCAACCTGACCTTTTACACCTGGTCGGGTTACGAGCTGCCGGAGTTCCACCAGGCCTATCTCGCCAGCCTTGACGGCAAGGAGCCGGACTTCGGCTTCTTCAGCGACGAGGAAGAGGCGCTGCAGAAAGTCATCGCCGGCTACACCCCCGACCTCGCGCATCCTTGCGTCAACACGGTCGGCCGCTGGCGCGCCGCCGGCACCTTGAAGCCGCTCGATCCCTCCAAGATCACCGCCTGGAACACCATCTTCCCGCAGTTCCTCGAGCTGCAGGACGTGAAGGCCGAGGACCAGTACTGGCATGTGCCGTTCGACTGGGGCACCTCGTCGGTGATCTACCGGACCGACCTGGTCGAGGTCCCCGAGGAAAGCTGGACGATTTTCCTCGACGATCGCTACAAGGGGAGAATGTCGTTCCTCGACGCGCCCGACAACGTCGCGGCGATCGCGGGCCTGCTGGTCGGCGCCAAGAACCCGATGGATCTCGACGATGCGCAGATCGAGGAATCCGGCAAGATCCTGCGGCATCTCCATCAGAACATGCGCTTCTACTGGACCGATCAGAGCGAGCTCGAGCAGGCGATGGCGTCGGGCGAGGTCGTGGCGGCCTGGGGCTGGGGTTCGTCGGTGGTGAACCTCAAGAAGCAGGGCGTCGCGATCAAGATGATGAACCCGAAGGAAGGCATCATGACCTGGGTCTGCGGGCTGGTGTCGATCGCCAGCGGCCCGGCGTCGGACCAGGATCGCTACGACTTCATCAATGCGATGCTGTCGCCCGAGAGCGGCAAATATCTCATCGAGCAATATGCTTATGGCCACGGCAATTCGGAGAGCTTCAAGGTCGCCGATCCCGAGGCCGTTGCGGCGCTCGGCTTCACCGATCCCAACGAGTTCCTGAAGAGCGGCAACTTCTTCACGGCGGTCGATCAGGCGAAGCGCCAGAAGATCTACGACATGTGGCAGCAGATCAGGGCCGGGGGCTGAACCTCGGCCTCCCTTCCGAATCGGGACGGGCGCCCTTACGGGCGCCCGTTTTTTTCCGGGAGGCTGCCGCCCTTACGGGCGCCCGTTTTTTTTCCGGGAGACTGCCGCCCTCACGGGCGCCCGTTTTCGTTTCCGGAAGATTGCCGCCCTTGCGGGCGCCCGTTTTCGTTTCGGGAAGACTGTTTCGTTTCCCGAAGATTGCCGCTTGCCGGTCAGGCGCCGCCATCGATCTCCTTGAACACCTCGCGGGCGATCCGGAAGCTGTCGACGCCCGCTGGAATGCCGCAATAGACCGCGGCCTGCATCAGGACTTCGCGAATCTCCTCGCGCGTGCAGCCGTTGGTGAGCGCGCCTTTCAGATGAATCCTGACCTCGTGCGGCCGGTTGAGCGCGGTCAGCATGGCGATGTTGAGCAGGCTCCGGGTCTTCCGCGGCAGGCCGGGGCGGGTCCAGATCGAGCCCCAGCAAAACTCGGAGACGAGCTCCTGAAACGGGCGGGAAAACTCGTCTCCCTGCTGCATGGCGCGGTTGACGTAGTCGTCGCCCAGCACCTCGCGACGGACCTTGAGTCCGGCCTCCAGGGTTTGCTTGTCGCTCACGGGGGTTCACTCCTTCCTTGACGATAAGACGGTGACTGCCGCCTTTCGGGTACGAAGATTGCTCAAACATATGCAACAGCTTGCCGATCTCTCTCAGCAAGCAGATTAACACGGTGACCTAAACGTTAAGAAAAGCCTCGGAATCTATGACCGTCTGTTAATGAACATTACCAAACTCTTCACGACGCCAGACGATCTCAATATCCGGCCGCGCCCCGAAATTAACCAAGGCCGCGGGTTTCCTCGTGTTTGTCGTGGCCGGGCCCGGCGCTATAAAGAAACTTATATGGGCGCGTATTAACTTTATTTTTACTCATATTAACAAACACCTAGACGATTCCCCTATTGCGTTTCGAGAACCACGCGTTCATCCTTTTTTAAGCCTAATTCTTAGGGATTGGGCGCGGGGTGGGGAGTTTCAGGGATGTTGGTTAATTTCGTGCCAGAGGCGACGAACCCGTCAACCGTCGGCCGCGCGTTGCAAAATCCTGCCGGAGAGCCGCTTCAGCGCCCGGCGCACGGCCGCGGCCCCCGACAGATCGATTCCATCGCGACCCCGACCGAGCGCCGCTCGGCCCTGTCGCGGTTCGCCGAGACCGGGGAGCTGACGCTCGGCGAGCTCGACCTCTTCTGGGACCGCGCGGCGCGGGTCTATTGGCAGTATATGCGCCCGGCCGGACGCCCGAGCTTCACCACCGGCCTGCTCGGCGACCTCCGCGAGGCGCTGCATTTCCTCACCGACATGTATGCCGAGGCGACCCCGGGCAATCCGCAGCCGGTGCGTTACTCGGTGCTGGCCTCGCGCCTGCCGCACATCTTCAATCTCGGCGGCGACCTGCCGCAATTCGCCGAGCTCATCCGCAACCACGACCGCTCCGGGCTGCGCCGTTATGCGCATGCCTGCATCGACGTGCAGTTCCCGCGGGCGACCAATGTCGGGCTGCCGATCGTGGGCATCGCGCTCGTGCAGGGCGACGCGCTCGGCGGCGGCTTCGAGGCGGCGCTCGCCTGCAATGTCCTCGTGGCGGAACGGAGCGCCAAGTTCGGGTTGCCGGAAGTGCTGTTCAATCTCTATCCCGGCATGGGCGCGCTCAGCTTCCTGACGCGCCGCATCGGCATGGTGGCGGCCGAGCGCATGGTCTTCAGCGGCCGCATCTACACCGCGACCGAGATGCAGGAAATGGGCGTGGTCGATGTCGTGGCCGAGGACGGCAAGGGCGAGCAGGCGGTGCATGATTTCGTCGCCGCCACCGACCGTTGCTTCGCGTCGCGGGTGGCGGTCTATACCGCGCGCCAGGCCATTCATCCGGTGCAGCGCGAGGAACTGCTGACCATCACCGAGCGGTGGGTCGATGCGGCGCTGGCGCTCGGGCCCCAGGATCTCCGGAAGATGGAACGGCTCGCCTCCGCGCAAGACCGCCGCTGGAACAGCATCAATGGCGGTGCGGTCCCGGTGAAGCGGGCCGCGGAGTAAGGTTCGGGAGGCCGCGGGGGCGGACGCTCCGCGGGCCAAGAAGAAGGCGAGGCGCGAGAGATCTCGGGACCCGGAGCCGCAAGGCCGCCGGGTCCTTCGTTTTCGGCTTCAGTTCGGCCGGCCGCGCTCCCGCCGGTCGGCGAGATGGGTCATCACCACCGAGCGGTAGCTGTCGAACTCCTGGCGGAGCGCATCGAGCTTCGCCTGACCGTCGCGCTCGATGTCGAGCGTCGTCGCATTGTAGAGCTCGCCGCAAAGCCGGCTGACCCTGGCGGCGCCGACATTCGCTGCACTGCTGCGCATGGCATGGGCCAGATCGCGCACCCCGGCCACATGCTTCATCGCCACGGCCTCCTCGAGCGACTGCAGGAGCTGCTCCGTGTCGGTGATGAAGTCGCTCAGAATCTCGGAAACGAAGTCGTTGCCCGGATCCATCGCCTCGAGCGAGGCGATGGCGGCCGGATCCAGCACCGGCGGGGTCGCCTCGGGCTGGAATCTCGGATGGCTCGCGATCGAGGTCACATCCGCAGCCGGCGCCGGTGCCACGAAGCTCTCCGGCGGCGTACCGGCGGGCAGCCGCGCGAAGGTCGCGATGGCCTGCAGCAGGCGGGCAGCCTCGACCGGCTTGGTGATGTAGCCGTCCATGCCGGCTTCCTCGCACCGCGCGCGCGTCTCCATCGTCGCGTCGGCGGTCAGCGCCACCATGGGCAGACGCGCTTCGTCCATATGGGCGAAGCGATAGAGCTTCACGACGTCGATGCCGCTGGTGCCCGGCATGTTCACGTCGAGCAGCACCAGGTCGAAGCGCTCCTGCTCCAGCGCGTCGAGGGCGGCGTCGCCGGTGTCGACCAGCACGGGCGTGTGGCCGGCACGGCTCAGGATCTTGGCGGTCACCTTGCGGTTCACCGCATTGTCCTCCGCCACGAGGATGCGCATCGGCACCGCCGTGCGGGTGCGGGCGTCCTGGCGGCGCTGGGTCTCGTCGTTCTCGTCCTTGCGCAGGCTGTCGAAGGCGTAAAGCGCATGCACCATGTTGCGGAGCATGGCCGGGTCGGGCGTGTCCGGCAGGGAGAACAGGAAGTTGTCGCGCAGGTTCGCCTCCGTCTGTGTCGGCGACACCCCTGTCAGAATGAGGGCGAATTCGCCATTGGGATCGGCGGTCCGGAGCGCCGCAGCCGCCTCGACGGGCGAGGGGACGGCGCTGCGATCGATCACCGCGATGTGGTATTCGACGCTCGCGCGCCGTTCGGCCATGACCCGGTCGACGGCGGCGCCGAGGCTCGGCAGCCGTTGCAGGATGAAGCCGGCCTCGGAGAGGGCGGGTTGCAGATTGCGCACGAGCGCGGAATCCGGCGAAACCAGCAGCACGTCGCGGGCGAAAAGGCTCTTCTCGCCCGTCGTCTCGGGGGCCCGGTCGACCGCGTTCATCGGCAGCTCGACGCGGAACCGGCTGCCTTTGCCGATCGCGCTCTCGAGGCCGATCGTGCCGCCCATCAGCCCGACGAGCTGTCTGGCGAGGGCGAGGCCCAGCCCCGTGCCGCCGTAGCGGCGGTTGGTGTTGTCGTCGGCCTGGGTGAAGCTGTCGAAGATGCGCTTCGAGACCTCGGGCGCGATGCCGATGCCGGTGTCCTCCACGTCGAGGCGCAGCAGCGGCCGCTCGGGCGTCCCGCCGATCCGCTCGATGGCGAGCAGGATATGGCCGCGTTCGGTGAACTTGACCGCGTTCGACAGAAGATTGGTCAGGACCTGCCGAAGCTGCTGGCGGCCGCCGAAGAAATAGGGCGGCACGTCGGCGCCGATATGGGTGGTCAGCCGCAGGTTCTTGGCGGTCGCCTGCGGGCGCAGGATCCGCATGATGTCGGCGATCTCGTCATAAAGGTCGAACTCGACCGCCTCGACCGAGAGCTTGCCGGCCTCGATCTTCGAGAAATCGAGGATGTGGTTGATCAGGGAGAGCAGGGCGCGGGCCGAGGTGCCGATGGTCCGCATCATGTCGCGCTGGTCGCGATCGAGGCGGGTGTCGTGCATCAGGTCGCCGAGGCCGATGATGGCGTTGAGCGGCGTGCGCAGCTCGTGGCTCATGGTGGCGAGGAAGCGGCTCTTCGCCTGGTTCGCGGCTTCGGCCTGGGCCTTGGCTTCCGTCAGCTTGCGGATGAGGCTGGCGACATAGGCCGGCAGCACGATCAGCCCGATCACGAGCCCGACCGCGAAATGCGGCATCGGATCCCAGTAGGGCGTGGTCAGGATGACCCAGACCATGCCGACGACCGCCGCGAGCGCGGACGCCGCGAGGTAGCGGTTGCCGTAGCGGAAACCGTTGCCGAAGGTGATCCAGAGGAAGATCGGATAGAGCGGCGTGCCGCTTTCGCCGCCCCAGTGCATGAGGGCGGCGAGCGTCGCCATGTCCGTGATCATGAAGGCGAGGCGGCGTGCCGGCGAAACCTGCGGCCAGGCGACGATCAGCCCGACGCCGACGACCGACAGCGCGAGATAGCCGAGCGACCAGTAAAGGCCCTTCAGGAAGCCGAGATCGGCGAACTCGGCGCCATAGGCGAGAAAGAAGTAGTAGGTCGCAAGAATCAGCACGATCACCACGCGGATGATCGCCTGCTCGTGCTCGCTGTCGGTGCGGTCCTTGAAGCGCGCCCTGAGGGCCCCCCTCAGCCCCGTCGGCGCGTTCGGCCCGACCTCGGATTTGCTGGTCATCGTCGGTTCGTTGCCTCAGCGGCCGGCGTCGCGGCGCCGGTCGGTCGGGGTGAAGCGAAATATCGTTCGCATCTCAGGCGCGCGTCGCCTGGCGATGCGTGCGGCTGGGCGGGAACTGCATCGCGATGGAGGTTCCGGCGCCGATGGAGCTGGCGATCTCGACGGTGCCGCCATGCAGCTTCGTGAGCTCGATCGCGAGCGGGAGGCCGAGGCCGGTACCGGAGTGGGAGTAGGTGTCGGTGCGATGGATGCGGCCGAATCTTGCCATGGCGATGGGGATTTCCTGTTCTGACATGCCGATGCCGGTATCCGTCACCGTCATGCGGATGCCGCCGCTCTCGGCCAGCGCCGCCGCGACCTGCACATTGCCGCCCGGCGGCGTGAAGCGGACCGCATTGGCCAAAAGGTTAATCAGAATTTGCTTAAGTTTCCGTTCATCCCCCTCGATCATGGGGAGCTTGGCGGGAATGCTGGATTTCAGCTCGACCTGGGCTTCGTCGGCCCGCGACGCCATCAGGCGGAGCACGTCGCGGAAGAGCTTGGAAATCTCCACCGGCCCCTCGATCAGCTCGAGCTTGCCGGCCTCGATCTGCGACACGTCCAGCATGTCGTCGATGATCTGCAGGAGATGCTGGGCGCTCGCCAGGATGTCGTTCGCATATTCGAGATAGCGCGGATTGCCGATCGGCCCGAGCAGCTCGATCTTCATCATGTCGGCGAAACCGATGATGGCGTTGAGCGGCGTCCGGAGCTCGTGGCTCATGTTGGCGAGGAACTCGGTCTTGGTGTCGTTCGCCGCGTCGGCGCGTTCCTTGGCCTCCCGGAGCGCGCGCTCCACGCGCTTGCGCTCGGTGATGTCGAGCGAGACGCTGACCACATGCGCGACGCGGCCCGCCGCGTCGGTGAGCGGCGCCTTGGTGGTGAGGAAGACGCGATCGCGCCCGGCATTGTCGCGAAGATGCTCTTCGATGCCGGTCTGCGCCTGCCCGGATTCCAGCACCAGCGCGCTGAACTCCCGGTGGCGATGCCCGTAATCCTCGCCGAACAGCTCGCCCACCGCGATGCCCACGGCATTGGCCGGGTCGCAGCCGAACAGCTCGCACTGATAGGTATTGACGAAGATCACATGCCCGGCGGCATCGGTCGCGCAGATCATGGCCGGCACGGCGTCGATCACCAGGCCCAGCACTTCCTTGCTCTGGCGCTGCTCCTCGGTGCGCAGCTTGTTGGTGAGGTTGAGCACCTCCTCGAGCGTCAGCGCGCGACGGCGGATGATCTCCTGCTGCCGGCGCATGGTAAGGAGGTTCTGCACCCGCACGCGGAACTCGTGGTGGTCGACGGGGCTGATGAGGAAGTCGGAGGCGCCCGCCTCGAGCGCGCGATAGCGGAACTCGCGATCCTCATAGACGGTGACCACGACCACCGGCACGTCGAAGCAATGCGGGCGTTGCCGGAAGGAACGGATGAACTCGGCGCCGTCGAGCTTCGGCATCTTGAAGTCGGTGATGACGAGATCCGGCGCGTTCTCCATCGACCAGTCGAGCGCCGTCGTCGCGTCCGCGAAGGCGCGCACCGTCACGTCGTTTCCGAGCGAGCTTGCGAGCTTCGCCAGGATGTTCCGGTTGGTGACCCGGTCGTCTATGACGACGATGACCGCCATGATCGCCTTCACTCGGCTCCGTTAAGGTCGGACCGCACGCCGCCGGCGCTCCGGACCGCGAGCGCAAAACGGTTCGCTATAAATGGAAAGCCACCCAACTCGCCGCCAACCCCGCATCCCCGCCGACGACAGGACCGCCACGCCGACTCGATTCGCATTAACCATATTATCGCGGCACTCTCCGCGGCGGTGAGCCTCGCGCGGACCCGAGGGCGATCAGCGTCAATCCGACGTTTCGGGGTTAAATCTTCGATAACATCTGAGGGAGAAGCCTTAATTATCTGTAAACGCCGCGAATTCGCCGAGACAGCCGCGACAGCTGTCGCTAGTCTCGGCGCTCGCCAATCCCACGGCTGCAGGGGCCTAACCCGTTGGTAAATTTGCGCTTATGCATCCGGGCGTTGTCGCTGCGTGTGCCCGTCGCCGGGTTCCGGCTCGGGCTGGCCGCCATCCTTCTTCTGGCGGGGGCGCGGGCCGAAGCGCGCGACATGGCGAGCATCGTGATCGACGCCGATAGCGGGATCGTGCTGTCGGCGCTGGATGCCACCCAGCCCTGGCACCCGGCCTCGCTCACCAAGATGATGACGGTCTATATGGCCTTCGGCGCGCTCGCGGAGGGCAAGCTCACGCTCGAGGAGGAGCTCACCGTGAGCGAGGCCGCGGCCGCCCAGCCGGAAACGCGGATCGGGCTTACGGCCGGCAAGACGATCTCGGTCGAGCAGGCGATCAAGGCGGTGATCGTCCGCTCCGGCAACGATGCGGCGGTGCTGCTCGCCGAGCGGCTGGCGGGTTCGGAGGCGGCCTTCGCGGCCGCCATGACGAACCGCGCGCTCGGGCTCGGCATGACGCGCACGAAGTTCGTCAATGCGAGCGGCCTGCCGGACGACGGGCAGATCACGACCGCCCGCGACATGGCGATCCTGGCGCGGCATATCATCCAGGACTACCCGCAGTACTACGGCTACTTCGGATCGACGAGCATCGTCTGGCGCGGGCGGACGCTTGGAACCTATAACCCGCTCCTCGGCGGTTTTCCAGGGGCCGACGGGCTCAAGACCGGCTTCACCTGCGCCTCCGGCTACAACATCGTCGGCTCGGCCGTGCGCGACGGGCGCCGGCTGATCGGCGTGGTGCTGGGCGGCCGTTCCGGCGGCGAGCGCAATGCCGAGGTCACGAAGCTGCTGGAGCAGGGCTTCGACGGGCTCGAGCCGGCGCCCGACGCGCCGGTGGTGGAGCTCATGGAGAGCGCGGCCGACGTGCAGCCGCCGCCGCGGCAGCTCTCCAGTGCCGAATGCTCGACGGTGCCGTCCGTCGCGGGCCCGACGCGCTTCGATGGCTGGGCGGTGATCTTCGGCTATTTCCCGAGCAAGACGGCCGCGCAGAAGGCGATTCAGACCGCCCGGACGCAGCTCAAGCCGGTGATGAGCCGGGGCCAGCCCGCCGTGATCCAGCGCCAGCAGGAAGGCAGCTTCGGCTTCGCGGCGCTTCTGGTGGGGCTGAAGAAGGAGGATGCGGGGACCGCCTGCAAGCAGCTCTGGGGTGCCGGCGGCTACTGCATGGCGCTCAATCCCGAGGTGCTGAACAACCCGACCGCCCTCTGGCGCTGAGCGACAGGGCTCGGGACCGCAGCCCGCCTCCCCGGAAACGGAACGGGCCACTTCCTCGCCGGAGGAAGCGGCCCGAATGCCGTCATATTGGCAACCGTTCAGCTCGTCTTCTGGCGGAACTGCGAGTGGCAGCCGCCGCAGCCATCCTTGCCGAGCGCGGTGAAGGCGTCGGTGATGCCCTGCTTGTCGCCGCCTTCGGCCGCGGCGGCCGTGGCGCCGGCGAGGTCGCCGAGCTTCGCGGCGGCGGCTTCGAAGGCCGCCCGGTTTTCCCAGATCGCCGGCTTCGCTCCGTTCTTCGATTCGCCGTCGCCGGGTTGGTCTTCCATGCTGGTGCCCGCGGGGAAGAGGCCCGGGATCTTGCCGGAGGTTTCCTGGATCTGCATGGCCGCCGCCGCGACCGCCGCGGGATCGCCTTCGCCCTTCTCGACATAGGCGTTGATGATCTTCATCTGGCCGCCCATGCCCTTCATGGCCTCTTGCCGCTGCGCGATGACGGCATCTTGGGCGCTGCTCCGCTCGGCCACGACCGCCAGCACCGCAAGCGCGGCGGCGGCGCAGAGCGCAGGCACCATCAGTTTCCTAAGACGCATGGCGTTGTCCCCTGACATGGTTGGCGCAAACCGATCGTTGCGGGCCTGAGCTTAGTGGATGCGGTTTCGGCCAAACAGTGGGCAGCGGCGGCGAACCGCCCAGGTCACGGAGTTGTTATCGGTCTTCCGCGACGCCGGCCGCCCGCGATATTCTCGTGGCATGGCGATGACGGTCCGGATCCTCTGCGCCGTGCTTCTGCTCGGCCTCGCCGGCTGCAGCAACAGCTATTCGCCGCCGCGGCCGGCCATGGTGTCGCTCGGCTCGGCCGGCGACTACGGCTATAGCGACATGCGGCTCTCCGACAATCGCTACGAGGTCCGCTATGTGGAGCCTCGGCTCCGGGTTTCGACCAACCGATCCGACCGCGAGATCGCGATCGAGGCGGCGAAGCAGCGGAGCTACGACCTCGCCCTCTGGCATGCCGCCCAGCTTGCCGTGGAAAAGGACTATGCGGCGCTGAAGGTCGAACAGGATCATCGCGACGCGGATATCGACGTCACGACGCGCAGCTATCGCAGCTATCCGCCGCTGATGGGATTCGGCTGGTACGGCTATCCGCGACCCTGGTTCCCCTATCAGTACGGCTATGGCGCCTATCCCTGGTACATCGACGAGCCGTATGTCTCTCGCCCGTCCGCCTCGGCCCGGGTCAGCGTCAGGCTGATCGTCAAGTTCGAGGAGACGGCGGACGCGAACAGCCTCGACGCCGCCGCCACGATCGAGCAGATGCGAAAGCGCTACGCCGCGACCACCTTCCCGCCGAAGGGCTGACCTCAGACGAGCTTTTGCCGGTCGGCGAGGGCCCGCGCCTCGATGGGAATGCGCCAGGCGAGGATCAGCGCATTGAGCAGCGAGAAGACGAGCGCGATCCGCCAGGCGCCGAAGGCGAGCGGCAGCAGCGCGATCTCGACGACCACGACCGCATAGTTGGGATGGCGCATCAGGCGATAGGGGCCGCGCCGCACCAGCGGGGCGCCGGGCAGGGTGATGATCCGCGTCGTCCACCAGCGGCCGAGCGAAACCAGCACCCAGAGCCGGAAGATCTCGGCGACCGCGTAGGCGCCGAGCGCCCACCAGACGACGGGCGCATCGGGCGGAATCCAGATCCAGAGCGACGCGAGCCAGGCCGCATGCAGGCCGATGACCAGCGGATAGTGACCCGCCCCGTGCTCGATGCCGCCCGCCGCCCGCAGCCGCGCCTCGTTGCGGCGCGCATGGATCAGCTCCGCCAACCGCTGCAGCGAGACGAAGAGCAGCACGGCCTGGACGAGAGTCACGCGCTGCCCAGGAGCTGGAAGGCCGCGGTGAAGCCGGGCCCGAGGGAGGACAGCAGGAAACGGCCCCGGCGCGAATGGCGGAGCATGCGCTCCAGCACGAACAGCACCGTCGCCGCCGACATGTTGCCGTAGTCGCGCAGCACCTGGCGCGCCTCGGTCATGGCGTCGGGGGCGAGGCCGAAGCTCGCCTCGAGCGCGTCCAGCACCTTCGCCCCGCCCGGATGGCAGCAGAACCGATCGATGTCCCCGAGCGACAGGCCGTGCCGTTCGAGGAACTCGTCGGTCGCCTCGAGGAGGCGGCTGCGGACGAAGGCCGGGATGTCGCGCGAGAACAGCACGCCGAGCCCGTCCTCCTCGATGTGCCAGCCCATGATCTCGAGGGTGTCGGGCCAGGTATGCTCGCCGCCCGGCCCGAAGCGGGGGCCGTCGCCGGCCGTGCCGACGAGCGCCGCCGCGGCGCCGTCGCCGAAGAGGGCGCTCGCGATCACGTTGCTCTTGGAGTTATCGCCATGTCGGAAGGTGAGGGCGCAGAGCTCGGCCACCAGCACCAGAACGCGGCTGCCGGGCTCGGCGCGGGCGAGTGCGGCGCCGCGGGCGAGGCCGAGCACGCCGCCCGCGCAGCCGAGGCCGAAGATCGGGAGCCGCACGAGATTGCGGCGGAAGGGCAGGCGCTCCATCAGCAGCGCGTCGAGGCTGGGGGTCGCGATGCCGGTGGTCGACACCGCGATCAGCGCATCCACGTCGCTCGCATCGATCCCGGCCCGCTCGAGACAGCGACCGGCCGCTTCGGCCATCAGCGCGACGCCATGTTCCCGGAAGAGCGCCGAGCGCTCCTTCCAGCCATGCGGCTCGAGGTACCAGTCGAGCGGCATGCAGGAATAGCGCGTCGCGATGCCGGCATTGTCGTAGGTCGGCAGCAGCCGGTCGATCTCCGAAAGGCTGCGGTCGAAGAGCCGCGGCGCGAGCGCGGCGATATCGCCCTGCCGCATGACGAAGGACGGCACCGCCGTCGCCAGGGCGAGAAGGTGCGGGTCGACGACCATGGGTGCGTCCTCGCAAGGCAGGCTGAAATTCGGGAAGTCGGGAAGCTCTCGCTCGGCGGCGATTCTGGACTGCGCCCGCGGGGAAGCAAGGCCCTCGCCGATCACAGCTCGGCGAGCGAATCGGGAGGGCGCTGCGGGCGGTCGGTTTCCCAGGCGGTCGGTTTCAATGCCGCGCCGGCTTGCCTATATTCGAGGCAGGCTGACGATCCGATCGACGGGAGCAGAGGGTCAGGATGGAGCGCCGTTCCGAAGAGCTGGAGAAGCGGTCGCCGGCGCTGCCGCACCGGTCCCATCGCGTGCGGCTGGCGGCACGGCTCAGGGCCTATTTCCTCGCCGGAATCCTGATCACCGCACCGCTCGGCATCACGATCTATATCGCCTGGGCCTTCATCGCCTGGGTCGACCGGCAGGTGATCCCGCTGCTGCCGGCGCACTACAACCCGGAGAACTACCTGCCCTTCAGCGTGCCCGGCCTCGGGCTCGTCATCGTGCTGGTGGGGCTGACGGCGATCGGCGCCATCACCGCGGGCGTGCTGGGCCGGCTCTTCCTGTCGGTGAGCGAGCGGCTGCTCAACCGCATGCCCGTCATCCGCGGCGTCTATTCGGCGACCAAGCAGATTTTCGAGACGGTGCTCGCCCACAAGGCCACGGCCTTCCGCGAGGTGGTGCTGGTCGAGTATCCGCGCCGCGACGCCTGGGTCATCGGCTTCATCACCGGCACGACCGAGGGCGAGATCCAGGAGCTTGCGCGCGAGGAAATCGTCAACATCTTCGTGCCGACGACGCCGAACCCGACCTCGGGCTTTCTCCTCTTCGTGCCGCGCTCCGACATCGTGCCCCTGCATATGTCGGTGGAGGAGGGGATCAAGATGGTGGTGTCGGGCGGCATCGTGACGCCGCCGGACCGTCGTACGCCGGAAGAGCGCCAGCCGGGGCTCGCGCCGCCAAAAAGCGCCGCTTCCTAGCCGGAGCGCAGCGTCTTCACCACCGCGTCCCGCTCGAAGAGATAGAGCAAGGTCCGCAGCGCCTTGCCGCGCGGGCTGGCGAGGTCCGGGTCGCGTTCGAGGATGAGCTTCGCGTCGTCGCGCGCGGCGGCCAGCAGCTCGCCATGGACGGCGAGATCGGCGAGGCGGAACTCGGGCATGCCGCTCTGCCGCGTGCCGAGCAGCTCGCCGGCACCACGCAGCCGCAGATCTTCCTCCGCGATGCGGAAGCCGTCGTCCGTCTCGCGCATGATCCTGAGCCGCGCCCTGGCGGTTTCGCCGAGCGGGGCCTGATAGAGCAGAAGGCAGGTCGAAGGCTTGTCGCTGCGGCCGATCCGGCCGCGAAGCTGATGGAGCTGGGCGAGGCCGAAGCGTTCCGCATGCTCGATCACCATCACGGTGGCCGCGGGCACATCGACGCCGACCTCGACCACCGTGGTCGCGACCAGCAGGTCGATCTCGCCCGCGGCGAAGCCCGCCATGGCGGCGTCGCGCTCCGCCGCCTTCTGCTGGCCATGGACGAGGCCGATGCGCGGCCCCAACCGGCGCCTGAGGTCCGCGGCCCGCGCTTCCGCATTAGCGAGGTCCACCAGCTCCGATTCCTGCACCAGGGGGCAGATCCAGTAGACCCGCGCGCCCTGCCGGATGGCGCGCTCGACGCCGCCGATGACCTCCTCGAGCCGCTCGAGCGGAAGCGTGCGCGTGTCGATCGGCCGCCGGCCGGCCGGCTTCTCCGTGAGGCGCGAGGTCTCGAGATCGCCATAGGCGGTCATCATCAGGGTGCGCGGGATCGGCGTCGCCGTCATCACCAGCACATCCGGCGACTGGCCCTTCTCCGCGAGCAGCAGGCGCTGATGCACGCCGAAGCGATGCTGCTCGTCCACCACCGCGAGGCCGAGGTCCTCGAACTCGACATCCTCCTGCAGCAGGGCATGGGTCCCGACCGCGAGACGAAGGCGGCCCTCGGCGAGGCCGGCGAGGATCCCGGCGCGCGCCTTGCCCCGATCGCGGCCGGTCAGCAGCGCGATCTCGATGCCGGCCGCGCGCGCCAGCGGCTCGATGGTCGCGAAATGCTGCCGGGCCAGGATCTCGGTCGGGGCGAGCAGCGCCGCCTGCGCCCCGGCCTCGGCCGCAACCGCCATGGCGAGCAGCGCCACGACGGTCTTGCCGCTGCCGACATCGCCTTGCAGCAGCCGCACCATCGGCGCCGGCGCCGCCATGTCCCGGGCGATCTCCTCGATCGCGTGGGCTTGCGAGGCGGTAAGCCGGTAGGGCAGCGCCGCGACGAGCCGCTCGCGGAGGCTGCCATCGCCCGCAAGACGCCGGCCCGACCGGCGCTTCTGCTGCAGCCGGACCAGCGCGAGGGCGATCTGGTTCGCGAGCAGCTCGTCATAGGCGAGCCGCGCCCGCTCCGGCCGCTCCGGCGACAGGTCGTCCACGGATTGCGGCGCATGGAGCCGGCGCAGGCTCTCCTGCCAGCCCGTCCAGCCGCGCCGCGATTGAAAGGCCGGGTCCAGCCATTCGGAGAGGGCCGGCGCCCGCTCGACCGCCGCCTGCACCGCGCGACCGACGAGCTTCGGGGTCAGCCCCGCCGTCAGGGGGTAGGTGGGCTCGATCCGCAGGAGCCGGTCGATCTCGTCCGGCTTCACGATATGGTCTGGATGGATCATCTGCAGCTCGCTGCCATAGCGCTCGACCCGGCCGCTCACCACCCGGGTCTCGCCCTCCGGCAAGGTTTTGGCGAGGTAGTCTTCCTTGGCGTTAAAGAAGACGAGATCGATCGTGCCGGTCTCGTCGCTGCAGCGGACCTTCCAGGGCAGGCGCGCGCTGGCCGGCTTCCTGTGCCGCCCGACGATGACCGTCAGGGTGACGATCCCATTCTCGGGCGCATCGGCGAGTTTCGGGGAAAGCCGCCGGTCGACGATGCCGCTCGGCCGGTGCCAGCAGAGGTCGACGACCTTCTCGCCGACCAGCTTCGCGAAGAGCTTGGCGAAGCGCGGCCCGATGCCCGGCAGCGAGGTGACCGGCGCGAACAGGGGGAAGAGGATATCCGGTCGCAAGGGCGTGGCGATTCCGCGCGGTCGGTGGCTGACAGGCCGGGTGTGACCCTATATATCCTACCGCGGGTTCCTCCGAGAGGTCACGGCGCAGGCCGCTGCCGCCGCGCTCGCGGCGTTGCCGATTCGGCCGGAAACCGGCGTCGGGGGACCGGCGTCAGCGAGGAGAGATCAGCCATGGCGGAGGAATCGCGCGCGGGGCGCCTCGGCCGGTTGCGATATCGTAGCTGGCATCGGGGAACGCGCGAGATGGATCTCCTGCTCGGCCCTTTCGCCGACCGTCATCTGGAGGAACTCGACGAAGCCACGCTGGCCGGCTATGAGCGGCTGCTGGAACTGCCCGACCCGGAGCTCTTCGTCTGGCTCAGCGGCCGGGCACCGGTACCGCAGGAGCTCGACAGCCCGGCGCTCCGTCGTGTGATCGATTTTTGCCATCGCCGTTTCTCATCTTGACCTGACCCGATGAACGTCCGTCTCGACAAACCCGGGCTCGCACCGATCGCCGGTGTGCCGGAAGGCTACGACGCGCTCCTGCTGACGGAGCTCGCGGCAAAGACCAAGGGCACGCAGATCCATGTCGCGCGCGACGACGCGCGGCTCGCGCATCTCCTCGAAGCCATCGGATTCTTCGCGCCCGACCTCGAGCTGGTCGCCTTTCCGGCCTGGGACTGCCTGCCCTATGACCGCGTGTCGCCGCATCGCGATATCGTCGGGCGGCGCATCGACGCGCTGATCCGGCTTGCCGGCGCCGAACCGAAGGGGCCGCGGCTCGTGGTGACCACTGTGGCGGCGATGCTGCAGCGCGTGCCGCCGCCGAGCTATTTCGCCGATGCCATGCTGGCGCTGTCACCGGGCGCGGCGCTCTCGCCGCAGGACCTCCTCCAGTTCCTCGCCACCCAGGGTTATGTCCGGGCCGAGACGGTCGGCGATACCGGCGAGTTCGCGGTGCGCGGCGGCATCGTCGATCTCTTCCCGCCGGCGAGCGAGCAGCCGATCCGCGTCGATTTCTTCGGCGACAGCATCGAGACGATCCGGCGCTTCGACGCGCTGAGCCAGCGCAGCACCGAAGCGATCGCGCATTTCATCGTCAAGCCGACCTCCGAGCTGCGGCTCGACCCGGCCTCGATCGAGCGGTTTCGCACCGGCTACCGGGCCGAGTTCGGCGCCGCGGCCGGCGAGGACCCGCTTTACGAGTCCGCGAGCGCCGGACGGCTCTATGCGGGAATGGAGCATTGGCTGCCGCTCTTCGCGGACGGGCTCACGACCCTCTTCGACTATCTGCCGGGCGCGCCGGTGACGCTCGATCACCAGGTCCCCGAGGCGGTCGAGGCGCGGCTCGAGATGATCCGCGACTTCTACAACGCACGGAAGGATCTGGAGCGCGCGGAGGAGGCGAGCGGCGTGCCCTACCGGCCGCTGCCGCCCGAGCGGCTCTATCTTGCCGGCGGCGAGTGGAAGGCGGTCGCGAAGGACCGCCCGGTCGGCGCCTTCTCGCCCTTCGCGGCGCCGGAGGAGGGCGGCTGGCAGGATGCCGGCGCGCGGGGAGGGCGCGACTTCGCCGATGCGCGTGCGCAGGCGCAGGCCAACCTCTACGCCGTGGTGCGGGAGCATTTCGGCACGGAGCAGCGGAACGGCCGTCGTCCCGTTCTGGCCGCCTTTACCGCCGGCAGCCTCGACCGGCTCGATCATCTGCTCGCCGAGCACGGGCTCGACCGCAGGCAGCGCTGCCGGAGCTGGGCGGAGGTCGCGGCGCTGCCGAAGGATGTGACGGGCCTCGTGGTGCTCGGCATCGAACATGGCTTCACGACGCGGGACATCGGGCTCGTCACCGAGCAGGACATCCTCGGCGACCGGCTGGCGCGCCCGGCGCAGCGCCGCCGCCGCACCGATCAGTTCCTCGCCGAGCTCGCGCATTTCGCCGAAGGCGACCTCGTGGTCCATGTCGAGCATGGCGTCGGCCGCTACGAGGCGCTGGAGACGCTCGATGTGGGCGGCGCACCGCATGACTGCCTCAAGGTCATCTATGACGGCGGCGACAAGCTCTATATCCCGGTCGAGAACATCGAGGTGCTGTCGCGCTTCGGCTCCGAGGAAGCCGCCGTTCCGCTCGACAAGCTCGGCGGCACGGGCTGGCAGTCGCGCAAGGCGCGGGTCAAGCAACGCATCCGGGAAATCGCCCAGCACCTGATCCGCACCGCCGCCCAGCGCCAGCTTCATGTCGGCCAGACGGTCTCCCCGCCGGAAGGGCTCTATGACGAGTTCTGCGCGCGCTTCCCCTATGTCGAGACGGAGGATCAGCAGCGCGCGATCGACGAGGTGCTGGGCGACCTCGCGGCGGGCCGTCCCATGGACCGGCTGGTCTGCGGCGATGTCGGGTTCGGCAAGACCGAGGTGGCGCTGCGGGCGGCCTTCGCCGTCGCGGCCTCCGGCTTCCAGGTCGCCGTGGTCACGCCGACGACGCTGCTCTGCCGGCAGCATACGCGGACCTTCACCGAGCGGTTCCAGGGCCTGCCGATCCGCGTCGCGCAGCTCTCCCGGATGGTGACGGCGCGCGATGCCGCCGAGGTCAAGAAGCGCCTCAAGGCCGGCGAAATCGACATTCTCGTCGGCACGCATGCCGTGCTGGCGAAGAGCATCGAGTTCGCCAATCTCGGCCTGATGATCGTGGACGAGGAGCAGCATTTCGGCGTCGCGCAGAAGGAACGGCTGAAGGAGCTCCGCACCGACGTCCATGTGCTGACGCTGACCGCGACGCCGATCCCGCGCACGCTGCAGCTAGCGCTTTCGGGCGTGCGCGAGATGAGCCTGATCGCGACCCCGCCGGTGGACCGGCTCGCCGTCCGCACCTTCGTGCTGCCCTATGACCCGGTGGTGCTGCGCGAGGCGCTGCTGCGCGAGCAGTTCCGCGGCGGCCAGATCTTCTATGTCTGCCCGCGCATCGAGGATCTCGACAAGGTTGCGGAACGGCTGCGGAAGCTCGTGCCCGAGATCAAGTTCGTCATGGCGCACGGCAAGCTCACCCCGACCCAGCTCGAGAAGGCGATGACCGCCTTCTACGACCGGCAGTACGACCTGCTGCTCTCGACCAACATCATCGAATCGGGCCTCGACATCCCGACCGCCAATACGATGGTGATCCATCGCGCCGACATGTTCGGCCTGGCACAGCTCTATCAGCTTCGCGGCCGCATCGGCCGTTCGAAGCAGCGCGGCTATGCCTATCTCACCCTGCCGCCGGGCCGCGTTCTGACGGGGACCGCCGCGAAGCGGCTCCAGGTCATGCAGACGCTGGATACGCTCGGCGCCGGCTTCACGCTTGCGAGCCACGACCTCGATATCCGCGGCGCCGGCAACCTGCTGGGCGACGAGCAGTCCGGCCATATCCGCGAGGTCGGCATCGAGCTCTATCAGCAGATGCTGGAGCAGGCCGTGCAGGAAGCGCGCGGCGCGGTCCGGGCGGAGGATGCCTGGACGCCGCAGATCAGCGTCGGCACCTCGGTCCTCATCCCGGAAAGCTACGTGGCCGATCTCGGCGTGCGGCTCGGGCTCTATCGGCGGATCGCGACCTTGGTCGGCAAGGCCGAGATCGACGCCTTCGCCGCCGAGATGATCGACCGCTTCGGCACGTTGCCGCCGGAGGTCGAGAACCTCTTCGGCGTCATCGCGATCAAGCAGCTTTGCCGCGAGGCCGGCATCGAGAAGGTCGAGGCCGGACCGAAGGGGGCGGTGCTCTCGTTCCGCGGCAACCGCTTCGCCAAACCGGCCGAACTCGTCGATTTCATCAACCGCCGGCAGGACGAGGTCAGCCTCCGGCCGGACCACAAGCTCGTCTGGCGCCAGGACTGGCGCGCGCCGGAGCGGCGCGTCGCGGGGCTGCAGGGCATCCTCGACCAGCTTGCCGCGGTCGCCGCCTAGAGCGCGTTTCCTCGAAGTTGAATCGAAACGCGCTCCGGATTCCTTGGTCCGGTCGCATTTTCTGCGGCGAACCGGTGCCCACTTCGCGGGAAATGCTCTAGCCTGCGGCGGGCTTGCAGGAAGCGGTGGCGCGTTTCATGCTCCCCGCCGGCGCGCATTTCGTTCTGCCGACGACCATCAGGAAAGGCATTGCATGTTCTACGAACCGAGCAAGGGCGATCACGGGCTGGGGCGCGATCCCTTCAAGGCGCTGCTCGTGCCGCGTCCGATCGGGTGGGTGACCACGATGAACGGGTCGGGGCGGGTGAATCTCGCGCCGTTCAGCTTCTTCAACGCCGTTGCCGAGCAGCCGGCGATGATCATGTACACCTGCGGCGGCCGGAAGCCGGATCGGGCGACGAAGGACAGCCTCGCCAATGCGCGCGAGCATGGCGAGTTCGTCTGGAACCTGGCGACCTGGGACCTCCGCGAGAAGATGAACGCGACCGCCTCCACCCTGCCGGCGGAGATCGACGAGATGGCCCATGCCGGCCTGACCGTCGCGCCGTCGCGGCTCGTGAAGCCGCCGCGCGTCGCGGAATCGCCGGTGCAGTTCGAATGCAAGGTCTGGCAGGTGCTCGATCTCCCCGGCACCGACCAGCATGGGCCGAACGGCATGGTGATCGGCTTCGTGGTGGGCGTGCATCTGCGCGACGACCTGATCGTCGACGGCCGGGTGAAGATCCAGAATGCGCGCCCGATCGCGCGGCTCGGCTATTCGGAATACACGGTGATCGAAAACGCCTTCCGCATGCCGTTCCCGGACTGAGCGCCGCCGCGGCGAGACGAGAGAGGGGCGGGGATGAAGGAGAGCCCGACGACGGCAGCCAGGTCATCGGAGGCCCTGCCGGCATCGTTGCCCTGGTGGCGCCGGCTCGGACGGCGCAACATCCTCTATGTCCTGTTCGTGGCCCTGCTCGTTCCCGCCTCGATCTGGCTGGAATCGACCGGACCGGGCGGCCCCGACAGCGGCGGCGGGCTCATGGCCGGATTCATGCTCTGGAGCCTGGTCTCGTTCGGCTTCTTCGTCGTCAACGCGATCCTGCTGATCGTGGCGCTGGTGCAGAACCGGCCGCTGGCGAAACCCTTCATCGCCTGCATCCTGCCGGTTGCCGTCGTGCTCGGCACGCTCGCCTTCGAGGAGCTGACGGGCCCCTAGCCGTCAATGGGGGCCGAAGAGGCGCCCCATGCCTTCGCGCCGTTCTGCGATCCCGGCAAGGCGCAGGCAGTCCCACATCATGGCGGGATTGCTGGCGACGACCGGCTTGCCGAGCGTCCGCTCGAGCGGCGCCACGATGTCGAGCACGCGCATTGCGCCGCAGCTAAGGAAGACGGCTTCGGCTTCCGCGCAATCGACCGCCTGCACGAAGGCCGCGAGATAATCCGGCGCGAGGCGCGCCATCTCCGCGTCGGTCTTCACGCCGAGCCCCTCGAGCGCCAGCACCTCGAAGCCGCGTCGCTCGAAATAGGCCTTCTCCAGCCGGTTGATCTCGTCGACATAGGGCGTCGCGATGACGATGCGGCGCGCCTTCAGATGCCGGAGAGCGTTGATCACGTTGGTGATGACCGTCGTCGCCTTGGCCTTCGGGTTGCCGCGCGCGAGGGCGGCCGCGACCCGCTCCTCGCCCAGCACGATCGTGCCCGAGTTGCAGGTGTAGCAGACGACGTCCACGCCGCCCTGCGGGAGGAGAAGCGCCGCGGCCTCGGGAAGGGCGGCGGCGATTTCGTCGAGCGCCTCGACCGTGACCGTCCCGGCCATGGGGACGCGGGTGAAATGGACCGCGACGCCGGCCGGCGCCAGGCGGAACATCTCGGCTTCGACCGTCGGTTCGGAGGCCAGCAGCACGAAGCCGAGGCTCGCCCGCGGCAGCGCCGCGTCATCGAAGCGGGGTGCTGTCCGGCGCCCGGCGGCGGGTTTCGGGAGATTCATGGCGATGCGGGCTCCCTCGCGAGCGGGGCTGGATGCCGCATAGTCTAGCATTGCCGGGAGGTTGGTGCAGGCCTTGCCATGGGGCCCGCGCGAGCGCTGCGGTTCTGCGAGGTTTCGACAGCGCGGTCAATTCCGGTGGCGCTCCCGCGACGGCGGGATTGCGGAACGCGCGGGGCCGCGACGACGCAGCAAGCCGGCCTTCCCCGCGAAGTCGAGCCGCTCTCGTCCGGACCGCTCGTGTCCGATCCGGCCGCGACGCTTCGAATCTCGCAGCCTCGCCGGCGAGCGCCGCGATTGACCGCCATCGCGCGCGAGGACTAGCCTCGGCTCCGCTCGGCGCCCGCGTCCTAGGACCGCAGTCCGACCGATCGGCCAGCGCAAGCCGGAAGCGCAACGGGGAGGAATCGAAATGGTAAGCATGTATTTTCCGAAGCAGGAGTACGAGGATCGCTGGCGCCGCGCAAACGAGAACATGCGGAAGAAGGGGTACGACATCGCGGTGGTCTGGGGTCGCTCGGCCGGCTCCTTCGATCGTTGCGGCGACGTGCTCTACCTCACCAACTTCTACTCCGGCCATTCCGCGCACGAATTCGACACGCCGATCTGGCAGGCGCGCTCCTACGCCGCCGTCATCCTGCAGCAGGGCCAGGAGCCGGAGCTGCATATGGACGAGGCGGGCTATCCCGAGGACCTGCTGGCCACCCGCCGCAACCGCTGGCACATGGATCCGATCAAGGGCGTGATCGACGCCCTCAAGGCGCGCAAGGCCAAGGGCCGCGTGGCGATGGTCGGCGCCGATACCCTGCCGATGAAATACTGGCGGCAGATCGAGAAGGCGACGCCCGAGATCGAATGGGTCGAGGAGGACCGCATCGTGCTCGACGCGCGCCGCAAGCAGAGTCCGCGCGAGCTCGACTGCCTGCGCGAAGGCGGCGAGATCGTGACGCGCGCCACCAACGTCCTCATGGAGAACCTGATCATGGGGAAGACCGAGGCGGAATCGGTCGGCCTCGCCGCGGCGGTCGCGATCAAGGACGGCGGCTCGCTCGCCTATATCCGCTGCTCGCACGGCGACCGCGCGCAATACTGGTCGCGCGACCCGCTGACCGGCTACAGCACCGACCCGGTCAATCAGGGCGATCTCGTTCGCGCCTGGTTCATGGGGCCGATGAAGGCGGGCTACTTCCTCGATCCCGGCCGCACCACCGTCTGCGGCCGCAAGCCCAGCAACGCGCAGCGCGCGCTCGTCGAAGGCTGCGTCGCCATCGTCGAAGGCGTCATCGCGGCGATGAAGCCCGGCGTGAAAGTCCGCGAGCTCGGCCGCATCGGCCGCGAGCTGCAGAAGAAGCATGGCGGCGAGATCGAGGGCGCAGCAGCGCAATGGCCGCTCTTCGGCCATCGCCAGGGCATGTTCTGGGATAGCTGGATCGGCGACGAGATCACCGACGAGGACGACGTGTTCGAGGAGGGCACCGCCTGCAGCTCGGAAGCCTTCCTCATCCACGAGGGCGTCGGGCTCGCGGGCTTCGAGCAGAACCTGATCATCACCAAGACCGGCGTCGAGATCCTCACCAAGACGCCGATGATCTTCTGGTAGCGGCGATCCGTCCGACCGGAAGCCGGGGCGTCTGCCTCGGTTTCCGGCGGCGGAACCCCGCATCCTTCGACAGGCTCAGGATGAGGATTCCTGCAAACTCAGGATGAGGGTTCTTGCAAACTCGTCCTCATGCCGAGCTTGTCGAAGCATGAGGGCCGCCGGTCGTTTCCGGTGGCTCGTCCTTCGACAGGTTTAAGATCGAGGCCTGTTCACCGTCACAGGTGCTCCGCCAGCCATTCGAGATAGAGCGCGCGGCTCCGCTCGGCAGCGGCTGGATTGCCTTCGACGATATGATAATCCCCGCCGACCCCCTCGATCGCATAACGCGGCATGTCGTCGAGGTCGAAGCTGTGATAGGCCTCCGGCAGGGTTTCGATCTGCAGCGCCACTGACGGGTCTTTCTGCGGGAAGCGCGTGCAGAGCGACACCGGCGTCCAGTCGTCGAGCGCGCCGGTCATGATCAGCACCGGCACGTCGAAATCGACCGTTCCGCCGCCGCCATAGGCGCCGTAGCAATAGGGGTAGTAGGCGACGACGGTCCTGACGATCGGCTGCTCGACCTCCGCCTTCTCGCGGCTCGAGGCGGACGCGATGTCGAGCGCCATGCTGCCGCCGAAGCTCTGCCCCATGAAGGCGATGCGGCCGGCGTCGATCCGCGGATCTTCGGCCAGCGCTTCGGCCGCAGCCGCCACATCGCGTGGGCCTTCGACCCGCATGCGGTCGAACCAGAAGAGATCGGTGCAGATGCTGTCGAGGCCGCGCGGCTTCAGGAGATCGAGCAGGGCGACGGCATAACCATGCTGCGTCAGCAGCGCCGCATGCCGGTCGGCGGCGTCCCGCACCTCCCATGGGCCGTATCCCGTGCAGCCAGGCAGGAAGATTACGACCGGGAAGGGACCGTCGCCTTCCGGATAGCGTATCTCGTAGCGCCAGGTTTCCGCGTCGGCCAGCGCGAGGCCGGAGAGCATGCAGGTCACGAGGATCAACAAGGCACGGAACGGGCCGATTCGAGAAGCGCGCATCGCTTTTCCTCTCTGGCAACCGGTGGGCGGTCGGCGCGGTCGGGTGAGCGAGTTTCCTGGGGCGGCCCTCAGGCGGAGGTCTGCCGTTGCAGCGTATCGTCCTCGCGGGCGAGGTCGAAAAGCTGGAACAGCGCTTCCGGCTCCTGCGCGCCCGACAGCGCGTAGCGGCCGTTGAAGATGAAGCAGGGTACGCCGTTGATGCCCTGGCGGCGGGCGAGCTGGTCCTCGGCGATGACCGCCTCCCGGTCCTCGCCGCTCTCCAGATAGGCGCGCGCGTCGGCGGGGTCGATTCCGCTCGCCTCCGCGACCTCGACCAGAAGATCGACATCGCCGATATCCGCGCCGGCCTCGAAATAGGCGTGAAACAGCTCGTCCAGCGTCTGGGCCTGGCGCTCCACGGCGGCGGCGAGGCGGAGCAGGCGATGGGACTGCAGGGTATTCGGCGTGCGGCGCATGCGATCGAAGGCGAAGGCGATCCCTTCGCCGGCGCCGGCCTGGCTCACCGCCTCGTAGATGCGGCGCGCGCGATCGGGACTGCCGAACTTCGCTTCGATATAAGCGCGGCGCTCCATGCCGTCGGGTGGCATGCCGGGATTGAGCTGGAAGGCGCGCCAGCGAATCTTGAGGTCCGTCTGCGGCCGCGCCTTCAGCGCGCGCTCGAGCCGGCGCTTGCCGACGTAGCACCAGGGGCAGATCGTGTCCGAAAAGATATCGAGCTGCATAGAAATTCTCCTGCTGCCGACCGATCTTGACCTTTGCGCCGGCAGGCTTCAACGATACGCCATTCGGTCGTCGCGCAGCCCTCACATTCGCATAGAAAGAGGCGCCGGCGAGGCCGGCAGGGGGTAGCGAATGGAACGGCAGACGGCGGCGTCCGACATATGGGAGCGGGATCTTGGCCGAAATCCCGCCAATTATGTTCCGCTGACGCCGCTCTCCTTCCTGCGCCGTTCCGCCGCCGTCTATCCCGGGAAGACGGCCGTCATCCATGGCCGGCTGCGCTACAGCTATGCGGAATTCGCGGCGCGTTGCCGCCGGCTCGCCTCGGCCCTGGCCAGGGCGGGGATCGGCAAGGGCGACACCGTCGCGGTCCTCGCCCCCAATGTGCCGCCGATGCTGGAGGCGCATTACGGCATTCCCATGCTGGGGGCGGTGCTGAATGCGCTCAACATCCGTCTCGATGCCGACACCATTGCGTTCTGCCTCGATCATGGCGGCGCCAGGGTGCTGATCGCGGACCGCGAATTTTCCGCGACCACCGAGCAGGCGCTCGCGAAATGCAAGACGAAGCCATTGCTGGTCGAGATCGACGACAGCGAGGCGGATTACGCGACAATCGGCGGCAAGCGTCTCGGCGATCTGACCTACGAGCAGTTCATCGCCGGCGGCGACGCGGATTTCGACGGCGACGCACCAGCCGACGAATGGGACGCGATCGCGCTCAACTATACCTCCGGCACTACCGGCAATCCGAAGGGCGTCGTTTATCACCATCGCGGCGCGTTCCTGAATGCGCTCGGCGACGTGACCTTTTTCGCGCTCCATCCGCGGGTCGTCTATCTCTGGACCCTGCCGATGTTCCATTGCAACGGCTGGTGCTTCACCTGGGCGGTCACCGCGATCGGCGGCACTCATGTCTGTCTTCGCCGGGTCGAGGCGGCCGCGGTCTTCCGCTCCATCGCGGCGCATGGCGTCACCAACCTCTGCGGGGCGCCGATCGTGCTCAATCTGCTCGCCCATGCGCCGGAGAGCGTGAAGGCGAAGTTCGATCACACGGTCGATGTCGCGACCGGCGGCGCCGCACCGCCGTCTGCGATCATCGCCGCCATGGAGCGGAACGGCTTCCGCGTGACCCATGCCTATGGCCTCACGGAAACCTACGGGCCCTCGACCTTCTGCGCCTGGCAGGAGGCGTGGGACGAGCTCGAGCTCGAGCCGCGGGCGCGGGTCATGGCGCGGCAGGGCGTGACGGTGCTGACCTTCGAGGCGCTGATGGTGGCGGATCCCGAGACCATGGCGCCGGTGCCGCGCGACGGCCAGACCATCGGCGAGCTCATGCTGCGCGGCAACAGCGTGATGAAAGGCTATCTCAGGAACCCCAAGGCGACCGCGGAGGCCTTTCGCGGCGGCTGGTTCCACTCCGGCGATCTCGCCGTCTGGCATCCGGACGGTTATGCGGAGATCAAGGATCGCGCCAAGGACATCATCATCTCCGGCGGCGAGAACATCTCCAGCCTCGAGGTGGAGGAGGTGCTCTATCGCCATCCGAAGGTGCTGGAGGCGGCGGTCGTCGCGCGGCCCGACGAGAAATGGGGCGAGCATCCTTGCGCCTTCGTGACCTTGCGCGAGGATGCGGGCGCGGTTTCGCCCGACGAGATCATCGATTGGTGCCGCGCCAACATGGCCCGTTTCAAGGCGCCGCGCACGGTCGTGTTCGGGCCGTTGCCCAAGACCTCGACCGGCAAGATCCAGAAATTCCTGCTGCGCGACAGCGCGCGCAATCTCTGAAGCGGCCGAAGCTTGCATCGGGTCGATCGCGGAATTGGGGCGGCGGATCGCCGTGCGAGGATCGATGCGATTGGCGTTCGCCGAAGCCGCACGACGAAACAAATGAGAGGAGCTTTTGAATGGCGTCATCGATCTTCGACCGCTTGAGACTGAAGGGCAAAGTGGCACTGGTGACCGGCGCTTCCAGCGGTCTCGGTCATCGCTTCGCCGAGGCGCTGGCGGAAGCCGGGGCGGCTGTCGCCGTCGCGGCGCGCCGGACCGACAGGCTCGCGAATCTCACGAAGGCGATCGAAAAGAGCGGCGGCCGCGCCCATGCGGTGGCGCTCGACGTCACGGATCCCGCCCGCATTCCCGCCGCTATCGCCGAGATCGAGGCGAAGCTCGGGCCGATCGACATCCTGGTGAACAACTCCGGCACGGTGGTGAGCGAGCGGTTCCTCGAACATGCCGAGCCCAACTGGGACAAGGTGATCGACACCAACCTGAAAGGCGTGTTCCTGGTGGCGCAGGCCGTGGGGAAGCGCATGGCCGAGCGCGGCAAGGGCGGCAGCATCGTCAACATCGCCTCGACCGCGGCGACGGTCGCGAACAAGGGCACGATCTCCTACAACGCCTCGAAGGCCGGCGTGGTTGCGCTCACCCGCTCGATGGCGATGGAGCTCGCCCGCTACAAGATCCGCGTCAACGCAATCTGCCCGGGCTATTTCGTCAGCGAGATGACCACGCCCTATCTCGGCACCGAGGCCGGCAAGGCGTATCTCGCGCGCGTGCCGATGCGCCGCGCCGGCCAGCCCGAGGAGCTGGACGGGCTGCTGCTGCTGCTCGCCTCCGATGCCGGCAGCTTCATGACGGGAAGCTGCGTCGTGATCGACGGCGGCGAAACGCTGGACCGCGCTTAGAGTCCGATCGCCTCGAGCCGGTTCGGCTTGGGGCGTGAATCGGCCTCTGGTTATCGAGGTAGAGCAAGATCGGGTCGGATCGAAGCGGTCCGATCTTGCTCGGGGCCGAAGGAGCCAACTATGAAGTGCCGGACTCTCCCGATCGCTTTCCTGATGGCAGTCTGCCTGGTTGCCACGGCCGGCAGTGCATGGGCCGACCCGGCGGCGGTCGTCGCCGCGCTCAAGGCGGCGCCCGCTACTTTGTTCGACCTGGGGCTGGCGCGCCTCGAGGCGAAGCTCGGCGCGGACGGCGCCGTGGAGGGCTATAACGCGCATGGCTACTACCAGGACGACACCATCGGTATCTACGCCTATAGCTTCGAGATCGAGCCGAGCGAGCCGAACTGCAAGAAGATCGTCGATCGGATCAAGCGCGCCGGCGCCGTCGATCCCGCGACCGGCTGGCCCGACGACCCGGCCTCGATCTATGCAAGCCTGTTCAGCTTCCCGTCGATCGACGAGTTCGAGGTCGACCAGACCTATATGGAAACCGTGGATTCGATGTTCCACATCATGGTGGTGCTGGGCGTGACCGGCGACGGCAAGGGCATGGTCTGCAAGAGCAAGCTGCTCTCGGCCGACATCGCCTATAGCTGGGAATAGCCCACGAAGGCTGCGCCGGCTCGCCTTCGCTATTCCTTCGCCGGCAGCAGCCGCACGAGATTGTGCTTGGCGAGCCAGACGAGGCCGCGCATGAAGTCGCGGCGCTTGTCGCCCGGCACCAGCCGCAGCAGCGCGCCGACGCCGGTCTCGCCGAACTTGGCGAGATGCGCGAGCAGCTTCGCGGCACCGTCGCGGTCCGGATGCACGCCCGCCGCATAAGCACTCATCTGCAGCGCCCGGGCCCGGTCGAGCGCCGTCTCGCCGACATCCGCGACCGGGGCCACGCTGCTGGCCTGCCGAAGCACATGGGTCGGATAATGGGCGAAGGCGGCGAAGGGATCCATGCGTGCGGGATAGGGCGCGCTGTCGGCCTCGACCGGCGCGGATTCCGGGGCCTCCGCGCGTAGCCGCGCGAGCTCGCCCCAGAGCGCCTGATACTGACCGATCACCACGCGCCAGTCGAAAACCTCGCGCGCGCGGCGTTGGGCGCTCGCCCCCATTTTCCTGCGAAGCTCCGGCTCCCTGGCGAGCGCGACCACCGCCTCGCAGGTCGCGGGCACGTCGACCGCCACGAACTGGCAGCATTTGCCGCAGTAATTGTCGTAGCTGTCGAGCCCGAGCGCGTGGCGATAGGCGAAGGCTTCGCCGAGCGGCGCCGGCGGCTGCCAGGTCGGCACACGGAAGCCGTCCTCGCCCTGACGCACCGTGTCCATATAGCCGTCCCAGTCGGACACCACCGAGGGCAATCCGGCCGCCATCGCTTCGATCGGCGTCAGGCCGAAGGTCTCCTGTACGTTGTCCGAGAAGGAGACGAAGATGTCGGCCGCGGCCCAGATGCTGCTGCGCACCTCGGGCTTCCGGCCATCGAGGAAGATCGCATCGACCGACGGGCAGAGCTCTTTCGCGCCCTGGCGGAAGGCCTGCTCGATCGAATCGTTGGCGAACCAGCCGGCCTGGATCAGATGCACCTTGCCCTTGATCGCCTTCGCGGCCGCCTCCGCCGCGACATACATCGGGAAGGGATGCGCCTTCGCATGGAAGGAGAGCCGGCCCATGAAGAGCAGCACGATGTCGTCCTCGGCGATCTTGAGCTCGCTGCGCCAGGCCTGCCGCGTCTTGGGCTTCGTCTCGAAGGCGTCGCAATCGACGCCGAGCGGAATGATCGGCAATTCGGGAAGCGTGGTGCGGCCGCCGCCGAGCCGCGCCTGCAGATAGTCGCGCTGCGCGCCGAGCACGCGGTCGAAGGTCTTGCGGACGGCGAGGGAGGTGCAGATCACCGCATCCCAGCGCTGCACCGGCGCCGTCAGCAGGCCGGCGATCGCATCCATGGCGCCGTGCGAGGCGGTGGTATGGGTGACGCCGCAGAGCGAGTAGGCGCGCTGCGCGCGGCCGAAACGGCGGTTCCAGGAATGGTCGGTGAGGCCCGGTCCCGGCAGGAACACGGCGCCGGGCTCGGAGAGCTTCGCGACCTGTACGGTATTGAGCACCGAGACCGGCGTGCCCGGCCGCAGCCGTTCCATTTCCGCGCGGAAGCGTTTCCCGTCCTCGGCGCCGACCGTGAAGCCCCAGACCCTGTCTACCACGGCATGGCGCGCGAAGCCGCGGAGAAAGCCTTCGCCCGCCGCGTGGCGGCCCATCAGCTTCGGCCGCGAGGTGTCGTAGCCGTCGAGCGCGTAGAAGATCGCGGCGTTGCCAGGCGCCACTGTCGCTTCAGCCATTCGGTTCCCCCTGGAACGCCTCGATGATCGCGATCGCCGCCCGCATTCGCGGCGGCCAGCCGCAAGAGAACAGGGCCGGCCGCGACGCGCAAGAGCCCGCCGGACAGGCCCCGTTCGCAGCGCGGGGCGGCCATCGTCCTCGAAAACCCTTAGCGCCTTCTTAGGCTTGTCCGGCGGTATCCGCCGCCCTAGCCTCCGCAAGGCGATTTCGCCAGGCGAGAGGAACGACGTGGAGAACGACCCGACCGAGGCGCTTCGCCGTCGCGCCGCCGAGGTGATGCCGGGCGGCGTCTCCTCCAACATCCGCCTGGGGGAAGGGCCGGAGGCGATCCTGGTGCGGCGCGCCGGGGGCGCCCGCGTCTGGGACGAGGCCGGCCGGGAATATCTGGACTATGTCGCGGGCTATGGCGCCATGCTGTTCGGCTACGCGCCGCCGGCCCTGAATGCGGCCCTCGCATCGGCGCTCGCCGACGGCACGCAGTTTTCCTCGACCCATCGTCGCGAGATCGAGCTGGCCGAGATGCTGGTCGCGGCCATGCCGAGTCTCGGGAAGGTGCGGTTCCATTCGACGGGCACGGAAGCCGTGCAGACCGCCTTTCGCCTCGCGCGCGGCTTTACGGGCCGCCCGACGATCGTGAAGTTCCGGCAGCATTATCACGGCTGGCTCATTCCCGGCGACGCGATGCTGCCCGCGGGCGACGGGGGCACCGACGGGCGCGGCGACGATGCGCATCCGCCGATCGTGACCTTGCCCTGGAACGATGTGGAGGCGGCGCAGCTTTTCCTCCGCCGGAACGCCGACCGCATCGCCGGCATCATCACCGAGCCGTTGATGGCCAATCTCGGCGGCCACGACCCGGCGAAGGGCTATCTGCAAGCCTTGCGCACGCTGACCGAGGAGCTCGGGATGGTTTACATCCTGGACGAGGTCATCACCGGCTTCCGCCTCGGGCTCGGCGGCGCGCAGGGCTATTACGGCATCCGTCCGGATCTCACCACCTTCGGCAAGGCGCTGGGCGGCGGCTTGCCGATCGGCGCGGTCGGCGGGCGCGCCGACATCATGGATCTGATCGCGGACGGCCGGGTGAACCATTCCGGCACCTTCAACGGCAATTCCCTCAGCATGGCGGCCGGCTGCTGGACGCTGGAAACGCTACGCCGCACGGGCGCCTGCTTTTATGAGAGCCTCTTCGAGCGCAGTCGCGCACTGATGGGCGGCCTCGCCGGGGCGGCGGAGGCGGCCGGCATCGCGGTCGTGTTGCGCGGCCCCGGTCCGGTCTTCTGGCTTGCCTTCGAGGCGGACGAGAAGGCGAGGGCGGCCCTGCCGGCCGGCGCGCCGCCACCGGCGGAGCCGCCGCTCTATCGCCGCTTCCGGCTCGGCATGCAGGCGGAGGGCATCAGGCTCACGCCCGGCGGGCGCTGGTATGTCATGGACGCGCACAGCAATGCGGATATCGCAATGACGCTCGACTGTGCGGCCGCGGTCCTGCGCAGTTTTTCGACCCGGGTAGCGGAGTAGCTGCCGTTTATCGCTATATTCATAGGAATATGACGTTGTTTGTCCCCGACCTACGTTGTATCCGTAGGGATATGACGACTGTTCCAGACAGGGGAAACAACGATGAATCGGGTCAGGCGGCATTGCATTAAATGGATTGCGGCGAGCTTCGCCTTGCTCGCTGCGGCGGGCATGGGCGCAGCGCTGCCGGCCCCCGCACACGCGCAGGATACGCCGGTTACCGTCTTTGCGGCGGCCAGCCTGAAGAACGCGCTCGACGAGATCGCGGCCGCCTGGCAGGCCGAAACCGGCAAACCGACCGCCATCTCCTATGCGGCGAGCTCGGCGCTTGCCAAGCAGATCGAGGAAGGCGCGCCCGCCGACATCTTCTTCTCGGCCGACCTCGCCTGGATGGACTATCTGGCCGAACGCAAGCTGATCCTCGAGGCGAGCCGCCGCAGCCTGCTCGGCAATCGTATCGTGCTGGTCGCCCCGGCCGATTCGACCGTGGAAACGACGATCGGCGCGGGTTTCCCGCTGGCCGAGCTGCTCGGCGAGGGGCACCTCGCCATGGCCGACCCGGAAGCGGTGCCGGCCGGCAAATACGGCAAGGCGGCGCTCGAGACGCTGGGCGTCTGGGAGTCCGTGGCGGGCAAGGTCGCCGCGGCGGAGAACGTCCGCGCCGCGCTGCTGCTCGTCTCGCGCGGCGAGGCGCCGCTCGGCATCGTTTATCAGACGGACGCCGCGGCCGAGCCGGGCGTCCGCATCGTGGACAGCTTCCCTGCGGACTCGCATCCGCCTATCGTCTACCCCGTCGCCGCGGTGGCGAACTCGACCAATCCCGACACGGCGGCGTTCCTCGACTATCTGAGGTCGCCGGCCGCGAGGGCGGTGTTCGAGAAGCAGGGGTTCACGGTCCTCGATTGAAGGCTGAGTGCTGGATTTTCTGACCGATCAGGAGCTGACCGCCGTCAAGCTCAGCCTCCGCGTGGCGTTCTGGGCCATGGCGGCCAGCCTGCCTTTCGGCATCTTCACCGCGATGCTGCTCGCGCGGGGGCGGTTCTGGGGCAAGTCGCTCCTCAACGGCCTCGTGCATCTTCCGCTGATCCTGCCGCCGGTGGTGACCGGCTACCTCCTGCTGCTGCTGTTCGGCCGGCGCGGGCCGATCGGCGAGTTCCTCGACGCGAATTTCGGGATCGTCTTCGCCTTCCGCTGGACGGGCGCCGCGCTCGCCTGCGCCGTCATGGGCTTTCCCCTGCTGGTGCGCGCGATCCGGCTTTCGATCGAGGCGGTCGATCGCCGGCTGGAGGAGGCCGCCGGCACGCTCGGCGCCAATCCCGGCTGGATATTCCTCACCGTGACGCTGCCTCTGATCCTGCCCGGCATCATCGCCGGCATGATCCTCGCCTTCGCCAAGGCGATGGGCGAGTTCGGCGCCACCATCACCTTCGTTTCGAACATCCCCGGCGAGACGCAGACCCTGCCTTCGGCGATCTACAGCTTCACGCAAGTGCCGGGCGGCGACGCGGGCGCGCTCCGCCTGACCGCGATCTCGGTCGTGGTCTCGCTCGGCGCGCTGATCGCGTCGGAGATCCTGGCGCGGCGGGTCAGCCGGCGGATCGGTGCGCCATGACGCTCGAGGTCGCCCTTCGTCACCGGCTCGGCGATTTCGCCATCGATGCCGTCTTCCGGAGCGACGGCGGGCTCACCGCCCTGTTCGGCCGCTCCGGCGCCGGCAAGACCACGCTCGTCAACGTCATCGGCGGGCTGATCCGCCCGCAATGGGCGCGGATTTCGGTCGATGGCCGGCCGCTGGTCGATTCCGACAAGGGCATCTTCCTGCCGCCGCATCGTCGCCGGCTCGGCTATGTATTCCAGGAGGGGCGGCTTTTCCCGCATCTGACGGTGCGCCAGAATCTGCTCTACGGGCGCTGGTTCGCGCCGGCCGTCTCGCGCAAGGCCGATATCGGCCGGGTGGTCGAGATGCTGGGGATCGGCGACATTCTGGAGCGCAGCCCCGGCCGGCTTTCCGGCGGCGAGAAGCAGCGCGTCGCGATCGGCCGCGCGCTGCTGGCGGGCCCGCAGATCCTGCTGATGGACGAGCCGCTCGCCTCGCTCGACGATGCGCGCAAGGCCGAGATATTGCCCTATATCGAGCGGCTGCGCGACGAGGCCCGCGTGCCGATCGTCTATGTGAGCCATTCCGTGGCCGAGGTGGCGCGGCTCGCGACGACGGTGGTGCTGCTGGAGGACGGGAAAGTCGTGGCCACCGGGCCGGTGTCCGAGGTGATGGCGCGCGCCGAGCTCTATCCCGCCGCCGACCGCGCCGAGGCGAGTGCGGTCCTCGAGGCAAGGATCGAGGGGCATGATTCCACGGACGGCGTCACGTGCCTCGCGAGCGAAGCCGGGCTCTTCCGCGTGCCGTTGATCGCCGACCCGGTCGGCAGCCATGTCCGCATCCGCGTGCGGGCGCGCGACGTGATGCTGGCGCTGCATCGGCCGGAAGGGATCAGCGCGCTCAACATCCTGCCCGGGACGGTCGAGACGCTCGGCGGCGACGAAGGACCGGTCGCCACGCTGCGGCTGCGCTGCGGACGGGCGGTGCTCGTCGCGCAGGTGACGCGCAAATCGATCCGCGATCTGGGTCTGACGCCGGGCCGCGCCGTGTTCGCCGTGGTGAAGAGCGTTACCTTCGAGCCGCGGGGCATCGGCCATTTCGGCGACGACGCATCGGCCGGCGGCGGCCGTTCCTAGCTGTTCCTAGCCGTTCCGGGCGCGCCGGCGCGGCTTGCCGACCCCGTTGGACAAGGGCGTGGCATTGCGCGCCCGCTCGAGCGCGGCGAGCTCCGCCGCCGCGGCCGCCCCGGCCGCCTTCTCCATCTTGCGGAAATGCCGGATCAGCGTCCGGCCGAACGGGGTGAGGGTGGCCCCGCCGCCGCCCGTGCCGCCCGGGCTGCTATGCACCGCCGCCTGCTTGAAGCATTTGTTCACGCTATCGATCAGCAGCCAGGCGCGCCGATAGGACATGCCCATGGCGCGGCCCGCGGCCGAGATCGAGCCAAGCTCGCCGATCAGCTCGAGCAGGCGGATCTTGCCATGGCCGACCGCCTCGTGATCGCCGAGCTCGATGCGTAGCGTGAGATGCGCCATCCCCGGAGTTTTATCAGCCGCCTTCGTGCGGGAAAAGCCGTCCGATGGTGGGGGATGGCGCGCCTCGACGAACGAGCGAGCTCAGACGATCGCGACGTAGGCGATCAGAAACGCCACGACGACAAGAGCGAGGCCGATGCCGAGCACATAGCGCATATGGCCGGTCGGGACGGCCTGACGAGCCTCGGTCGCGGTCACCCGTTTCGGCTCCTCGGGATGCTGGTCCTCGGGATCGGCGACGGGCGGATATTCCGGCGCGCGCGGCTTGCTCATGATGCCTCCGGCTCAGACCCAGTAAGGCGGCACGTTGTAGTAGTCGTGGATCTTCCGGCCCCATTCGTCGCTGCTGCGCAGGTCGCGCCAGTCGCGCGACTCCCAGTCTTCGGCCTCGTAGCTGGGGGCATCCTTCAGCATGGTCTTGTCGAGATCGACGACATAGCCGTCCATGTTCGTATCGTAGTCGAGCACGCTCCAGGGCAGCGGATGGTAGCGGTCGCCGATGCCGAGGAAGCCGCCGAACGACATGACGGCGTAGGCGACGCGGCCCGAGATCTTGTCGATCATGACGCTGTCGACCGAACCGAGCTTCTCGCCCGATCGGTTATAGACTGTCGTTCCCTCGACCTTGTCGGCCGAGATGAGCTGCGGGGTTTCGCTGGTGGCGACATCCGAAGTGCGTTCCATGAGAGTCTCCGTTGCAAATGATGGCTTCGTTGCGGAACAACGAAACCTGCCCGCAACGGTTCCGACTGCGGATGACATTGGAAACCGACGGCGTTGCGGGGCTGCCGCATTCGGGGCGTCATGCGGCGGGACGGCTGCGTCGGGGACGCCACGCGGAGAAACCGCGCTCTTCAGTGCGGGGGTTTTCCCAGGTCGGGGTGGGAAATTTTTGCGCCGCCATGCGCGCCGCCCGGAAGGCGAGCGCGCGACGGGCTACCGCCAGACGAGAGGAAGATTCAGGCGCGCCGCTGCAGGGAAACAGGCGTCGGGCGCATCAGCCCGCGTTCCTCGGCGGCGCCCTCGACGGTGTCTTCCGGATCGACGTGCCGGAGCTTGCCGAACAGCTCCAGCAGGGTCGCCATGCGAACCGGTTTCGGGATCGTGCCCAGCATGCGCAGGCCGCGCGCGATGCCGAGATGAGCGGCCGAATCCAGTACACGCTGGTCGAAGCCGCTCACGATGAGAATGCCGGCCTCGCAATGTTCCGCCTCGAGGAAACGCAGCAGCTCGATCCCGTCGACGTCGGGCATCGAAAGATCGAGCACGATGAGGGTGGGTTCGAATTCGGAGTATTGCTGCTTGAAGGAGCGTGCGTCGGCCGTGGCCCGAGCGTCGTAGTCCGCGCGAATGGCGACTTCGACGATGAAATTGCCGAGGGCGACCTCGTCGTCCACGACAAGCACGCGATTGGGCGACATCCTGTCCTCCCGGATTCAATAATTCCGACCTCCGTGGCCGGAACCCTGGAGACCCGAGCCTCGCCCGGCGTGCCTTAACAAAACGCTAACGTCCCGGATCCGGCTCGAAGCCGGGCGGTCGCTATCGGCCGGGCGACCCGCCACGGCGGATCGCCGCTTTTTGTTGCCATGCCAACGCTGTGCTTTCCGCCTCACGCCCCGCGAGCGCTCGTTGCAAGCCTTTGGGGAGAATGGGTTTCGCATACGCCAAATTGGCCACAGGGGCGATTGCAGGGCTGTCATAGGATTGCGGGACGATGGGCCGCTGCCCATCCCACGGAGGCTGACATGACCCCATCGGCGCCCTATCGCTGCAACCTGCTCGGACGCGACGGCCGGACCGCGGCAAGCGTCGAGGTCATCGCTTTCACCGATTCCGATGCGATCCTGCTGGGCAATACGCTGGAACGCGAGCATCCGCTATGCACCGGATTCGAAATTCGCGCCGGTGACAGGCTGGTCTATATGCGGACTGTCGATGCGAGCGCCCGAATCGCGATGCCGCCGGCAGCGGAATAACGCGAACCTTCAGGAGCTTTTCCCGCCAGTCCGGTGACGGGCCGCTGATGGTTTGGGCGACGGGTGCGCCTGCGCCGAACTCGCGGTTCATTTTTGGAACCGAAGTCGGCGCCCCACCCATAGGAAGAAGGGGCGGGCGCCCGCGCCGAATGAGCAGCGGGCGGCAGATCAGGCGGCTGCCGTTGCGCCGGACGGGGAATCGCTGCTCGATTTCTGCATATAGACGAGACGGTCGCCTTCGTGGATCTCGAAGCTCTGCGCCGCCTCGCGGGCGAGGGCGTTGCCCGCAAGGATGGCGTCGCTGTCGCTCTCGACGACCAGATGGATCGTGGTTTGCGGCGAGCCGTCGCGGTCGAGCAGAACGCATCTGTATTTCGGCGCGATTCGAGCCACGACTTCCTCCGGCTGCGCGGCGTCGAAACCCGCCGGTCGCCCCGACCATAGGAGGCGCCCGCGCCGGTGTCGCGGCAGGAGTCGGTACGATTGCGCACGAAACCTCGACATCGACTTTGGCCGCATTCCGACGACCTCGCGGGCGAGGTCGGCATGGTTTGCCTGGCCGCAGCCATTTGCGTCATCTGAAGTCCGGTCGCCTGCTCCGGGAACGGCCGCCCGAAAGCGCTGGAAAAGGAGGCGCATTTCCGGCGCAAACGCTGATCTTGGGGAACTGCTCAAAGGGGCTGTGGTTAGAAACAGGGAGAACGACGCTTGCCGGGCACAGGCAGGCGCATGGGTGTTTTCCGAACCAACGGAGGAGAACATGAAGGCGCTCTGCATAGGTGCGCATGCCCCCGGCGCGGGGTTCCGGCTCATTCGGCCCGGGCCGTCGTCGCGAAAAGGACGGCGTCGGCAGGACGGCGGGTCGAGCCGCCCCTCACGGCATCGGCGGATCTCGTTCCTCGAGGTCCTTTCTTCCGGGTACGGATCGCCCGTCTGATCGCGGACCGGTCTCGTCGGCGAGCGGCGCGGGTTCTTGCCCGCGATCGGTAAGCGCGTGTCCCCGCGTGCTCTTCCCATCAATAACGAAACCGGAACGGTTCAGATGGCAAATCCCTACAAGAATCGCATTCTCGCCCGGATAAAGCCGGGCGATCTGCGTCTGCTGGAGGCGGACCTCGAGCCGGTGGATCTCCCGCTCAGACGGGAGCTCGAAGCGTCCAACAGGCATATCGAGCATGCCTACTTCCTCGAGCACGGCCTCGCCTCGGTGGTCTTCGACGGCGGCGCCGACCGGTCGATCGAGGTCGGTCTCATCGGCCGGGAGGGGGTGACGGCCATCGCGGTGATCCTGGGCACCGACCGCTCGCCCAATCGCACCTTCATGCAGATTGCCGGCGGCGGGCACCGCATCGCGGCCGGCAAGCTGCGCGCGGCGGCGTTCGAGAGCGCCTCGTTGCGGCAATGCCTCACGCTTTTCAGCCACGCCTTCCTGATCCAGGTTTCCGGCACGGCGCTCGTCAACGGGCGGGGGAAGATCGAGGAGCGATTGGCCCGCTGGCTGCTGATGGCGCAGGATCGCGTCGAGAACGACCTTCCGCTGACGCACGAATTTCTCTCCCTCATGCTGGGCGTGCGGCGCCCCGGCGTCAGCATTGCGCTTCAGCTCCTCGAAAAGCGGGGCCTGATCAAGCGAAGCCGCCGGGCGATCTCGGTGATCGATCGCAAGGGGCTGATCGACATGTCGAAAGGCGGCTACGGCCCGCCGGAAGCGGAATTCGCGCGGCATTTCGGGTAAGGCCGATGCGGCGACCGCCGCGATGCGCCTTCTAGGGAGCGCTGCCGACGAAGGTCCGCTGACCGATGTCGTTCGGTTCCGCGGCGGCCGCATCGTCCAGCAGGATCGGCTCGCCGATGGCGAGGCTGTCGGGCGAGGTTTCCCCTTCCGTGCCGCAGTCCGCGTAGAGCCATTCCGCCAATGCGGGACAGCCGCTCATCGAGCGCAGCAGCAGCACGCCCGACAGGGCGACGATGCCAATCAGGAGGAGCGCCGGCACCAGATCCATCATCACCGACGGAAAGGGTCGCTTGGCCATGGTCGCTCCTCGTCGCTGCGGAGCCGAATAGCCTCCGCGCCTGTTACAGCCGGAATTCTGCGTGAGCCAGTGGGGCCGCGGCGTTCGCCGACCCGTCGAGTGGCAAACGCCCGTGGCATAGGGTGGTTCCGCCCCCGCATGGAAAAAGGAGGGAACGCAAGGTCGACCGCCCGTGCCGGCTCGCCGCCGCGGGCGCCACAATCGGCACTCCTGCCCGAGCGCTCGCGATTGCGGGTTTTACAGGATGTCCGCGATGGGCGCAGAATTCGGGGTATCGCCGAACGACGAGAGGCGCGTCTCCCGATGGCCGATGTATCCCGTCACGATGCGTGGCAGGCCGGCGACAGCTACGACGCTTACATGGGGCGATGGAGCCGTGAGATCGCGCCGCGATTTCTGGACTGGCTCCATCTGCCGGTGGGCTTGCGGTGGCTGGAGGTCGGATGCGGGACCGGCGCGCTTTCCGGCGCGATCGTGACGCAGTGCAGCCCGGGCACGTTGCTCGCCATCGACTCGTCCGAGGGCTTCCTCGCGAGGGCGAGGGCCAACCTGCCGGACCGGCGCGCCCGTTTCGAACTGGGCGATGCCGAGGCTCTGACCGTGGAAACCGGCAGCCGCGATGCCGTGGTGTCCGCGCTCGTCCTGAATTTCGTGCCCCGCCGGGAGAAGATGCTCGCCGAGATGAAGCGGGCGGCGCGCGCGGGAGGGACGGTAGGATTCTATGTCTGGGACTATCCCGGCGGAGGCTTGCAGTTCGTGCGCGCGTTCTGGAATGCTGTGACAGCTCTCGATCCCCGTGCGTCGGATCTGACCGAAGGCCGGCGTTTTCCCTATTGCACGCCGGATGGCTTGGTCGAGCTGGCCAGGAACGTCGGTCTGACGTCGGTCGATTGCGCGCCGATCGAGGTGCAAACGATCTTCAGGGACTTCGAGGATTACTGGCGCCCCTTCACCTTGGGGACCGGGCCGGCGCCCGGTTACTGCGCGAGCCTCGATCCCGCGGCGCGCGAGCACCTGAAGGAGAAACTCCGGAGCACGCTTCCCCGGGGCGGGGACGGCTCCATTCCCCTGACGGCGAGGGCCTGGGCGATCAAGGCCATCATCGCCTGATCCGCTCGCGAGGACTGCCGATGGCGGGGGTCCACGATGGCGGGCCGTGCCGCGGGATCCGGATGAGAAATACGTCTACGCCATAGCCTTCGCGACGACCGGCGATCAATCCGGCTGCGGCGTTCCACTCTGAAGGAGCCATCGAAACACGATGGCGGACACGAGGGCGCCGGCCAGTTGTGCCGAGACGAAGGCTGGTGCGGACGACGGGGCGATGCCAGCGAAGCTATCGCTGAGCGCACGAGCGACCGTCACCGCCGGATTTGCGAAGGAGGTCGAAGCGGTGAACCAATAGGCAGCGCCGATGTAGAGCCCGACGATCCAGGGCGTCGAGGCGGGATTGAAGCGCAGCGATCCGAGGATGGCCGCGATCAGTCCGAAGGTCGCGACGAACTCTGCCAGTGCCTGATGAGGTCCGTCCCGCAGCTTCCCGGATGCCTGCAAGATCGGCTCGGCGAACATCGCGTGTGCCAGCCAGACGCCGAGAATGCCCCCGAGGACCTGAACCGCTATGTAGCCCACGGCCGTCCTCCATGGCAGTTCGCGCCTGAGAGCGAACACCATGGTCACCGCAGGATTGAAGTGCGCTCCCGACAAGGGGCCAAACATGGCGATAAGCACGCCCAGCCCGGCGGCGGTCGCCAAGCTGTTTCCGAGGAGAGCGAGGGCATCGTTCCCGTCGGAGAGCCGCTCGCCCATGATCCCCGAGCCGACCACGACAGCGAGGAGGAGGGCGGTCCCGAGAGCCTCGGCGACCAGGCGGCGCGGCAGATCGAATGATCGAAGGGGCGGCTCTAGGCCAGCGGACGGCACATCAACACCGCAGAGGCGGGGCAGGTGGAGGCGAACTGGTAGGTCGCAGCAATGCAGGCGGGCGTTTCCCGCCGGTTCACCACATTCCAGCCCTGGCGCTCGAAAAATCCCTCGACGGTGGTTGTCAGGAGCCACAGGCGCTTTGCGCCCTTTGACCGTGCCATATCGGCAAGCGCATCGACCAGTCGCTTGCCACGTCCCTGGCCACGTTCGGACCGAGGAACGGTGACGGATCGCAGCAATGCCTCGTCGCCCAGCAGCAGCAGGCCGCCGAAGGCCGAAGGTGCGTTTTCGTCGCCCGCGGCGTAGTAGATCGCCGGATCGAAAAGGAGATCGCCGACGGGCAACCCCGAATCGGCCAGCGCTGCCTCAAGTCGGTGAAAATCGGGCGAACCGGGCTCGATAGGTCGGATCAGCATCGGTCCGCTCGCGCCAGCGTGTCTTCCAGCCGGCCGATGTCGGAGAGCCGCTTTTTTAGAGCGAGCTTGTCGAGCGACGCGATCGGCAGACTGACGAAGATCGAGATACGCACACTCAACATTCGCCACACATCGGCAACCATCGCTGCGCGCTCGGCCAAAGAGCCCGTTGCGGCCGCCGGATCGGGAAGCCCCCAATGCGCAGTCATCGGCTGGCCCGGCCAAACCGGGCAGACTTCTTCCGCCGCGTCGTCGCATACCGTGAAAACGAAATCCAGCTCGGGCGCGCCCGGTGCCGCGAACTCTTCCCACCCCTTCGAGCGCAATCCCTCGGTCGAGAAGTCGAGCTTCCGTAGGAGCGAAAGCACCAGCGGATTGACCGCGCCGGTCGGATGGCTGCCGGCGCTGTATGCGATGAAACGCCTCCGCCCTTCCCTGTTCAGGATGCACTCGGCCAGGATGCTGCGCGCCGAGTTTCCCGTGCAGAGAAAGAGGACATGGTAGGGATCTGCATCGTTCATTTTGCTTGCCGGCGCGCTCGACGTTTTCCGGCGGGTTGCGGGTTTTTGGACGGTTTGGCGCATGAACCTTGCGCCGCGTCGACGCTGCATATCTCCGGGTGTCCCTGGCAACAATCCTCGGAAAGATATGTCAGCAGGGCGGCCATTCCGCCGTAGTTCGCGGCGTAGATGATCGAGCGGCCATCGCGGCGCGACAAGACCAGCCCTGCCTTCGAGAGCTGCGCTAGATGGAAGGAGAGCGTGGGCGCGGGGATGCCCAACTGCTCCGCAATAGACCCTGCGGGAGCGCCGTCGGGCCCCTCGCGCACCAAGAGCCGGAAGATCGCCAGGCGCGTCTCCTGGGCCAGCGCGCCGAGGGCGGTAACGGCGTTCCTTGATTCCATAGTTCCAGAATGATAAAACTAATATGCGTCGTCAACATGACTCCCGTGAAGTTTTGGTGACATGAGTTTTCGGCCTCTCCCGAAGCCCGGTTACGACAACTGCGATGGGGATGCCTGCGGCAAGGCCCGCATGGCTGCTGCCCCCGCATCGCAATGTCCGAATGTGACCGATTTCCGTGGAGAACCGATATGGCACGTCTTCAACTCGGCTTGGCGCCGGGTCTTTCGCTGATCGCCGCCTGCGCGCTTTGGGCCTTCGCGACAGTCATCAGCAAGCATCTGCTCGGCTCGGTTCCGCCGCTGACCTTCTTCGTCATCCAGCTCGTCCCCAGCACCGCCGCGCTTTGGCTTCTGGTGCTGGCGAAGGGTGTCGAATGGCCTGAATGGCGGGGGCTGTTGCCGATCGCCTTCATAGGCTGGATCAACCCCGGTCTGTCCTACAGCCTGAGCATGCTAGGTCTTGCGCAAACGACCGCCAGCGTGGCGACGCTGCTCTGGGCGGCTGAGCCGGCACTGATACTTTTCATGGCCTGGCTGTTGCTGCGGGAACAGATCACGGCCCGCTTGATCGCATTCACGGCGGTCGCAGCAATCGGCGTTATCCTGGTCAGCGGCGTCGCCGGCAACGGATTGGCGGGCAGCCCGACCGGTGCGGCGCTGATTCTGGCGGGCGTCGCGTGTTGCGCGCTCTACACCGTTCTTTCCCGCCGTATTGCCGGGAAGTTCGATCCCTTGTTCATGGTCGCGCTGCAACAAAGCGTCGGCCTCTTATGGGCGTTGGCAATCTGGCCCATAGAGCTGGCAGACCGGGGAGTAAACTCGGTTTCCGGCCTATCTTACGCGACGCTCGCGGCAAGCGCGCTGACCGGTGTCATGTATTACGCCGCGGCATTCTGGTTCTACCTACGGGCGCTCGCGACGGTACCGGCGAGCATAGCGGGAATGTTCCTCAATCTGACGCCGGTGATCGGTGTGTCGGCTGCGTTCGTCTTTCTCGGCGAGCGACTTTCGGCGAGCCAATGGACAGGCGCGGCGGTGATCCTGGCTTCGATGGTCGCGCTCTATGCTTGGAGCCGACCCTCGGCGGCAAGCGCAACCGGCTGACATCGGATGCCCGGCGGGGCCATGGCGGCTCGGTGCGAAAAAAGACTGTCCGGACGGGGAGGAGCGCGACCGGCTTAGAGCGGGCGGATCGAGGTGAAAAGGGGGTGGTCGAACCGCCCGCTCTTTCGTCGTCCTCGCGCTTGTGCGTTGGGTAGTCCGCGATCCGTAGGGGACGCTGGCGGATAGGGTGGGATTCGAACCCACGGTGGCGTTGCCGCCACTCCGGTTTTCAAGACCGGTGCCTTAAACCGCTCGGCCACCTATCCGGCTGCAAACTACAACGAGTTGCGGAGTCGCGCGAGCCGATGATGGGAGGGTCGCCGGCCTCGGCGCAGCGGAGGGTCGGTGCGCGGGATACCTGGAAGGTTCTTCCGCGCGGGTGCCGCAGGCAGGCAAGGCTCAGGCCGTTGCGCCTCGCGAGAAGTTGATCGTCTTTCTCGCCGCGACATTAAAAATTGCATACGGGCCCATTTCTGCCGTCGCTACAAATGACGGACATCCGGCTTGGCATGAACACCAAGAAAAGCCGGACGGCAGGATCGCGTCGAGAATATCCCGATCCGACCGTCGGCGGTCCGCAAGGCGTGAGGCGACCGGCATAAAAATCGGCGTGATGGCGTTTTGAGCCGACGGAAAGCTCGGCGAGAAGGCTCCATGGCCCTACCGATCCTGCATGGCCGTTTCCTGGCCAAGGCCGGCACCATGATCTCGGCGTACGAGGCCACCGCGAACTATGCGTTCGCCGGTGCAGGCTCCAGCATTGCGCTCAATACGGACCCGCAATTCGTCCGGCAGGGCGACGCCTCGATCCAGGTGATCTGCAATCGCGGGAGCGCCAACCCGACCAATGTCCGCAGCACGCATGCGCTCTCGATACTCAATCCCCTGGGACGATTCGGCTGGTGGGTCTATGTGACCGACTACACGAAGCTGACCTCGATCACGCTCGCGGTCTATTCGACCTACAACACGGATTTCTACTTCCAGTCCTATTCGTTCGCGGACCTCGAGAAGCAGTTTAACGGCTGGCACTGGGTCAGCCTGGCGCGAGACCAGTTCGGC
>CAZMUZ010000006.1:0-64098 GCA_964569315.1 uncultured Rhodospirillaceae bacterium | reverse complement strand
CACCACCCTCTCCGACAGCGATCGCGGCCGCCGCATCGGCTTCGTCACCGGTCTCACCAAGCAGACGCTGGCGGGCCAGTACGAGCCGAGCTTCGTGGTCTTCGCGAAGGGCGACGATGCCGAGAAGCTGCTCATCGTGGGCCTCGTCGAAGGGCGGCTCGATACGGTCTATCGCGCCCGCGCCTTGCTCGCGCAGCTCACCGCCGTGGCGCGGCTCACGCCCTTCTTCCAGGAAAACACGCTCGCCGAGCAGGCCACCTTCCTCGACCTGCTGAAGCTGCTGGGCTTCAGGCAGCTCACCGTCTCCGACGGCGACGAGTTCGCGTTGCAGATCGCGATCGAGTAAGGCTCGGGAGAAGAGCGGTCGGCGCCGGCGGTCAGCCGCCGGTGACGCTCATATGGCGCGCGACGGCCGGCGTCTTGTGCCGGCGGTCGATCACGAAATCATGGCCTTTCGGCTTGCGGGCGATCGCCTCGCGGATCGCGTCCTCCAGCAGGCCGTCGCTTTCGCTCGCCCGGAGCGGCGCACGCAGATCGGCATCGTCGTTCTGGCCGAGGCACATATAGAGCTGGCCGGTGCAGGTCAGGCGCACCCGGTTGCAGCTTTCGCAGAAATTATGGGTGAGCGGGGTGATGAACCCGATCCGCCCGCCGGTCTCGGCGACCCGGACATAGCGCGCCGGCCCGCCGGTGCGATAGTCGATCTCCGACAGCGTCCAGCGCTCCGCGAGCTGCGCGCGGACCAGCGAGAGCGGCAGATACTGCTCCAGCCGGTCGTCGCCGATATCGCCCATCGGCATCACCTCGATGAAGGTGAGGTCGTGCCCTTCCGTGCCGCACCAGGCCACCAGCCGGTCGAACTCGTCGTCGTTCACGCCCTTGAGGGCGACCGTATTGATCTTGACCGCGAGGCCTGCGCGCCTGGCGGCCGCAATGCCTTCGAGCACCTGCGGCAGCTTGCCCCAGCGGGTGATGGCACGGAATTTCGCCTCGTCCAGCGAATCGACCGAGACGTTCACCCGCTTCACGCCGATCGCGGCGAGCTCGGCCGCGTGCTTGGCAAGCTGGCTGCCGTTGGTGGTCAGGGTCAGCTCCTCGAGCGCGCCGCTCTCCAGATGGCGGCCGAGCCCGCGGATGAGGGTCATCACATTGCGCCGCACCAGGGGCTCGCCGCCGGTCAGCCGCAGCTTCCGGACCCCGAGCCGCACGAAGGCGGTGCAGAGCCGGTCGAGCTCCTCGAGCGTCAGGATCTCGCGCTTGGGCAGGAAGGTCATGTCCTCCGCCATGCAATAGACGCAGCGGAAGTCGCACCGGTCCGTCACCGAGACGCGGAGATAGCTGATCGTCCTGCCGTAAGGGTCGCGCATGCGGGGCCGGGTCCTTATTCAGCCCCTAATATAGGAATGGCTCCCGCGTCTGTCGCCCCTTGAAATGCAAGGGTTTTGCGCGGGCGGATGGTGCGTTTTGCGGAGGCCGCCGGAAGGGCGTCGATCAGCGATAGCCGAGCCGTGCCATGGTCGGCCCCGCGGCGGCCTCGACCGCCGCGACCAGCGCGGGATCGAGCGCCTCGGCGCCGGCGGGCGGCCGAAGCGCGATCCGCTCCCGGTAGCGGGCGAGCATGGCCCCGGCCTCGTCCTCGATGCCGAGCCTGCCGAGCGTCTGCGAGAGCGTGCCTTGCGGGTCTTCCATCAGCTCCTCATAGCGCAGCTCGACGCAGCGATCGGGGGCGGCGCGCGCGAAACTTTCCGCCCGGTCGACGCAGTCGAGCCAGAACCGCGCCGCTTCCGTCGCGGTCTTCGGGCCCCAGTTCCGCGACAACATGGAGGCCGCCACCGGGCGCGGATCGCGCAGGCAATGGACGAAGACCATATCGGGGAAGAGGCGTTGCAGCAGCGGCAGCATCAGCACGTAGCGTGGCGTCTTGTTCGCCCAGCCCGGCTTGCCGTCGAGGCGCGCATGCTCGGCGAAGAGCTCGCGAATGAAGCGGCGGAAGCCCGTTTCGGCGTCGGTCGCAAGAAAGCTGTCGATGAGCGCCTCGGTCCGCCCCATCGCGAAGTCGCGCGCGAAGAGCACATGATGCGGCCCATGCCAGTATCGCTCGTACTCCCGTTTCTCGTGCGGGCGGAAGGGCAGGTTGCGCGACCAGCGTCGCATATATTCCCTGATCTCGTCCGCCACCATGAAGGGCGAAAGGCCGGTGTCGCGCAACAGATAGGCGACGAGATCGATGACGAAGCCGGTTTCGTAGATCGGCGAAAGCTGCGGATGCATGCCGATGAGATCGACCGCGAGCGTCGTTCCGCTGCGGCCGCAGCCGCCGATGAAGATCGGGTTCATCGCAATTTTTCCGCGCTTCTGACGCAGCCAGGGAAATCGCGAGCGGAGAGCCGTTCTGTGCCGATAGAAATCCGGTATCATTTGCCGTTCGTCAAGAAAAGGCGCACAGCATCGAAGGACCGGCGGTTGAAACGATTGCGGAACGCACCTCGCGGATGAACGGAGCCTGGCATGATCGAGCGCCGCGCGCTCAACAAGGCACGGTGACGCAGAGCCTTCCCATCCTGGGGTTGGTGCTCGCCGGCGGGCAGGCGCGGCGCATGGGCGGCGGCGACAAGGGCCTTATGGATCTCGGCGGCCGTCCGGTGCTCGCGCGCGTCATCGATCGGCTGCGGCCGCAATCGCGGCATCTGGCGCTGAACGCGAACGGCGATCCGGAGCGGCTCTCGCAGTTCGGCCTGCCCGTCCTGCCCGACGATCTTCCCGATTTTCCGGGGCCGCTGGCGGGCGTGCTCGCCGGGCTCGACTGGGCCGCGACCCACGCCGCCGATTGCCCCTGGGTGTTGAGCGTTCCCTGCGATGCGCCCTTCATACCGCTCGATCTCGCGCGCCGCCTCTTCGGCGCCTGCGACGGACGCCGCGCGGAGCTTGCCGTGGCGGCGAGCGGCGGGCGCCTCCATCCGGTGGTGGCGCTCTGGCCGGTGCGGCTGCGGCACGGCCTCAGGCGCGCGGTGACGGAGGAAGGCATCCGCAAGGTCGAGGACTGGCTCGCCCGGTATCGTCTGGCGACCGTCGACTATCCGGTCGACGACGTCGATCCGTTCTTCAACCTCAATCGCCCGGAAGACCTGGCCGAGGCGGAGCGGCTTCTCGAAGATCGCGGCTGAGCCTGCCGCCCGTCAGTGCCCCCTGGCCTGTCAGTGGCTGTGATCGGGAAAGATCCGGTGCAGCCCTTCCAGCAGGTCATGCGCCATGGCATCGAGGATCGCCGCACCCTTCGCGGCCGAGGCCAGCGTCGGGTCGCCGAAGGCGCCCGTGGCGCTCCAGTCCGGGTCGGCCGGGTCCGCGGTCAGCCGCGCCGGCGCGTCGAAGACCGTCCGCGGCGCGTCGGCCGCATGGCCATAATCCTTGCGCGCGCGGGTGATGCGCACCTTCGCAGGCGCCAGCGCCATCATCGCCGAGGTCGCGCGCTCGTCCGCGTGGCCGCCCATCTTCTGCTTCAGCAGCCTGTCCGTCTTCCGCCCGAGCCGGCCAATGTCGGCGACATGCACCCGCACCTTGCGCGCGTCGAGGATGCGGCGCGCGGCGATCTCGAGCGGCGCTTCGGTCGAGGCGCCGGCATTGACGATGGCGATGCGCTGCACCCCGTGATCGATGAAATTGCCCGCGAGCTCGGTCACCAGCCGGATGAAGGTCTCGGCCGAAAGATGCTGGCTTCCCGGAAAATCCACGAAGGCGGGGTAGTAGCCGAAGGAGACCACCGGTGCCACCACCACGCCCATATGCGCGGCGATGCGCCGGCCGAGCTCGCGTGCGATCAGATAGCCCGTATTGAGCGGCAGATGCGGGCCATGCTCCAGGGCGGCGGCCCCGATCGGGATGATGACGGGCTGGCCCGCCTTGAACCGGGCGTCGGCTTCCGGCCAGGTCAGGTCTTCGAGAAAGGCGCCGGGCATGCGGGGCATGGGAATCCTACTTTAGAAAGGCTGCGAACGACGATTCGGGGCGGCAGGCTAGAGCATTTTCCCGCGAAGGGGGCCCCGGTTCGCGCCAGAAAATCCGACCCGACAAAAATGCGACCAGACCCAAGGAATCCGGGGCGCGTTCCGGTTCGACTTCGAGGAAACGCGCTCCGGCGGGGGCGGCGGCGGCACCAACCGGTCCCCGCGCCTGCGCTCCCGCCGATTTCCCGCCGGCACCGGTCGGTTGGCGGCGGAAAATGCCCGGATTAACCTTTGGGTAACGATTGGCTAACGATTGAGGGCGCTATCTGTCACTGCCCGCGTCCCGGGATTCGCTCAATTGCGGCCCGGGGGCGGGTCGGCGGACGCCAGACGGACGACCGACGCATTGATCAACAGCTTGCCGGCATGCTCGAAATTCACCGTGATGCGCCCGCCGACGACCGACTGAATCTGACCCAGGCCCCAATCCGGCCGGTCCGGATGGTGCACCCAGGCACCGGGTACCAGATAATTCGTCATGCCGGCGTTCCCTCCTCGTGCCGTGCGCAGCAGCTTGCGACGCCCCTGGTTGTCGCGATAGCAGAAAGCGAGTGCTTGTGATGAATTCCGCCGCCATGGAAAAGAGCCGTTCGGATTCCAGGGGTCCAGCCTCCGCGGGTCCAGCCTCCGCGGGTTCAGTTCCCGCGGGTTCAGCTCCCGCGGGTTCAGCCATTATCGAGGGGCCGATGAAAACCGATCTGAGCGTTGCGGATTTCCTCGCCTCGCGGCTTTGCCACGATCTGGTCGGGCCGATCAGCGCGGTCGGCAACGGGCTCGAGCTCCTGGCCGAAAACCCGCAGCTCGAGGAGGAAGCCGTGGCGCTTGCGCGGCGCAGCGCGCTTCGCGCGGGCGCGCTGGTGCAGTTCTATCGGCTCGCCTTCGGCAATGCCGGCAACCAGCTCGTGCGCCCGACCGAGGCGCAGGCCGTGGCGCAGGGCCTCTTCCAGGATGGCCGCGTCCGCCTCGAATGGACGGCCGCCGACGGTCTCGGCCTGCCGGCGGGCGGCGGCAAGCTGCTGCTCAACATGCTGATGCTCGCAGTCGACGCGCTCCCGCGCGGCGGGCGGATCGCCGTGACCCTGACCGGCGAGCCCAACAGCGTCCTCGTCGAGGTGGCGGCCTCGGGGGCGGAAGCCCGGTTCCCCGAGGATATCGCCGCGGCGCTGGCGGCCGTGCATCCGCCGGCCGATCTCAACCCGCGCACGGTCCAGGCCTTCTATGCCGGCCGCCTCGCCGGGGGCTTCGGGCTGCGGCTCGAACCGACCCATCCGAACCCTGGCGAGCTCATGCTCCGGATGCGCCTTCCGGCCGTCTAAGCCCAGGGATTCCGCGAGCTTCACGGATTATTAGGCTGTTTCGGACACCATTCGGGGGTTCGGGCGCGGGTCTGCCGCGCGCCGGTCGCCGGGGCGGTTTGCCTTGGGGGTAACGGCGGCGTTCGCGCCGCCGCAGAGGCAAGCCGATGGACGAACTGCTCAGCGAATTCCTCAGCGAAACCGCGGAAAGGCTCGCGCGCCTCGACCTCGACCTCATCCGGCTGGAGCATGCGCCGGAGGATCCGGCGCTGCTCGCCAAGATTTTCCGCGTGCTGCACACCTTGAAGGGCACCTGCGGCTTCGTGGGGCTGACGCGGCTCGAGCGCATCGCCCATGCCGCGGAAGAGCGGCTGAGCCGGGTGCGCAACGGCACCGAGGCGCCGACGCCGGCGACCGTCTCCCTCATCCTGCAGTCGCTCGACCGCATCCGCTGGATTCTGGGCGCGCTGGAAACCGCCGGGGTCGAGCCGCCGGGCGCGGACGACGAGCTGATCGCGCAGTTGAACGAAACCTCCGACGAGATGCCGGCGATGCCGGCGCCGGATGCGAGAGAAAGCAGCGACAGGGTTGCGGCGGAGCGCTCGATCCGCGTCGATCTCGACCGGCTGGACCGGCTGATGACGCTGGCGGGCGAGCTCATCCTCGCGCGCAACCAGGCGCTCGAGCTGCTGAAGGCGGACGAGGACAGCGTCTTCGCGGGACCGGTCAGGCGCCTGAGCCAGGTCGCGTCCGACCTGCAGGACGCGGTGATGAAAACCCGGATGCAGCCGATCGGTCAGGGCTGGGCCCCGTTTCCGCGCCTGGTGCGCGATCTGGCGCGCCAGCTCGGCAAGCCGATCGCGCTCGATCTCAGGGGCGGGGAGACCGAGCTCGATCGCGAGCTGCTCGCGCTGATCAGGGACCCGCTCGCCCATATGATCCGCAACGCCGCCGATCATGGGCTGGAACCGGCCGAGGAGCGCCGCCGCGCCGGCAAGCCCGAAACCGGGACGATCCGGCTCGAGGCGCGCCACGAGGGCGGCATGGTGGTGGTCGAGGTCGCGGACGATGGCCGCGGATTGCCGCTGGCGAAGATCAAGGCGCGGATCCTGGAGCAAGGCCGCGCCACCGCCGCTCAACTGGCGGCCATGTCGGCCCGGCATATGCAGCAATTCATCCTCGAGCCGGGCTTCTCGACCGCCACGACGGTCACGAATCTTTCGGGTCGCGGCGTGGGGCTGGACGTGGTCCGGGCCAATATCGAGATGCTCGGCGGCACGCTCCAGTTCGAGTCCGAGGAGGGGCAGGGGACGCGCTTCAAGCTGCGCATCCCGCTGACCCTCACCATTCTGCAGACGCTGGTCGTGAGCAGCGCCGGCGAGCGTTTCGCGGTTCCGCAGGCGGCCGCGCGCGAGCTGCTGCAGCTTCAGCCCGGCATCGCCGAGCTCGTCATGCGGGAAGGCAGGCTCAACCTTGCCTGTCGCGGCGAGATGCTTCCGGCCGTGTCGCTGCGGCGCCTGCTGCACCTCGCGGGTCCCGCCGAACCGACGGCGGCCGAAGGCCATTGCGCGATCCTCGAGATCGGCGCCCTGCGCTTTGCCCTCCTGATCGACCGGGCGCTCGAGATTTCGGAGCTTCTGGTGAAGCCGGTTGCGCCGATCCTGCGCGGGATCCCGATCTTCTCCGGCGCCACCATCCTCGGCGACGGCACCGTCGCCATGCTGCTCGATCCCAAGGGTATCGCGGCGATGGCGACGCTCTCGGGCAGCGGCCTCGCGACGGCGGCTCCCGGGCCGCTGCAGATGCGGGGCGTCGCGTGAGCCCGTCCCTGCGTCATCACGTTGTCATGTCGGTCGCCGATCGGCAGTTCGCGCTGGCGGTCGATCACGTCCGCGACGCGCTGGGGCCCCAGCGTCTCAGCACCGTGCCGCTCGCTCCGCGGATCGTCGCCGGCGCCCTCAGCCACCGCGGCCGCATCGTCACCGCGATCGACCTTCGCCGCTGCCTCGGCTTTCCCGACCGCGATCCCGCGGGCGGCTGGATGGGGCTGATCGTTGCCCATCAGGGCGCGCTCTATGGGCTGATCGTGGACAGCGTCGATACGGTGCTGGCCGTCGATCCGCAACGGCTTGAACGGCCGTCGGCGAGGCTCGAGCCGCGCGGGCGCCCCCTGGCCGCCGGTCTGCTTCGCCCCGGCGACAAGACGGCAGGCGACAAGACGGAAGACGACAAGACCGCAGACGGCAAGACAATCGTAATCCTCGAAATCGGATCGCTGCTCGATCCCGTTATGGCGGAGGCCTCATGACTTCGAACCTTTCGCTCGCCGCCGGAATCTGGCCGGCCGAACCGGCCGCGCCCGCCGCGAAGCGATGCCTGATCGTGGATGATTCCAGGGTGGTCCGCATGGTCGCCCGGAAGATCCTGGAGAGCCTGAATTTCCAGATCGAGGAGGCCGACAACGGCCTGATCGCGATGGATTGCTGCAAGCAGGGCATGCCGGATGCCATCCTGCTCGACTGGAACATGCCGGTGATGAACGGGATCGAGTTCCTGAAGGCGCTGCGCCGCATGCAGGGCGGCGAGCGTCCGGTCGTCGTCTTCTGCACGACCCAGAACAGCCTGCGCCAGATCGAGGAAGCGATCGGCGCCGGAGCCAACGAATACATCATGAAGCCATTCGACAGCGAGATTCTCGAATCCAAGTTCTCCCAGGTCGGGCTCATCTGACGCCGCCCGATGCAAAGAACGATACGAACAGAAACGCTTAACGACGAGTGCCGGTGAGGATTGCCGCATGAACCGCGCCGATTTCGACATGATCTGCAAGCTGCTCCGGGAGCAATCGGGTCTCGTGCTGATGGCCGACAAGGCCTATCTGCTCGAAAGCCGCCTCCTCCCCGTCGCGCGCAAGTGGAAGCTCGCGACCTTCGACGATCTCGCCAAGGCCCTGAGGGTCGGCGCCGATACGGCCCTCGTGCGCGACATCGTCCAGGCGATGACGACGAACGAGACCTTCTTCTTCCGCGACGGGCGCCCCTTCGACCAGATCAGGGATTTCATCCTGCCGACGCTTTTGAAGAACCGGGCGGCGAACCGCAAGATCCGCATCTGGAGCGCCGCCTGCTCGAGCGGGCAGGAACCCTATTCCGTCGCCATCCTGCTGACCGATATCGCCGAGGCGCTCGCGGGCTGGAATGTCGAGATCGTGGCGTCCGACCTCAGCGGCGAGATGCTGGCCCGCGCCATCGAGGGCACCTACTCGCAGTTCGAGGTGCAGCGCGGCCTGCCGATCGCGCGCCTCGTCAAGCATTTCCGCCAGATGGGCGACCGCTGGCAGATCAACGAGCAGCTTCGCGGAATGGTCCAGTATCGCGAATTCAACCTGCTGGACGACCCCTCGTCGCTCGGGCGCTTCGATCTGGTGCTTTGCCGCAACGTCCTCATGTATCTCGACCACGAGACGCGCTCGAAGGTGCTGGACGGGATCGCCCGCCAGATGGCGCCCGACGGATTCCTCTTCCTGGGCGGTGCCGAAACCGTGCTGGGCGTCACCGACCGGTTGCAGCCGATCGACGGCCAGCGGGCGGTTTACGCCCCCGTGGCTTCGGCCCCGGCCGCCATCGCGGCGGTGGGTTGATCCGGATCGACCGCGACCCTGCGGACGAACCAAGGCCAAAAAAAAGGCGGCACCCGTTCGGGGTGCCGCTTCTTTCGATGCCGGCCGGCGAAGGGGCTGGGCCCGACGCCGCGACCGCTCGATCAGGCGTTGACGGCGCTCCGGCGGGGCATTTCGCCCGCGGCCTCGACCGGATCGCGGAGCACGTAGCCGCGGCCCCATACCGTCTCGATGTAGTTGTCGCCGCCGGTCGCCGCGCCCAGCTTCTTGCGCAGCTTGCAGACGAAGACGTCGATGATCTTGAGCTCGGGCTCGTCCATGCCGCCATAGAGATGATTGAGGAACATCTCCTTGGTGAGCGTGGTGCCCTTGCGGAGCGAAAGCAGCTCCAGGATGCCGTATTCCTTGCCGGTCAGATGGAGCGGCTGGCCCTCGACCTCGACCGTGCGGGTGTCGAGATTGACCTTGAGCTTGCCGGTCTGGATCACGGAGTCGCTGTGGCCCCGCGAACGGCGGACGATCGCCTGGATACGCGCGATCAGCTCCCGCTTGTCGAAGGGCTTCGTCAGATAGTCGTCGGCCCCGAAGCCGAGACCCTTGATCTTGTTGTCCAGCTCGCCGAGGCCGGACAGGATCAGGATCGGGGTGTTGACGCGCGCCGCGCGCAACCGGCGCAGCACCTCATAGCCTTCGATATCGGGGAGCATCAGATCCAGAAGAATGATGTCGTAGTCGTAAAGCTTCCCGATCTCGAGCCCGTCTTCCCCCATGTCGGTCGCATCGACCACGAAGCCTTCGGACTTCAGCATGAGCTGAACCGACTGGGCGATCGTAGTATCGTCTTCGATCAACAAAACGCGCATGGACAAGCCTCTGTCGTCTTATGGCCCGGTTAACTCTTTAACCACGATGCAACGAGATTATTAACAATTCCTAAAAGTCAGGGACAGGCAAATTTTCAATCCTTTCCGAATGGTTTGGCAGGTATTTGCTGAGGTAAGCTTGGTAACGCATGAATAAGATTGATAAATTTCCGTTCATCCATCTTGTCAAAAAACACCGCCAACGGCTTATCGACCGGGGTCGGGCAGCTCACAAATGACTTTAATTCGCTACCCGGCCCCGGCGGGGCGCCTCGCCCCCCGACGGGATCCGGTACCCTCGACCGGGGAGGAGGCGCTCTCGACGCTCCGTCTCTCGGCGTTCGGCCTTCGCCGGGACCCGCCGCGCCGGCCCGCGGATCGCAGCGCCGACTACGAGGCCCTGTTCGACTATGACACGCTGTTCTACGACCTGTTCCGGTCGCCGGACGGGGCCGCGATCGTCGGCCTCGGCCCGCCGCTGCTGAATTGCGAGGCGCCGATGATGCAGGCCGTGTTCCGCAGCACGGCATCGGACCGGCCCCTGGCATGGCGCTACGAGCCGCCGCGGACGCATTTCCAGCCGAGCTGCCGGTTCCGGATCGAGGCTCGGGACCTGCCGCCGGAGGCGCCCCTGGTCATGGAATTCGCCGGCCGCCGGGTCGAGGTTCCAGTGCGCCCCTCGGGCGTCGCCGATTTTGCCGGACGCCGCGTCCTCGTCACCCTTTCCAGGGACAATCCGCTCGACTGGATCCGCGACTGGGTGTCCTTCAACGTCCGGGTTCATGGCGCGGATGCCGTCCTCTTCTACGACAACGGATCGACCGCATACGAGCCGGGCGCGCTCACGCGGCTGTTCGAGGCCATCCCCGGCCTCGTCCGGGCGCGCGTCGTCGGCTGGCCGTTCCCCTTCGGTCCGGGGACGGGCCCCCGCAACATCCAGGATTCCTTCTATTGCCAGCCGGGCGCGCTGAACCATGCGCGCTGGCGCTATTGCGCCGCCGCGCGCGGCGTCCTCAACAGCGATATCGACGAGCTCGTCGCGATCGGCGGCGGGGCCTCGCTGTTCGACCGGCTCGAGCGAAGCGGCAAGGCGGCGCTCGTCTTTCCCGGGCTCTGGGCGGAGCGGCCCGGGCCGGAACAGGAGCCGGAGCCGGAGCCGGAGCCGGAGCGCCCGCCGGTCCGTCACCTGAACTGCCTCTATCGCGAGCTGTGGCAGTGCCTCCTGCGGCGCTTCGGCCGGCATCATCGTCTCCTGCGCACGAAATGGGTCGCCGTGCCGGGGCTTGTGCCGGACGGGGTGGAGTGGGGCGTCCACGACCTCTATCCGGCAGAGCGCCAGGGCTGGCGCCGCAAGCGATCCTGGCGCCGGCAGCCGCGCGACCTTTTCTATCGGCATTTCCGGCAGATCAACACCGGATGGAAGGTGGCGCGCTGGATGCCGCGCCCCTATGCGCGATTCCGCCATCGCTATGACCGGGACCTGGCGGATGCCTTTCGTGCGGCTTTCCCGGACGACCCGATCGATCAGCCGATGCGATGGTTCGATGGGCTGCGGCGAGGTCGGGCGAAACCGCGCTGAGCGCGGCCGCGCCCGGTTTCGCCCGGCTGTTGTCCCCGTTTCGATTGTGCAACCATGAGTCGGCCGGGGGTAGCGAGTCGCTCTACCGGCAGCTCTCTAGGTCCGAACGCCCATCTCTCGGGTGGGGGAAAGCAGCGCTTGCGCCGGGTTGTCTATACGGAACTGGTCGGCGGGTTCGACAGGCTGCTGCCGCCTCTTCAGGTCGAACCGGACCTCGATTATATCGTCTATAGCGACATGGCGGCAGCGCCGCCGGCGCCATGGCAGCTTCGGCCGCTCGCCTGCCGGCAACGCAACGCGCGCATGACGGCGCGGTGGCACAAGCTGCATCCGCATCTGCTGTTCCCCGATCGCGACGAGAGCCTGCATATCGATGCCAATGTGCTCATCAGGGAGCGCGTGTCGGGGCTGTTCGACATCATGCTCCAGGAAGCGCCGTTGGCGCTGTTCCGGCATCCCAACCGCGATTGCGTCTATGACGAGGCCGAGGTGGTGAAGCGCGTGCGCTATGACGATCCCGAGATCGTGGATCTGCAGATGGGCTATTACCGCGCCCAGGGCCTGCCGCGCCGGGCGGGCCTGTATCACGCGGCGGCGCAGTTTCGCCGGCACGCGGATCCGAAGCTTGCGGCCATGCTCGAGGACTGGTGGCGTCAGCTCAAGCTCTTCAGCCACCGCGATCAGCTCAGCCTCCCCTATGTGCTGCGGCAGCACGCCTTGGCGGTCGCGATCCTGCCCGGCAGTGCTGCCGTCAATAGCTGGTTCGCCACGGCCCCCCATGAACGCTTCCGGGTCGACCTCGTTTCCGACCCGTTGCCGCCGGAGGCGGATGCGGGCGACTGGCTGCGCGCCGCCTTCATCGCGGCCGATCGGGAGCGGAACCTTCGCCGCCATGGCCGCTGGCCCGCGCGACGGCAGGCGATCGTCCGGAGCGCCCGGGCGCCGCTTGGCTGGCTGCGGGTCGAGCTTCGGAAATATCGCTGGCGCCGCTATCTGGCGCGGCTGCAACGCGCCGGCGGCATGTCCCCATAGTCGCCCCAGCGGATCGCCGGCGTTGAAAACGCTCGCCATCGGGCCCATCCGCGATTTCCCGTCCTGGCATTGGATTGGCCTCGACACGGCGCGCGCGCTCGGCCGCTCTTTCGAGACGGTCCTGTTCGACGATTTCGGCCGCGTGCCGCCGTGCGACGCCGTCATGGCGATCAAGGTGGCGCCGTCCCCGCGCTTCGTCCGGCGCGTGCAGGGGCGGGGCGGGCGCGTGATCTATCTGCCCATCGACGGCTATGCCGACGAAGCCGGGATTCGCGCCCATCGCGCGCTGCTCGGCGCCTGCGATCTCGTGCTGGCCCATAGCGAGGCCCTGGCGAGCTGCCTCGCGCCCCATTGCCGCCGCGTGGGTTTCGTCGAGCACCACGGCAAATTCACCTTGCCCGAGCTCGCCGCCTATCGGCCGGAAGGCTTCATCCTCTGGATCGGGGGGCTGCAGAACGTTCCCTATCTGCTCGCCTGGATCGAGCGTCATCCGCTGCGGCATCCGCTCAGGATCATGACCGACACCGCAAATCCGCGCGCGCTTCGCGCCGCGCGGCGCATCGCCGCCGGCCTTAGCGTCGAGCTTCGGTTCGCCGCCGGCACGATCAACGGCCATGAAGCGCGGCCCTGGAGCGAGGCGGCGCAGAGCGCCGCCTTGCGGGAATGCAAGGCCGCGCTCGACATCAAGGGCGACGGTTTCAACCAGCGCACCAAGCCGCCGACAAAGGCGCAGAAATACGTGTCCTCCGGAATCCCCTTTGCCTGCAATCCGGATAGCGAAGCCGCCCGCTATTTCCACAGTCGCGGCTTCGCCCTCGCGAGCCCCGACGCCGAGGAGCGCTGGTATTCGGAAGACTACTGGCGGGAGACGCAGCGCTTTGCCGCGACGCTGCGCCGGACCATCGCGCTAGAGGCGGTCGCGGAGACCTATCGGGCGCATATCGAGGCCGTGCTGAAGGATTGAGGCATCGGGCGGCCCGCGATCGCCGGGCGCACGCCGTTGAGGCTCGCGCGCGCCTCGGCAGGGGCCATTCGTTAGCGGCTTCGTAACGTTAACGAAAAAGCACCGGCCTGAATTTACCGAAGCTTAAAGGCCGCGGCGGCAAAATCCCGGTTAACACGCGGATTACAAGCATGATTTATTCCGATCGCCCGACCGACGACCGGCCCGCCGACCTCGCCCTGCTGGATGAGGAAATCGGACGCCTCCCCGCTGCCCGCCGCTATGGGCGCGTGGCGTCCCTGCTCGGCATGCTGGTCGAGATCGGCGGCATCGCCAAGCATCTCTCGGTCGGCGCGCGCTGCGATCTGCAGGGCCATGCCGGCCGCCGCATCCCTTGCGAGATCGTCGGCTTCCGGGACGACCGCGCGCTCGCCATGGCGTTCGGCGCGCTCGACGGGATCGGGCTCGGCTGCCGGGCCGATCTGGCGGCGGCGGAGCCTTCGGTCCGCCCGACCGCGGCCTGGCTCGGCCGGGTCGTGAATGCCTTCGGCGAGCCGATCGATTCCAAGGGGCCGCTGCCGGCCGGCGAGCGCGCTTATCCGCTCAAGGCCAATCCGCCGCCGGCCCATGCCCGCCGCCGGGTCGCCGGGAAGGTCGATCTCGGTGTCCGGGCGATCAACAGCTTCACCACCTGCTGCCGCGGCCAGCGCATGGGCATTTTCGCAGGCTCCGGCGTCGGCAAATCCGTGCTGCTCTCGATGATGGCCCGCTACACCGCGGCCGACGTGAACGTGATCGGCCTCGTGGGCGAGCGCGGCCGCGAGGTGCAGGAGTTTCTCGTCGACGATCTCGGCGAGGACGGTCTCGCGCGCAGCGTCGTGGTCGTGGCCACCTCCGACGAGCCGCCGCTGGTGCGGCGCCAGGCGGCGCACCTCACCCTGGCGCTGGCCGAGTATTTCCGCGATCTGAACAAGGACGTGCTTTGTCTCATGGATAGCGTGACCCGGTTCGCCATGGCGATGCGGGAGATCGGGCTCAGCGCCGGCGAGCCGCCGACGAGCAAGGGCTACACCCCGTCGGTTTTCGCCGAGCTTCCGCGTCTGCTCGAGCGGGCCGGCCCCGGCATCGGCGAAGGCAGCATCACCGGCCTCTTCACCGTGCTGGTCGAAGGCGACGATACCAACGAGCCGATCGCCGACGCGGTGCGCGGCATTCTCGACGGCCATATCGTGCTCGACCGCAACATCGCGTCCCGCGGGCGCTATCCGGCGGTGGACGTGCTGCGCAGCCTCTCGCGCACCATGCCCGCCTGCAACAATGCCGAGGAGAATGCGCTCGTGACCCGCGCCCGCCGCCTGATGGCAACTTACGAGAACATGGCGGAGCTGATCCGACTCGGCGCCTACCGGACCGGCAGCGATCCGGAAGTCGACGAGGCGATCCGCTACAATGCGGGTCTCGAAGCCTTCCTCAAGCAGGACAGAAGCGAATGCGCGCCGCTCGCCGCCGGCTATGCGGCGCTCGGCAGCCTGTTCGGCCCCGCTCACCCGGCAGAGGTGGGCTCGTGAGCGCGCTCGATCAACTCATCCGGCTGCATCGCTGGCGCCTCGAAGACGAGCGCCGCAAGATGGCGGAGCTGCAGCGGCTGGCGGACCGGCTGATCGACCAGATCGCCGGGCTCGACGAGGACATCGCGCGGGAAGCGGCGACCACCAGGGCGGTGGGCTCGCCGGAGCTGACCAAGGCGTTTGCGGCCTATGCGGACCTGACGCGGCTCCGGCGCGAGAAGCTGGATCGTTCGCGGCAGGACGTCCAGCTCCGGATCGAATCCGCGCGGGAGCTCGTTCTGGAGACCTTCCGGGAGCTCGAGAAATACGAGCAGGCGCACCGCAACCGCCAGGCCAAGAAGCAGGCCGAGATCAAGCGGCGCGATCAGCTCGTGGCCGACGAGATCGGCATCGACCGGCACCGCCGGCGGCGCTGACCCGCCGCCCGCCGCGGGTTTCCCGACGCCGGCTTCCCTTTTAGTAGAACGACGACGTCATCGGCGGGCGATGGAGAAGCGACCCCGGTGGAACGGGAGGGGTGAACCCTCGACCGCCCTACGCGGGTCCGCCGCCTCGTGTCAGCGTCGGTCCGGGAGCGGGGCCGACCGGAAATGTAGGGGCCGCCGTCGCGGTCGGCAATGCGTCGCCCGAGCATCCCGACGCGGCCATTCCCTCGGCTGTCGAGGCCGGCCGCAGAAGCCGCTAGAAAGACGTCGTCATCGGCGGCTGCAGCCCGAGCGCCGGGGCCGCGTCCGCGATCATGCGTGCGAGCGCATCGGCTTCCGTCTTCAAGGCCGCCTTGTCGATCGCCGGCACGTTGTCATGGTGCAGCACCTGACCCAGACGCTGGATCTGGGCGGCGAGCTGCTGCGCGCGCGCCGGATCGGCGGCGGCGAGCGGCTTCGCGAACACCGCCGCATAGAGCGTGCGGAGGCCGTCATAGCTGTGCTGCAAATCGTAGATCGCGGTGTTGCTGAGGCGCGATTCCTCGCCGTTCGACTTGGCGGTGGCAAGCTCGCCCGCGACCTTCGCCATGCCGTTCAGCAAGGCCTGCGGCGCGAGGCTCGAGCTTTGCAGCGTCTGCCGCAGCGCGGCGAGGTCGCCCTCGAGCTTGCGCGCGGCGGGGAGCGCTGCGGCGGTATCGTTCTGCCCGAAGAGGGCTGCCTCCACCGCATGGAACCCTTGAGTCGGGTTCGGCCAGGGATCGATGATGGCGACCTGCGGCGGGAAGCTTTCCTCGACGGCGGCTTCCGAGCGTTCCCAGCCGGTGCGCGCCGCAATGTAGGCCGTTTTCGCGCCGGCCGCATCGCCCGCTTCGAGCCTGACGACGAGCTCATCCACGGCGGCAGCGCTGCGCGCGATGTCGGCGCCGACGATCTTCTGGTAGTTGGTCGCATCGGGCAGAGCCTGCGCCTGCCCGCCGGATGCGAGCAGCAGCAGCCCGATGGCGAAGCCGCCCATGGTCGCACGCAGGGCCAGCGTCGCGCGCAGGGGCAGCGCCGCGTGCGGCGCCAAGGTCGCGCGCGGGGACAGGGTTTTGGTGCGGGAATGCGTCATGCTTTCCTCCGGAATCGCGTCGATGAAAGGAAGGGCCGAGGGGACTTGCGGAATGCGGGCGATCTCGCCGGTTTCGATTTCCAGCCTGCGGGACAACGCATCCGACGCGGGGCCGGTTCCCCCGCATTCCGGCGCAGGCCGGGTCACCCCATTGACGTCGGGAAAAGCATCGGAATCGAGGTCGATTCGTGCGTTTCAGGCGCCTTAAATGCGCGTTTTCGGCGGCTCAAGCGTACGTTTTTGTCGGCTTAAGCGTGCATTTTGGGCGGTTCGGGCGCGCCTTTGCCGCCGGATCGTCGCGGGGCGAGGGGCCCCGTCAGGCGATGATCCGGGAGAGGCTGCTGTCGCTGCCGGTGCGCAGGAAGGGGGCGCCGGCCTGGAAGAAGAGCTGGCCGGCATAGCCGGTCGCCTGCTGCGCGTTCTGGAAGATTTCGTTGAGCTCCTGGCGCATCGGCGCGTCGAGCGGCTTCTGGCTGCGCAGCATGAGATCGAGGCGCTTGCCGCGGATGAGCCCGTCGAGCTGCAGCGGGCCGAGCCGGCTGAGCTCGACATCGAGCAGGAAATGGATGCTGCCGACCGCGTTCGGCTCGGCGTCGCTCTTCGGCGGATCGCGGCGCACCGAGAGCTTCGCCTGCTGCAGCCGGGTCTCGTCCACCAGCGGAAGGATGACGCTGCGCCAGCCCTGGTCCGGCGGCGGCAAGGCGCGATTGAGCTCGGCGAATTCCTGATGGAGCTGCTGGGCGAGCTCCGGACGGCCGATCCTGGCGAGCGCCGCCTTGAGCTCCGACGACGCAGTGCCGGATTCATCTGGCGGAAGCTTGAGGCGCGCGGCAAGCCCGACCGCCAGATGCGGCCCGATGCGCGGCAGAGTCTTTTCCAGAAGTGCCACCAGCGCCGGCTGGTCGGGAAGATCGAAGAGCGCCGCCGCCTGCTGCATGCCGGTCCAGCCGCGTTGCGCCGGCTCGCGTCCGGGCAGCGGCGGCGTTTCCGCGGCGAGGAAGCTGGCGACGATTTGCGTCCCGATCGGCCAGGTCACGGCGCGGTCGAGCGCCAGCATGCCGAGCGGTGCGGCGATGACGGGCTGGCCGTTCGGCATCACGCTGCGAACGGTCGCGACGAAGGAAGCGGCCGGAAGCGAAGGCGGCAGCGCCGGCTCGCCCGGCGGCACCACCGCCGAGACATGGAGGGAAACGCGCTGCCCGGTCGCCAGCGGCAAGGGCATCGCGGCCGGGTTCGCCGAAGCGGCGGCGGTCTGACCGGGCACGGGCGGCGAGGCCGGCGGGGCGGCGGGCTGCGGCCCCGGTGCGGGCGGGGCAGGCTCCGCGCGAAGCACGGTCGCCGTGACCTGCGTGCCGCTGGAAGCGGCGGCATCCGCCGGCAGCGGCGTCGGGGCGGCGGGGGCGGCGGCGGGCCGCGCGGCGGGCGACCCTTGCTGCGCCGGGACGGGGACCGGCTCGCCGTCCGGCGTCTCCATCGCGAGCAGCACGACCTGCATGCGGGCGCCGGTGGCGCGCACCTCGAGCGTGACCTTGCTGCCGTCCGGCGCGTCGGCGGCGCCGGTCAGCGCGATGAGGCCGCGGTCGGTGCGGACGATCATCGGGCCGTCCTGCCGCTTGCCGGTGACGATGCCGGTCAGAATGTCGCCGATCGCGAGCTTGCCGATGAGCGCCAGCCCATCCTTGCTGATCGCCGCGATGAGCAGCGGCGTCAGGTTGGGCGCCGTCGCGGCGTTCGCGAGGGGCGGCAGCAGGTTCACGGCCGGAGTGCGTTCAGTTTCCGGGCAAGCGCCAGCACGTCGGTCGTGGCCGGGCAGTCGGGATGGCGAATGCCGACGGGCGTCTGGGCGCGGATGCTGTCCTTCACCCGCGCGTCCCGCCGGATAATGCCGGCGAGCGGCGGCTCGATCTTGAGGAAGGACTGGCAGGCGCGCAGCAGCGTGCCGTAGGTGCGCTCGCCTTCGCCGATGGACCCGGCCATGTTGACGACGATGCGGAAGTCGGTAATGCCGGCCTGGGTCAGGCCGAGCTTGATGAAGGCATAGGCGTCGGTGAGGGCGGTCGGCTCGTCGGTGGTGACGACGATGCAGCCGTCGGCGCGGCGGCAGAGCTGCCGCACCGTGCGTTCGACGCCGGCGCCGAGATCGAGGATGACGCGGTCGTAGCTCTCGCCGAGCTTCAGGAGGTCGTCGGCGAGGCGGGTGAGGCGGTCGCCCGCGAGCGCCGCCAGCGCCACGGTTCCGGCGCGGCCCGCGATGACGTCGAACCCGCCCGGCGCATAGGCCGTGACGGCACTCGCGATCGGACGGTCCTGCTCGACGATCGCGCCGAGGTCCGAGCGCGGCATGAGCCCGAGCTGGATATCGACATTGGCGAGGCCGAGATCGCCGTCGAACAGCAGCACCCGCTCCTTGAATTTGGCGAGCGCCTGCGCGAGCGCGATCGCAAGCCAGGTCTTGCCGACGCCCCCCTTGCCGGACGCGATGGCGATGACCTTCAGCCGCTTCGGCACGGCCGCGGGCTGGGATTTCGGCAGGACGGCGGCGGTCATCGGACGGGTTCCCTGGTTGCGGCAGGCGCGGGGGTTGCAGCGGGCGCGGGGGTTGCGGCAGTCGCCGGCGATTTGCCGAGGAGGAGGCGGGCGAGGGAGACCGGATTCACCGGCATGAGGCCGGCGCCGATCTCGGGCGAGCAGCCGAATTCGGCGAAGGCGAGGCGCCCCGCATCGGCCGCGGCGAGCAGCCCGCCGAGGCGAAGCACGAGATCGAGCTTGGTCGCCACCATGCGGCGGCAGCCGAGCCCGGCGAAACCGGTCGCCTGATCCGCCATCTCGAGCGCATCGCCGCCGGCCGGCAGCACCAGGATCGGTTCCGCATCGCATTGGCCGAGGATGCGGGCGAGCTGCTGCAGGTCGCGCGGTTCGCGCGGATTGGCGCCGGTGGTGTCGATGAGGCGAAAGGCGTCGTTCGGCAGCGCCGTGAGCGCGCGGGCGAGCCCGTCGCCGTCGGAGGCGCGGAAGGCCGGGATCTCCAGCCGGCGCGTATAGACCGCGAGCTGCGCCTCGGCGCCGGCCCGCACCAGGTCGCAGGTGATCGCGCCGACGGCCTGGCCGGCGAGCCGGGCGCGGGTCGCGAGCCGCGCGAGGCTGCTGGTCTTGCCGGCGCCGGGGGCGCCGACGAGTGCCAGCGGCCGGGCGCCGGCCGTCGCGATCGGCTCGAAGGCGAAGAGACTGTCGAGGGCGCCGGCGAGCGACAGCACGGGATCGGCGCCGGCAAGCTCGCCCGCGGCCGCGGCAAGCCGGTCGGCGAGGCGGGCGGGGACGCCGTGAAAGGCAAGCGCGGTCGCAATGCAATCGAGCGTGTCGTTCGCCGCTTCGGCGCCGGGCACAACCGTCTCCGGCGCATCGAGGCCGGCGCGCACCTCGTGGCTCCGGCGCCCGATGCGGCGCGTCTCGAGAATGACCGCGTCGGGGCCGAGCTCGGCGCGAACCTGGCGGATCGCCTCCTGCAGGGTCGCGCCGGTAAAGGTCCGGAGGCGCATGGTCTATCGCCCTCTCAGATCTGCCCGAGCGTCTTGATGCGCGCGCGGGGGTGGATTTCGTTCTGCGACATCACCATCGTCACCGGCCGGAACCGCTCGATGATGGAGCGCACGAAGGGCCGGATCCCCGGGCTGGTCAGCAGCACCGGCGATTCGCCGCGCATGGCGTGGCGTTCGAAGGCCTGGCGGACGGCCTGGATGAATTGCTGCAGCTTGGTCGGCGCCATGGCGAGCTGGCGCTCGTCGCCTTCGCCGCGGATCGATTCGCCGAACGCCTGCTCCCATTCGGGCGAGAGCGAGAGGATCTGCACGATGCCCTCCGCATCGCCCGCCGCGTCGCTGATCTGGCGCGCGAGCCGCGCCCGCACATGCTCGGTGATCTGCGTGATGTTGCGGGTGTAGCCGACCGCCTCGGCGATGCCTTCGAGCACGCCCGGCAGGTCGCGGATCGAGATGCGCTCGTTGAGCAGGTTCTGCAGCACGCGCTGGATGCTGCCGACGGAGATGTGGGAGGGCACCAGGTCGGAGATCAGCTTCTGGTGCTCCTTGCCGAGATCCTCCAGCAGCTTCTGCGTCTCGGCGTAGGACATGAGCTCGGCCATGTTGTCCTTCACCACCTCGGTCAGGTGCGTGGTGATGACGGTGGCGGGATCGACGACCGTGTAGCCGCGGAACATCGCTTCCTCGCGCAGCGCCGGATCGATCCACATGGCGGGCAGGCCGAAGGTCGGCTCGACCGTCTCCTCGCCGGCGAGCCCGATCTTCTCGCCGCGCGGATCCATGACCAGGATCATGTTCGGGCGGAGCTCGCCGCGGCCGGACTCGATCTCCTTGATGCGGACGACGTAGCTGTTGGCCGGGAGCTGCAGGTTGTCCTGAATGCGCACGGCCGGCAGCACGAACCCCACGTCGCGTGCCATCTGGCGGCGCAGCGCCTTGATCTGGTCGGTGAGCTTCTGGCCGCGCTCCGTGCCGATCAGCGACAGCAGGCCGTAGCCGAGCTCGAGGCGGATGTTGTCGATCTGCAGCGTCTGGGCGATCGGCTCTTCCTTGGGGGCGGCGGTTTCCGCCTCCTGCTTCTTCGCTTCCGCCTCGACCGCCGCAGCACCTTGCCGGCGGGTCAGCATCCAGGCGGCCCCGCCGCTGATGCCGGCGAGCGCGAGGAAGGGGATCGCGGGAATGCCCGGCAGCAGCGCCATGGCGCCCATCAGGAAGGAGCAGAGGCCGAGCGCGCTCGGATAGCTGCTGAGCTGCGCGAAGAGCGCCTTGTCGGTCGAGCCGGTGACGCCCGCCTTGGAGACCAGCATGCCGGCCGCGGTCGAGACGATGAGCGCGGGGATCTGCGTGACCAGACCGTCGCCGACCGTGAGCAGGGTGTAGGTATGCGACGCCTCGGAGAAGCTCAAGCCCGCCTGCGCCACGCCGATCACGATGCCGCCGACGATGTTGATGACGGTGATGATGAGGCCGGCGATGGCGTCGCCGCGCACGAACTTCGCGGCGCCGTCCATCGAGCCGAAGAAGCTGCTTTCGTCCTCGAGCGCCTTGCGGCGCGTGCGGGCCTCCGCTTCGTCGATGAGGCCGGCCGAGAGATCGGCGTCGATCGCCATCTGCTTGCCGGGCATGGCGTCCAGGGTGAAGCGCGCCGCCACTTCGGCGATGCGCCCGGAACCCTTTGTAATAACGACAAAATTCACGAGCACCAGGATCGAGAACACGATGATCCCGATGACGAAGTTCCCGCCCATGATGAAATTGCCGAACGCCTCGATCACATGGCCGGCGGCATCCGTGCCTTCGTGGCCATGGGCGAGGATCAGGCGTGTCGAGGCGAGATTGAGCGAGAGCCGCAGGATCGTCGTGATCAGCAGCACCGTCGGGAAGGAGCTGAAATCGAGCGGCTTCGAGATGAAGAGCGACGTCATCAGCACCAGGACGGAGAGGGTGATCGACAAGGTCAGCGCGATGTCGAGCAGCCAGGCCGGCAGCGGCAGGATGAGCACGACGAGGATCGCGATGACGGCGAGCGCCAGCGCGATCTCGCCCCGCTTCAGGGTCGCCTGGAGCTGCTTCCACCAATATTGCGGATTGGCGGAAGGGCCCTGCGGCATAGCGATATTGGCCATGGGTTCGGGTTTCGGCGCCAGGAGGTCAGACCGCCTGCCGTTCGAGCTCGCTCGTCCCGTCCGACAGGGGCACCCCCTCGGTGCTGTATTGCTTCAGCTTGTTGCGGAGCGTGCGGATCGAGATGCCGAGGATGTTCGCGGCATGGGTCCGGTTGCCGAGGCAGTGGCTCAGCGTCTCCAGGATGAGGTCGCGCTCGACGGCGGCGACGGTGCGCCCGACCAGCGGGGCGGCACCCGCCGGCGCGGCGACGGCGCGCGCCGCGTCCGTCGCGGAGGCGAGGGTTTCGGCCGGCGCCGTGCGCTGGCCGGTCAGCAGGATCGCGTCCGGCCCGAGCTCGGTGCCGCGCCCGAGCAGCACCGCGCGATGCATGGTGTTCTCGAGCTCGCGGACATTGCCGCGCCAGGGATGCACCATCAGCATCGCCTCGGCGGAGGCGCTGAGCTTCAGGGCCGGCAGGCCGTTCGCCTGCGCATATTTGCGGATGAAGTGGTCGGCGAGGGCCGGGATGTCGCTCGCGCGCCCGCGCAAGGGGGGCAGGTTGAGCGTCACCACATTGAGACGGAAATAGAGGTCCTCGCGGAAATTGCCGCTGTGCGTCTCGGCCTCGAGATCGCGGTTCGAGGTGGCGATCAGCCGGATATCGACGCGGACCGGCTGGGTCCCGCCGACGCGGTCGATCTCGCGCTCCTGGATGGCGCGCAGCAGCTTCGCCTGCAGCCGCGGATGCATCTCGCTGATTTCGTCGAGCAGCAAGGTGCCGCCGTTCGCTTCCTCGAACTTGCCGATCCGCCGGGCGACGGCGCCGGTGAAGGCGCCCCGCTCATGGCCGAAAAGCTCGGATTCCAGCAGGTTTTCCGGGATCGCCGCGCAATTGACCGAGATGAAGGGCTTCGAGGCGCGCTTGCTCCGGCCATGGAGGTGGCGGGCCATGACCTCCTTGCCGGTGCCGGACTCGCCGGTGATGAGGACGCTCGCGTCGGAGGGCGCGATCTGGTCGGCGAGACGCATCACGCCCCGCATCGCGGGATCGCGGTAGATGAAGGCGCTGTTCTCCTCGGAGACCGCCGCGAGGATGGCGGCGATCAGCTCGGCGTCGGGCGGCAGCGGCAGATAGTCCTTGGCGCCCGCCTTGATCGCGCGCACCGCCGTCTCGGTATCGGTGCCGATGCCGCAGGCGACGACCGGCAGGCTGATGCGCTCGGTCTTGAGCTGGTCGATCAGCTTCGCGATCTCGAGCCGCACGTCGCAGAGCAGGAGGTCGGCGCCCTGGCCGGCGCGCAGCGCGTCCATGGCGGCGTCGATGGCGCCCACCTGCGCGACCTTGGCGCCGCGGGCGAGCGCGATCTTGCCTGCCGCGGCGATATGGCCTTCGAGCGAGCCGACGATGAGGAGACGCATGATCCGATACTCCGTCTGGTTTCAGCCGAGGCGGGCTGGTTTCAGCCGACGCGGGCTGGTTTCAGCCGACGCGGGTTCGCGCTCAGCCGAAATGGGTAAGCCGCTGTTCGGGCGGCAGCACGGTATTGAGCAGGGTGGCGAGGCGCCGCGGATTCTCCTGCCGGGCGATCGAGGTGGCGCCGATCAGATAGATCCGGCGCAAGAGGGACTCCGTCGCCGCGTTGCGGTCGAGCTTGGCGGCGAGCGGGCCGAGCACGACGTTCGCGAGCAGCGCGCCATAGAAGGTGGTGAGCAGGGCCAGCGCCATGCCGGGGCCGAGCTGGCCGGGATCGTTGAGGTGGCCCAGCATCTGCACCAGGCCCACGAGCGTGCCGATGAGACCCATGGCGGGGGCCACTTCGGCGGCGCGGCGCAGAATGCCGGCGCTGCGCGCCTGGCGCTCGCCGGTGGCGCCCGCCTCGGAGGTCATGATGGTCTCGACCTCCTCGGGCGTCGCGCCTTCGACCACGAGGGAGACCGCGCGATGCAGAAAGGGGTCGCGCTTCAGCGCGGCGAGCCGCGTCTGCAGGCCGGTCACGCCCTGATGGCCGGCGAGATCGGCGAGCGCCAGCATGCCGCGCGCGGCGTCCGCGGCGTCCGGCATCGAGGTGGTGAGGGCGCCGAACACGGCGGGCTGCGCCTTCAGCACGTCGGCGGTCGAATAGGAGATGCAGGTCACGGCGAAGGTGCCGCCGAGCACGATCATCAGCGACGGCAGGTCGAAGAAGGCGGTCGGTGCGCCGCCGAGCGCGATCGCGGCCGCGACCAGCATCAGCGCGCCCGCGAGCGCGATCAGCGCGCCCGGGTCGGCCGGCCGCGTCGCGAGCGCGGCCGCTCGCAGGCCAAGCGCGTCGGTGGCGGTGCGGGCCATCTAGGACCGGTCCATCTTGATGATTTCGGTCATGGTCACGCCGAGGCGGTCCTCGACGATCACCACCTCGCCGCGCGCGACGAGCCGGTTGTTCACATAGATGTCGATCGCCTCGCCGACCTTGCGGTCGAGCTCCACCACGGCGCCGCGGCCGAGCTTCAGGAGCTGGCTCACCTGCATCGAGGCCTTGCCGAGCACGGCGGAGACCTGGACGGGGATGTCGTACACCGCCTCGAGCTCGCGCGCATTCAACGGCGGGACGGCGGGCGCGGCGGCGCCCGGATCGGCCTCCGCGCCGCCGTTCAGTTCGTTGAGGTTGAGGTTCTCATCGGCCATCGAATCCTCCTAGCGGCCCGTCTCGGAGCCGGGATCGGACAAAGTGGGGTGGGCGAGCAGCCGCAGGACGCGCTGCTCGATATCGGTCCAGAGGCGCTGGGCCTGGCGCTCGATGCCGCCTTCGGCCCATTCGACGCGGCAATCGCCCAGGGCGATCGCGTCGTCCTCGATCAGCAGCAACCGGCCGACGAAGCCGGCCTGGCGGCAGATCTCGGCGACGGCGGGCTGCATCGGCTCGATCATCGCGGCCGGCATGCGCACCACGACGCGCGGCTCGTCCTCGATGTCCTGCAAGGTGTTGACGACCATCGCCTCGATCTCGCTCTGGCCGTGGCGGCGAACGAGCTCGGGGAAGAGCTTCTGCACCATGCCGAGGGCGCTTTGCAGCGCCCAGCGCGTCATGCGGAGCTCGAGCTCGGCGTTCAATGTCTTGACGGCCTGCAACCCTTCGGCCATGGCCGCGGTCGAACGGGCGACGAGCTGCTCGCGGCCGCTCTCGACTTCGCGGGTTCCGGCCTCGCGCCCCTGCGCGAAGGCGGATTCGCAGGCTGCCGTCAGCTCCGCCTCGGTGAAGCGGCGCGCCGGCGGCGGCGCCTGCCGGGACGGCTTCAGGGCGTCGAAGGCGTTGTCGAAGAGAAACTTGCGGGTGATCGACATGGCTTCGCTCAATACACCAGCTCGTCGTCGCCCTTGCTGTCGGCGATGATGATCTCGCCTTTCGCGGCAAGGTCCTTCGCCGCCGCCACCATGGCGACCTGGGCTTCGTCGACGTCGCGGAGGCGGACGGGCCCCATCGCGGCCATGTCTTCCTTCATCATCTTGCCGGCGCGCTCCGACATGTTGGAGAAGAAGAGCTCGCGCAGCGGCTCGGAGGCGCCCTTGAGGGCGAGGGCGAGCTTGTCCTTCTCGACTGCGCGCAGCAGGGTCTGCACGGCGCCGGAATCGAGCTTGCCGAGGTCCTCGAAGGTGAACATCAGCGCCTTGATGCGCTCGGCGGAGTCGCGGTTGCGCTCCTCGAGGGCGGCGATGAAGCGCGCCTCGGTGGTGCGGTCGAGGTTGTTGAAGATCTCGGCCACCACCTCATGCGCATCGCGGCGGTTGGTGCGGGCGAGGTTGGACATGAACTCGTTGCGCAAGGTGCGCTCGACGTCGTCCAGCACCTCGCGCTGCACCGATTCCATGCGCAGCATGCGCATGATGACTTCCATGGCGAAGGCGTCGGGCAGGTTGGCAAGCACGCGCGAGGCGTGCTCCGGCCGGATCTTGGACAGCACGACGGTGACGGTCTGCGGATACTCGTTCTTGAGGTAGTTCGCCAGCACCACCTCGTTCACGTTGCCGAGCTTGTCCCACATGGTGCGGCCGGCGGGGCCGCGGATCTCGTCCATGATCGACTGGACGCGCTCCTTGTCGAGCACCTTGGTCAGCAGCCGCTCGGTGCTCTCGAAGCTGCCCACGAGCGAGCCGGTGGCCGACAAGCGGTCGGCGAACTCGACGATCAGCTTCTCGACGATCTGGGAGCTGACATTGCCGAGGTTCGCCATCACCTGGGACAGCTCCTTGATCTCCTCGTCGTCCATCAGGGCGAAGAGACGCGATGCATTGTCCTCGCCGACGGCGAGCATCATCACCGCGGCTTTCTGCGTCCCGGAAATATTGTTGGTATCGTTGAGCGGCACTGTGCGGTCGTCCTGCTATTGCGATCTGCCGGGTGCGGCTACTGGTTCTGGTACATCCAGCTACGCATGATGTTCACCGCCTCGTCGGGATGGTTCTGCACCAGCTCGCCGACCTTCTTCAGCGAGGAGGCGCGGACCCGGCCCTCGATCTGATTGACGTCGAGCATGCGATCGATCTCGGTGGTGAGCGACCGGCCCCCTTCGCCGGATTCGTCGCCGGCGGCCATCATCTGGCCGGACGCGCCGCTTCCGGGCGGAAGCTGGGCGGCGCCCGCGGGACCGGCGAGCTGCGGGACCATCGGCGCAGGCGTCATGGCGGAGAGCCCGCGGAGGATCGGACGCACGCCGAAGAGCAGGGCCAGCACGCCGAGCAGCCCGAGCACGCCGATCTCGATCATCCGGATCACGTCGCCGCGGGTGAAGCCCATCATCAGCCCGGCGCTCTCGTCGGCGCCGACCTCGATCGGCTCGGCGAAGCGCATATTGACGATCTCGACGCTGTCGCCGCGGCTTTCGTCGAAGCCGATCGCCGATTTCACGAGCTTGGCGATCTGGTCGAGCTCCTCGGGGCTGCGCGGCGCGTAGGTGGCCGTGCCGTCCTCGGCGGTGGCGTAGGTGCCGTCGACCAAGACCGCGACCGAGAGACGCTTCACCTGGCCGCTCTGCTGGATATGCACCTCGGTCTGCTTGGAGATCTCGTAATTGACCGTCTCCTCGGTGCGCGAGTTGCTGCTGGTGCTGGTGCTCTGGCCGGGAAGGCCGGCGTTCGGGTTCGGCAGGTTGTTCGCGACCGTGACCTGGCCGTCGGCCTGGCCGTCGCTCGAGCTGCCGGCCTCCTCGACGGTCTGCGTCGAGCGCACGACCTGCCCCTCCGGATCGAAGGTCTCGGAGTTGGTGGTCACGCGGTCGAAATCGAGGTCCGCGGTGACTTCCGCGCGGATCTTCCCGTAACCGAGCGAGCGTTGCAGCAGCTCCTCGATGCTGCGGCGCATCCGGTTCTCGTAAGCGAGCCGCATCTCGTCGCCGTTGCTCGCATCGCCGAGCGCGTCGTCGTCGCTGCCGCCCCCGGCGAGCAGGTTGCCGGCGGCATCGATGACCGAGACTTCGCCGGTCTTGAGGCCGGGAACGGCGGCGGCCACGAGATGCTGGATCGCGACCACCTGGGATTTATCGAGGACCGCGCCGCCTTTCGCGGTGAGGATGATCGACGCGGTCGGCTGCGGCTGCTCGGCCGCGAAAAGCTGGCGTTCCGGGATGACCAGATGCACGCGCGCGGTGCGCACCTGCTGGATCATGCCGATGGTGCGGGCGAGCTCGCCCTCGAGCGCGCGCAGGCGGTTGACCTGCTGCTCGAAGCTGGTGGTGCCGAGCGGCTGGTCGCGATCGAAGATCTCGTAGCCGATGGTGCCGCCGCTCGGCAGCCCTTCCTCGGCCGCCTCGAGGCGGAGCTTCAGCACCTGGTCCGCGGGCACCCGGATCGTGGTGCCGTCGCCGCCGAGCTCGTAGGCGACGCCGAGCTGCTCCAGCTTCTGGACGATCCGGTTGCTGTCGCCGGCGTCGAGGTCGCCATAGAGCAGCGCCATGTCGGGCGCCGTGAGGCGCGACACCAGGAACAGGAAAAACGCGAGGAGGCCGGCCGTGACCAGGGCCATCGCGGCAAGGCGCGCGGGGCCGAGGCGGCGCAGGGTCTCGATCACGAGGGGCTCCGGCGCCGGGACGCGGCGGCGGGCGAGGTCGGTGCGAGCTGGATATACATGCCGGGGATTGCGTGGGTCCGTTTGCGAACCGCGACGCTATCCCCGGGTCGATAAAAAAGCGGTTAACCGGCGGCAAGTTTTGCCGCCTCGCCGGCAGTTCTTGCCGAGAGCGCGTTTCCCCGAAGTCAAATCGGAACGCGCGCCGGGAATCGCTGATCGCGGCGATTCGATCTCGTGCGATGCCGGCGGATGGCGGGCGGCCTCAGGCGGCGCCCAAGGTCTCGCGATAATCCTGCAGCCGCGTGACGCGCAGCCCCTTGATGCCGTGCAGCTCGATCTGACGCTGCCAGCTCAGGAACTCCTCGACCGAAAGCTGATAGCGCGAGCAGGCTTCTTCGAGCGTGAGCAGGCCCGCGCGCACGCCGGCCACGACCTGGGCCTTGCGGCGGATCACCCAGCGCTGCGTGCCCGGAGGCGGCAGGTCGTCAAGCGACAGCGGCAACCCATCCGGGCCGATAATCCTGCTCGACCTACCTGGACGATCGGGTGTCATTCATTCGCTCCGTCTTGGACCGAGGACCGGAACTTCTGTTCCGTCCAGGCGCAAGGATAGGCCGGCGCCATTTAAGGAAGGGCTAAGTCGCAGCGTTAACTTAGGCTTTGCGAGAGAGGCCGTTCCGGGCGCGGCCTTGGCGGCGGCGCCCGGATTCGGTCATCACCCGTTAAGCTCTCCTAACGCCGGATGTTGATCAGCTCGTCCAGCATCTGGTCGGCGGTCGTGATGATCTTCGCGTTGGCGGAATAGGCCCGCTGCGTGACGATCATGTTGGTGAACTCCTCGGCGAGATCGACGGTCGAGGATTCGAGCGAGCTCGGCGCGATCTTGCCCGAGCCGCCCGTGTTCGCCTCGAGCAGCACCGGATCGCCGGAGTAGCTCGTCGTCAGATAGGCGTTGCCGTTCCGCGATTCGAGGCCGTTCGGATTGCGGAAGGTGGCGAGCGGCAGCTTGAAGATGTCGCGCTGCTGGCCGTTGTCGAAGAGCGCCGTCACCGTGCCGCGCTCGTCGATGACGATGCCGGTGAAGGAGCCGAAGGTCAGGCCGTCCTGCGAGATCACCTTCGGCGAATATTCGCCGGAGTACTGGGTGATGCCGTCGCCGACGCCGGGGCTGCCGATGTCGAGCGAGATGAGCGCGCGGTCCTGGGTCGAGGTGGTGGTGGCGCTGCCGTCATAGTCGATATAGAACTCGAACTGGTTGTCGGCATTCACCGCGGCATAGGGCGCGGTGGCGGTGACGGTGCCGAGGGTGCCGTCGGCGTTGAAGGTGACGGTGCCGAGTGCGACCGGCGTGGTCTGGCCGTTGTCGGTCGTCGCCGTGCCGGTATCGTCCGACGCGAACTCGGCGGTGCCCGGCAGATCGGCCGTCAGGCTCCAGCTATTGGTCGCGGTCTTGGTCCAGTTCAGGTTGACGGTCTGGGTCGCACCCTGCTTGTCGAAGATCTGCATGGTGGTGGTGAATTCCCCGCCGTTCGCGACCTGCGCCGGCAGGTTGAGGGCGAGCTGCATGTTGCTGGTCGCCCGCGCAGCACCCGTCAGGTTCGAGACGTTGACGGTCTCGAGCGTGGTGAGGAGCGAGGTGTTGGCCGGCAGCGCGCCGCCCGCATCGAGGCGCCAGCCCTGCAGATAGTAGCCGTTCGCCGTCAGATTGCCGTTCTGGTCGGTCGTGAAGTTGCCGGCGCGGGTGAAGAGATAGTCGTCGCCGACGCCGGGGCTGGAGTCCTCGTTGACCACGAAGAAGCCGTTGCCGACGATGGCGATGTCGGTCGGCGAGGCGGAGCCCTGCAGCAGGCCCTGGCGGTCGATCTTCTGGTAGGGGATCGAGCGCACGCCGCCGGGCGAATAGGTCGTGCGCGACGCGGCCTCGGTCACCAGCGTCTCGAAGCGCGCCGTGGTGCCCTTGTAGCCGATCGTGTTCACGTTCGAGATGTTGTCCGAAATCATGCCGAGCGCCTGGCTCTGCGCCGCGAGACCGGAAACGCCGGAAAACATTGCCCCGTACAAGCTCATCTTTTTTCTCCTTATGCGACGGGTTGTTCGTCAGTGTCGGGTATTCGAAATCGCATTCCGTCCGCCGGGCGTCACGCCGCCGGCGCGTTGGTGATCTTCTGAACCTTGCCGATCGGGACGCGGAGATCGCCGATCGAGAGCCAGATGTCGCCGCCGTCGAGCTCGACGCCCGAAACCGTGCCGCGGAAGCCGGTGACCGCCTTGATCGAGGCGCCGTCGCGGTCGACCGCCTTGACCTCGACGCGATAGACGCCGTCCGGCAGGTCCGCGCCGTCATTGTCGGTGCCGTCCCAGGCGACGCTATGCGCGCCGGCGTTCCGGTCGATATCCAGGGTGCGGACGATCTTGCCGTCCGCATCGCGGATGGTCATCTGCGCGAGCGAGGCCGTGCCGGCGAGATTGTAGGTGATCGTGCTGTCGCCATCGCCGAGCCAGATGTCGTTGCTCGCCGCCTCGACCGAGGTGTTGAGGAAGTCGAGCGCACCGATCGCATGGTTGCCGACCTGCAGCGCGATCAGGTCGTCGAGCCGCTGGTTCATGCCGATCTGCTGCTCGACGCCGGTGAACTGCACGAGCTGCTGGGTGAACTCGTTGGTGTCGAGCGGCGACAGCGGGTCCTGGTGCTGGAGCTGCTTGGTCAGCAGCAGCAGGAAGTTGTCGAAGGTCTCGCCGATCGAGCCGAGGGCGCTCGCCGCCTTGGCGCCCGTCCCGCCGGTTACAGAGCTGACATCCATGTTTCTCTCCTAGACCTCGATATCGAGCCGGCCATCGGCGATCGGCCGGACGAAGGCCGGCACCGCGTTGGCGCTGCGCTGGCCGGCGCCATGCCAGCCCTCGCTATGGGTTTGCGCCGCGAGCCAGGGCATCGGCTGGTTCTGGTGCTGCCGCTGATCGCCGCGAAGATTGAAGCTGAGGCTGCCGCTGTCGGTCTTGAAGCCGGCTTCCTGGAGCGCCCGCTCGAGGCCGCGCTGGTCGCGCTGCAGCAGGTCGAGCGTATGCGGCTTGTCGGCCGCGATCATCGCGGAGAGCTTGCCGCTGCGGTCGAAATCGAGCGAGATCTCGATGCGTCCGAGCTCGGCCGGCAGCAGCTCGATGCTGATCCGGTCGCGGCCCGCGACATGCGCGCGCTGCACATGGGCGGCGAGGAGATCGGGCCGCCCGAGGAGGGCTGCGAGCCGTTCGACCGCGGCCTGCGGCGCCGCGGCCGGGGCGGTCGTTGCGGGGCGATCGACGATGCCGGCGGCGGGCGATTGCGGCGCCGCGGCATCGGTTTCGTGCGCGTGCGACGGCAGCGCGTCGTCCCGGGTGTTCGAGGCGGCGGCGTGCGCGACCGTCGTTTCGGATGTCGTCGGCTTTGCGGGTTCGGCCGGTTTCGCCGCGGCGGGCTTCGGCGCTTCGGCCGCGACCGGCGCCGGCTCCGGCGTTTTCGCGGGCGGCGGCGGGGCGACCTCGCTTGCCTTGCTCGCCGTCTGCTTGATCAGGGGCGCGTTCTCCTCGGCGCCGAGCAGCTCCGGCGGGATGGCAGGCGAGGCAGGCGCCGTCGACGGGCCCGCCGTCATGGTCACGCTCTTGGCGAGGCCGGTCTCGGCGCCTGGCGCGTCGTTGCGGCCTTGTTTCTGGTTCGGCAGAAGGGTATCGCCGGGTTCGGCCGTGCCGGCCTCGCCCTCGACGAGACCCTGCGGCTTGCCGGGCGTTTCTGCGGGCGTGCCGATCGGCGCGACGCCGTCCGGATCGGGTGTCGTCTCGCCCTCGGGGGCTGCCTCGGCCGCCGCCTGCTGCAGCGCAGGGTTCTGCGGGAACAGCAGGGCCAGGAGTGCCGCTGCGGCCGCGTCCGGCTTGCTGCCGTCGGCATCGCCCTTGCTCTCCTCGCCGCCGGAGGCTTCGGCCAGCATCATGCCGAAGATACCGTTGCCGCCGTCGGCGGAAGACGCGTTTCCCGCCGGCGGGACTGGGGCCGTGCCGGCGGGAAAGCCGTCGAGCGGAATCATATCCATGGTCCGTCGCCTTCCTGGCGCAGGTGCAGTTCGATCAGGCGGCGTTGGAACGGTCCGTCTGTCCGCTGCGTTCGAAACCGCCGACCGAAATCGAGTTGGCGAGCTCGCTCCAGGAGTCGCGCAGCGGCTCCAGGATCGCGATCACATGCTCCGCGGTCTCCGCATCGTTGTGCATGTTGACGCGGGGAAGCTGCGAGAGGATGTGGGCATAGAGCGAACCGAGGTTGGCGGCGATCTCGCCCCCGAGCTCCGGATCGAGCGTCAGGTAGAGATAGCCGACGATCTCGCTGGCGGCGGTGACGCCGTTGCAGCGGGACTCGATGTCGCCGGTGGCCGCCGCCATGCTGGCGGTGCGCAACGCCGAGATCGCCTCGTCGTAGAGCATGACCACCAGGCGCGCCGGTTCGGCCTCCATCATGGTCTCGAGATCGTGGTGACGGATGATGTTCATCGTCCTGTTCCTTCGGGGCTGTCGGTTGCTGGAGCGGCGGCTTACTGGAACAGACGCAGCAGGTTCTGCGGCATCTGGTTCGCCTGCGCCAGCATGGCCACGCCGGCCTGCACCAGGATCTGCTTGGAGGTGAAATTGCTCATCTCCGCCGCGATATCCAGGTCGAGCAGGCTGCTGCGGGCCGCTTCGGTGTTCTCGACCGCCGAGGCGATATTCGCCGCGGCGAATTCCAGCCGGTTCTGATAGGCGCCGACCGACGCGCGCGAGGTGTTGATGAGGTCGATCGCCACGCCGAGCAGGTCGGAGGCGAGGTCCGCCGTCGCCGTGGTGGTGATGTCGGTGCCGTTGATGCCGAGGTTCGAGCCGCTGATGCCTTCGACCGTGACGTCGATGATGTCCTTCACGGCGTCCGTGCCGGTGCCGACCTTGAAGCTGTAGGTCGAGGAGCTCTCGCCCTGGAAGTGGAGGCCGCCCGCAGAGGAAGCGGCAATGCTGGTGGCCGACTGGAAGGCCGTGTTGAGCCCGATCACCAGATCGCCGGGGACGCCGTTCGCCGTGAGCTTCACGGCCGCGCCGGTGATCATGACGCCGTTGGCATCCACCGCGCCGCTGTCGATGGCGCCGGTATAGGAGGTGGTGCCGTCGGAGATGGTGAAGGTGAAGCTCGTGGAGGCGTAGGAAAGCGTGTAGTTGTCGACGGCGCCGGTGGCGAGACCGTGCGCGACGATGCTCGCGACGCCGTCGGCGGTCGCGAAGGCGCCGCTGGTGCCGACCGCCCCGCCCAGGGTCGAGAGCGAACCGTTGACCATCTGGTTGCCGTTGAACTCGGTCGCGGCCGCGATGCGGGTCACTTCGGCCAGCAGGAGCTGATACTCGGTGTTGAGCATGCCCCGCTCGGTGCTGGAGAGCTGGCCGGAGCCGGCTTGCACCGAAAGCGTCTTCATGCGGATGAGGACGTCCGTCACCTTGGCCATCGCGCCGTCGGCGATCTGGAGCATCGATACGCCCTGACCGGCATTGACGCTCGCCTGGCGGAGGGCCTGGACCTGGCTGTTCAGGCGCGAGCCGATCGCCATGGAGGCGGCGTCATCCTTGGCGGACACGACGCGGCTACCCGACGACAGCTTCGCCAGGGACGAGGTCGCCGCCATATCGGAGGTCTGCAGATTGCGGTGCGCCACGTTGGCGGCGTAGTTGGAAATAGCATTGAGAGCCATCGTTTCGTCTCCTGCGCTGTCGGCATCCGGCCGCCGGGCAGTGGCCCTGTCGCGGGTGGCGGCGCCATCGGCAATCCGGAGCCGAAGCCCCGATGCCTTCGCGAGTTAACAGGGCAAGCGCGGTGCCAACTCGGGCAGGGGACGTTAGGGCCTTGAGAAGAAAGGGTTATCGGCATCGAATGCTACGACCATGCCGGGACGCGCGCCAAGCCTGAGGAAAGTTCTTCAGCGTCCCTTAGGCAAACTCTGCCGCCGGCTCGGCCGCGGCCGGCAGGAACCGCCGGGCGATGCCATCGGCGGACGGCAGAATCGAAACGCCCCGCGACCGGACCGGCGCGGGGTGTTGCAGCCGCCGAAAGGCGGGAGGAAACGTCAGGCGGAGAGGGCGAGGGGCTGCGGCGCGGTCGGCGCGCTCGCGTCGGCGCGCTGCTGAAGCTGGGCCTTCGCTTCCCTGGCGGCGATCTCGTGCCAGGACCGGCGCAGCGGCTCGAGCAGGGCTATGACCGCGGCCGCCGGCTTCGGGTCGTTCTTCAGATCGACGAGGGTGAGGTGCTGCAGCATGAAGCTGTAGAGCCGGTCGAGATTGGCCGCGATCTCGCCGCCCTTCTCCAGGTCGAGCGTCATCCACAGCGTCTCGATGATGGTCACCGCCTGATTGTTCGCCGTCCAGCGGCCCTGGATATCGCCGCGCTCGATGGCGCGGCCGACCTCGCCCAGCGACGCCGTCGCCCGATCGAGCAGCATGGCGACCCGTTTCGCAGGAGAGGCGGCCGAAAGCTCGCGGGCAAGATAGGCGGTGTGCTGCATGATGCTACCTTAGGGATTGAAGTCTTTTTCTGTGCGCCGTCTTCGCCGCCGGAGGTTGCCGGCGGCCGTCGTCTAGTCCTTCTGGTACCAGGCGTCGGTCTGCTGCTTGATGCCGTCGAGGATGCGCTGCATCGTGGCAAGCGACGTCTCCAGGACGACGAAACGCTGGGTGAGCTGCTCCCGCTGATAGTCGAGGCGGGTCAGCATCTCGTCGATGCGATCCTGGTTCAGGTCGTTCTGGTCGGTCAGCGTATTGAGCTCGGCCTGGATCGAGCCGTTGGTGGTGTCGAGCGCGTCCTCCAGTTCCGAGAACATCTGCTGCGCGGCGCCGACGGTGAAGTCGAGCTGGATGCCGGAGAGGTCGCCGCTGCCCGAATAGAACAGCACCAGCCCTTCCGCGCCGGTGGCGTCGGTCAGGGTGATGGTGTTGCCGTTGACCGTGGCCGAGGCCGGGAGGCCGTTGACGGTGGCGCCCGTCACGTTGGTCCCGTCATGCGTCAGGCTGAGGCTGTAGCCGGCGGGATCGAAGGTCGTCTTGCCGGAGAAGCCGAGCAGCGTGACGCGCGGGTCGGAAGCGGAAAAATCGAAGGCGAACAGGCGCTGGATGTCCTCGGGGTTCGAGAGCAGCACGCTATCGAGCTTGGTCCCGTCGATCTTCAGCGTGTCCTTCAGCATCGGATCGTCGAGGCTGGAGTTGTCCACGAGCTCGATGCCGGCCTGCGCCAGGACCGAGAAGGCGCCGTCCACGCCGTCCGTGCCGTTGCCGACGATGCGGCCGAGCGCCGCGGTGATGCCGGCGAGCGTGCGCGAGCCGAACAACGGCCCGGCGTCGGCCGAGCGCTGGCCGGTCTTCTCGTCGACCTGGCTCTGCTCGTTCACGAACTGGCGGATCGCGTTATAGGCGTCCACGAAGCCGGTGATCGCGCCCTTGACGTCGGTGAGGTTGCGGTCGATCTCGAGCTTGATGCTGGTGCCCGCCTCGGCGCCATAGAGGCTGAGGGTCACGCCGGCGAACAGGTCGTCCACGGTGTTGCTGTTGCGCTCGATCAGCAGCGGCTGCTTGGCGAGGGCTAGGCCCGTCAGCAGGTTTCCGCTATCGCCGCCGAAGGCGATCGGGCTGCCGTCGTCCTTCGCGATATTGAGGCGGAACTGGGTGCCTTCCTGCACCACGCTCGCGGTGATGCCGGCGCCGCCCGCGGTGATCGCCTGGGCGAGGGTCTGCAGGTTGTCGGTATCGCTGTAGCTCACCGTCTGCAGCACGGCGCCGTTGGCGTCGCGGATCTCGAAGCCGTTGCTGCCGGCCGGGACGCCGAGCAGGCTGCCGAGCGTGGCACTCTGGCTGGAAACAGCGGCCGAGCGCCAGCTCGAGGGGTCGAGCAGCCCGTCCGCATAGAACTGGGCCGTCTGCGGCGCCTGGAGCTCGTTGGAAAGCGTGACGCCGCCATCGGCCGAGATGCCGAGCCCGGCCAGGATCCCGCCGGTCTCCGCGGAGAACTCGATGCGCTTGCCGGTCTGCTCGGGGGTGAGGACGAGATAGTTGATGCTCGGCCCGACCGAGACGATGCTGGCCGAAATGCCGGTCTTGTTGGCGCCGGTGTTGGCGCTGTTGATGCGGTCGCGCACGTCCTGCAGCGTGTCGGCCGCGGCGAGAGTGATGGTCGCTTGCGGGCCGCCTTCGACGCCGAGCGCCACGCTGCCGGCGAGGCCGAGGGCCGAGGTCGCCGCGCCGAAGGCCTGGCTGCCGACCTTGTGCGCCGTCGCGGTGCGCAGCACCTCGATCGTATGGGTCCCGAGCGTGGCGCCGTTGGCGACCGTGACGCCGAGGAGATTGCCGACCGCCGACGGGGTCTGGCCGTCGAGGCGGCTGGCCGAGGCGAAGGCCTGCTTCGCGCTGAAAACATTGCCGCTGCCGCCGAAATTCACCGCCCCGCGCAGCTCCGCCAGCCGGTCCTTCAGGCCGGAGAGCAGGGTCTTGAAGTCCTTGTAGGCGGCGATTTTGTCCTCGTTGGCGGTAATTCTTGCCTTGAGGGAATCGGCCGGAATGCGCTTGGCGGCGATGATGCTGTCCACCGCCGCCTTGAAATCGATGCCCGAGCCGAGGCCCGAAAAGGACACCCGGCCGCCGCTATCGACCGAGAGATTGCTCAGATTGAGCGCCATAATCCGTGCCTCAGCCCTACGCCTCTGCCTTCAGCAGCTTGCCGATCTGCTCCCGCGTGACGCGGAGATAGCGAAGCTGCTCCTCCGTCGGATATTCGCGGATGACCGTGCCGTCGCTGCTGTCCACCAGACGGGTATGCACGCGGCGGGCCGCTTTATCGACCGACAGCTCGGCGCGGACGTAAGGCAGGTCCGGAAGCTCGATTTCCGGCGCCGGCGCGATGGAATCGGCGAGCTCGCGGGGGGCGGAAGCGCGCTTGGCGCGCTCGACGTCCTGGGATAGCTGGGCGCCCGAGGTCGTCTGCGCCGCGGCGCGATCGACCGTCGTCGTGCTGGCGGGAAGCTGGGTTGCGGCTCGTATGTCCATGGCCTTGAACCTCTAGAGGAGGCCTCCTGGAGGGTGGCGGCCGGAGGTGTGGGGATCCTCCGGCCGTACCCGTTGGCCTTACTGGAACAGACGCAGCAGGTTCTGCGGCATCTGGTTCGCCTGGGCCAGCATCGACACGCCCGCCTGAACCAGGATCTGCTTGGAGGTGAAGATGCTCATCTCCCGAGCGATATCCAGGTCGAGCAGGCTGGAGCGCGCCGCTTCCGTGTTCTCGATCGTCGAGGCGAGGTTCGCCGCGGCGAATTCGAGACGGTTCTGGTAGGCGCCGACCGTCGAACGAGCGGTGTTCAGCGTGTCGATCGCCGCGCTGAGGAGGCTGGAGGCCGCATCAGCCGTCGTCGTGGTGGTGATGTCGGTCGAGGTGAGGCCGAGGTTGGCCGCGCTCACGCCGCTGATCGACACCGCGATGACGTCCTTCGCCGCATCCGTGCCGGCGCCGACCTTGAAGCTGAGGTTCGTGGTCGAAGAACCGGTGAAGTAGAGGCCGCCGTTGGTCGCAGCCGCGGCCACCGTCGTCGCCGACTGGAACGCCGTGTTCAGCGAAATCACGACATCCGCGCTGGAAGCCGAGTTGCTGAGACGGACCGACGTGCCGGTCGCCAGGTTGTTGCTCGAAAGCGCGCTGGCATCGATGGCGCCCGTGAAGGAGGTGGTGCCGTCGCTCAGCGTGAAGGCGAAGCCGGTCGAGTTGTAGGACAGCGTGTAGTTGGCGGCAGCCGCCGTGGTCAGGCCGCGGCCGGTGATGCTGGAAACGCCGTCAGCGGCGGCAAACGCGCCACCGACGATCGCCGCGCCGTTGGTCGTCTGCGAGCCGTTCACGAGCTGCTGGCCGTTGAAATCGGTCGCCGCCGCGATACGCGTGACTTCCGACAGCAGGGCCTGGTACTCGGTGTTCAGCATGCCGCGCTCGGTCGCCGAAAGCTGACCCGAACCCGCCTGCACGGCGAGGGTCTTCATGCGCACGAGAACGTCGTTGACCTTGGCCATCGCGCCGTCTGCGATCTGCAGCATCGACACGCCCTGGCCGGCGTTGACGCTCGCCTGCTTCAGCGCGTTGACGGCGCTGTTGAGGCGGGAGCCGATCGCCATCGAAGCGGCGTCGTCCTTCGCCGACACGACGCGGCTACCAGAAGACAGCTTGGCGAGCGAAGAGGTCGCCTGGCCGTCCGCGACGCCCAAATTGCGATGGGCGACGTTGGCAGCGTAGTTCGAGATGATGGACATAGACATTGTGACGTCTCCTACATGGATCCATGGGATGCCCCATGACTTCCTGCCACGGGGGCGACGGCGACTGCCTTCCTGGCGGACACCGACGCACGGGGGAAGCACGCAAACGCGATGCCAAGCGCTCGAGGGGCGGATTCCCGCGGGATTCGACCGCGGTCCGCCGGGCTTTCCGGCAAATCTTGCCGGCCGCCGGCCGGAAGCGCCCGGCAAGAATTGCCCGACCCGGCAATCCCTTCCCTAGAACCTTCTGATTCAAAACGATTTTCGTTAAAGGCTCGTCAACCATATCCGGGCAGGATGGCGGGGACGGGAGGCATCATGGCCATCGGCGTACCGCACCGGCAATTTTCACCGGATTCCACAGTTTCGCGCGTTCCGGCCGCCGGAGCGCCGCAACGGCCCCTGACCCCGACCCTGGCGAGACGTCTCGAGGAGGCGGTCGCACTGCATCGCGGCGGCGACCTCGCGGGCGCCGCGCGGCTCTACGAAGCGGTGCTGCGGGAGCGGCCCGCCCAGAGCGATGCGCTGCACATGCTGGGCGTGCTGCACCATCAGCAGGGCGACAGCGCGCGCGCCGTGTCGCTGATCCGGAAGGCGCTCCGCACCGACCCCGGCAATGCGAGCTGCCATATCAACCTGGGCGCGGCGCTTCTCGGGCTCGGCCGGCACGGCGAAGCCGAGGCGGTGCTGGTCGAGGCGGCGAAACGCCTGCCGGAGAGCCCGGAGGTCCATGCCAACCTCGCCGCGGTGAAGCATGCCGCCGGAAGCCATGCGGATGCGCTGCTGCATTTGCGGCGCGCCCTGGCCCTCAACCCCGCCAATCCCGCCCTTCGCCGGCGCCTTGCCGACTATGCGGGTGCCGCCGGCGATTACGCGCTGGCGGCGGCAACCTGCCGCGAGCTTCTCGCGCTCGATCCGCAGGACATCGCCATTCGCAACGATCTCGGCGTTGCGCTCGAGAAGCTCGGGCGGTTCGACGAGGCGGCCGCGGCCTATTCTTCGGTGCTGGAACTGGCGCCGGACCTCGCCGAGGCGCACAGCAATCTCGGCAACGCCAAGGCCCGGATGGGCGACCTCGGCGGTGCGGAGCGGCATTTCCGCCATGGCTGGATGCTGAAGCCGGAGGATTGGCGCTTCGGCATCAATCTCGCGAACCTGCTCTGGGAAACCAGCCGGGTCGAGGAGGGGGATTCGATCTACCGCGCGATCCTGCAGGCCCAACCGGAAAATGCGCAGCTCTGGCAGGATCTCGGCAGCCGGCTGGTGATCGCCCGCCGCTTCGAGCAGGCCCGCGCGGCGTTCGAGACGGCGATCGCGATCGATCCCGCGCTGGCGACGGCGCATAACGGCCTCGGCAATCTGCGCGCGAACCTGGGCGACTATGACGGCGCGATCGCCGCCTACGAGAAGGCGGTCGGCGCGGATCCGAATTATCTTCTCGCCCACATCAACCTCGTGCTCGCGCTGCAGCAGGAGAAGCGTCTCGACGAGGCGGCTTTCCGCGCCTATGGCCTCAAGCTTTTGCCGGGCTACGACGCGAAGATCTGCGACGGCCGAACCTTGCAGGTCATGAAGCTGGTCTGCGATTTCGACGGCATCGAGACGCTCGGCGACATCTGGACGGCGGCGGCGGAAATGGAGCCGCAGACCTTGATCCAGATGCTGCTGACCCTTCTCGCGATGGCCGAGGACGAGCCGGAGCTGCGGCAGCTCGTGGCGCTCGCCGGCAGGATCGGCGCGGAGGAAGAAGCGAAGCTGCAGCGCGCCGGTTTCCCGGCGCCGGCGGTGCACCGCCGCCCGGGCCGCATCAGGCTCGGTTTCGTCTCCTCGGACTTCCGCAACCATTCGGCGGCCAAATGCATCCGGCCGCTGTTCGACAATCTCGATCGCGACCGCTTCGAGATGCATTGCTATTCGGCGGTCCCCGCCGCGGAAGACCCGGTACAGCAGGCGCTCGCCGCCAAGGTCGACTCTTTCCGGCCGATCGACGGCATGACCGATATCGAAGCGGCGAAGCTCGTGCGGTCGGACGAGATCGACGTGCTGTTCGATCTCAACGGCTGGACCGCCCATTCGCGCCTGCATGTCTTCGCGCATCGCCCGGCGCCGCATCAGGTCGCCTGGCTCGGCTGGCCCTTCACCACCGGATTCCGTTCGGTCGGCCATTTCATGGTGGATCGTTTCAACGATCCGACCCTCCCCGATCTCATGACCGAGCGGCCGCTCCGCCTGCCGGACGGCCCCTGGATCGCCTTCCAGCCCCTGACCGAGGAACCGGTCGGGCCGGCGCCTTTCGCCGCGGCCGGCCATGTCACCTTCGGCACGCTCAACAACACCTACAAGATCACCCCGACCATCGTGGCACTCTGGTCGGAAGTGCTGACCCGCGTGCCGGGGTCCCGCTTCCTGCTGGTGCGCCCCGAAGCGCGCTCGGCGATGCTGGTCCACAACCTGCTGCAGGAATTCGCGCGCCACGGAATCCCGGCCGATCGCATCGACCTGGTCGGGCAGCCGCGCGATACCAGGACGCATTTCCCCTATTACAACCGCATCGATATCGCGCTCGACAGCTTCCCGGTCACCGGCGGCATCACCACGATCGACAGCCTCTGGATGGGCGTGCCGGTGGTCAGCCTGCATGGGCCCGCCTTCCATCAGCGCATCAGCCACAGCCTGCTCGGCCATGCCGGGTTCGGCGATCTCAGCCACGCCGCACCGGCCGGCTTCGTCGGAGCGGCGGTATCGCTCGCGGGCGATCCCGGGCGGCTGGCCGCGATGCGGCTCGGCCTGCGCGACCGGCTGCTGGCGTCGCCGCTCTTCGACGGTGCCGCCTTCGCGCGCAATTTCGGCGAAGCCGCCGCCTCGCTCGTCCGATCCTGATCCTCTCGAGAGATCGCCAATCACGGAGCCCGAAATGACGACTGCAGACGACAGCAAGCTCGCCGCCGCGCTCGGCGCCATCGGTCGCGACGAGGAGCTGAGAGCCCGGTTCCTCATCCTGCTCCGGCAGGTGGAAGCCCGGCTCGCGCGTCTCGATCTCGATGTGCGCGAAACCGTCACCGGGCCGATCGTCGATGCGCTGCACCGGGATCTGGGGCCGCTGCAAAAGCAGCTCGCCTCCGGGGTCGAGTTCCACTTCCACTACCGCTCCAAGATCGCGCGCGAGTTCGTGCTGGCGCCGGACATGCGGCCCGACCATGTGTGGGAGCCGCAGACCACCCGCCTGCTGCTCGAGCTCGGCCGCGACGTCGCCCATGCAGTGATCGGCGGCGCCTATTCGGGCGACCAGGCGGTGCTGCTGGCGCGGCAGATCCAGAAGCAGGGCGGCGTGGTGCATTGCTTCGAGCCGAACGCCGACCAGCTCGCCATGCTGAAGCTCAATGCCAGGGTCAACGGCCTCAACAACCTGAAGTTCAACCCGGTCGGCCTCTGGGATCGCGACCGCGACCACCTGCAGCTCGTGGGCGACGATTCCTTCGCCTACCCGGCACCGGCCGCGGCCGATGCCGAGGGCGCCTTCCTCACCACGACGATCGACAGCTACGGCCGGCTCGACCGCATCGAGCGGCTCGGCCTCATCATGCTCGATATCGAGGGCGCGGAGTTCGCGGCGCTGCGCGGGGCCGAGCGCTATCTCGGCCAGCCCAGGGACGTCGCCCCGCATATCGTGTTCGAGCTGCACCGCCATTATGTCGATTGGTCGCACGGGCTCGACAGCACCCCGATCTGCCAGTATCTGACCGGGCTCGGCTATCAGCTTTTCGCCGTGCGCGACTATCAGTCGAACGTGCCGATGGGCAACCAGCCGATCGAGCTGATCCGGCCGGACGAGACCTATCTCGACGGTCCGCCGCACGGCTTCAACATGCTGGCGGTGAAGAATCCCGCCATCCTCGCCAATCCGGCCTTTCGCTTCGTTTCGGGGGTGAGCCCGAAGCTCCTGAAGCATCGCGACCCGAAGCTGCATCAGCCGCTCGCCGGCGCTGCCTGACGCGATCGCCGTGGGGACGGACGCTCTCCTCGGCTTTGCAAGGGACGGCGCGTCCCTCGGGTGACGCATCCCCGCCCGCGCGCTGTCGCCGGGCGGCGGGCCCGCGCCGGCTCGATCGACCTCGATTGCCGGCTTTTCCGGCTGGAGCGGGGATTTCGGCTCGCCCGGCGGACCTCCCGAGGGCGACCGCGGGACCGCCTGACAAAGCCGGGAACCTTACCTATATAGCGGATGTGGCGGATTATGCGGTCGGTCGGCGAAGCGCCGCCGGATGAAGCGGCGGGTGCCGCGCGGGGCGAAATCCAGCAATCTCGACCCGATCATGCGCGGCCTCTCGAGCGAGGCGCGTGGCGCCGGCTCCGCGACGGGACAGTTATGAAAAGGGCGACAAGGGCAATGCCGAAGGAAGCGACGGGACGGCGGAACGAACGGCTTTCGGGGAGCGTTTTCGCCGCCTTCCGGCAGAAGGCTCCAGCTCGTCTGGCGGGCGGCGGGGCCGAACCGGGCACGCTCATCGCCTCCTACAATGTCCATAAATGCGTCGGGACGGACAAACGCTTCGATCCGGACCGCATAGCGGCGGTGATCGGCGAGATCGGGGCCGACCTCATCGCGCTGCAGGAGGCCGATCAGCGGTTCGGGGAGCGCGCCGGGCTCCTCGACCTGTCCCGTCTGGAGCGCGAAAGCGGTCTCCTTCCCGTTCCGCTGACCGGAACCTCGAAAACCCACGGCTGGCACGGCAACCTCCTGCTGTTCCGCGAAGGGACCGTCCGCGACGTCCATCGAATCAGGCTGCCCGGCATCGAGCCGCGCGGCGCGCTGGTGGTCGATGTGGATCTGAATGCCGGCCCCTTGCGTATCGTCGCGGCCCATCTCGGATTGCTGCGCCGGTCGCGCGCGCGACAGGCCGACGCCATTCTGACGGCGGTCGCCGCCCGGTGCGAGAAGCCGACGCTCCTGCTGGGCGATCTCAACGAATGGCGCCTCGGCCGGCGCTCTTCGCTGCAAGGTTTCGATCCCACATTCGGGCCGCTGACCGTAGCCTTGCCGAGCTTCCCGTCGCGGCTGCCGGTGTTCGCGCTCGATCGCATCCTGGGGAGTCCGCACGATCTGATCTCCGGGATCGAAGTGCATGACACGCCCCTGGCGCGGACGGCTTCGGACCATCTGCCGATCAAGGCCCGCATCGACGTGAAAGGCGCCTTGTCCCCGTTTCCGCCGGCGGAGGGGAGGGTCGCGGCGTAGCGCCCGATCCCGACAGGCGGGCGCCGGTTTCGGGACGGGATCATGGTCCCGCGGATCGATGGCGCCCGGCCCCGATTCCCTCGGAACCGATAACGCCCTAGGGACGCCGGTGCGTCGCCGCCCGTCCCGGGCGGCAGACGAGGTTCGATCCTCGAGGTAAGATGCGGCCAGTGTTCATCCTTCTCGCCGCCGTTGCAGCGCTCGTCCTGGCCTCGGTTGTCGCGCTCTACTCGTACGGCCGGTTTGCGGAACGGGCGCAGGGCGAAGCGTCCTATTCCCTTCCCGTTTCCGACGGCGCAACGCCGCTGGACCGGCTCGTTGCGCCCTTGGTCGAGGAAGGGACGAACGAAAGCGGGCTGACGCTTCTTGCCGACAATCTCGATGCCTTCGCCGCCCGTGTGCTCGCCGCAAGACAGGCGGGACGCAGCCTCGATCTGCAATATTACATCTGGCAGAACGATCTGACCGGGCGGCTTCTGGCATGGGAAATCGTCAAGGCTGCCGACCGCGGCGTTCGCGTCCGGCTCCTCCTCGATGACATCAATGCGCAGGGTTACGACGGGGCCTATCTGGCCCTCGACGCGCACCCGAACATCGAGATTCGTCTCTACAACCCGAGCCGGAACCGCGAAGGCGCCTTTCTTCGCGGCATCGAAATGCTGCTGCGAGCCGTCAGCGTTACGCGGCGCATGCACAACAAGTCGTGGATCGCAGACGGCAGGCTCGCCATCGTCGGCGGCCGCAATATCGGCGATGCCTATTTCGACGCCGCCGCTGCATCCAATTTCAGCGACCTCGACTTGCTCGTGATCGGCGCCGCGGTCCGGCAGGCGGAAGCCATTTTCGACGATTTCTGGAACAGCAAGGCCGTCATCCCGATCGGTGCGCTCTGGGAGCCGCGCGAGACCAACCTGGAGACTCTCAGGAAGGCGCTGGCAGGCATCGCAGCCGACAAGGACACGCGGCCCTATCTGGACCGCGTCGCCGAGAACGAAAGCGTCCGGGGGCTGTTCTCCGGCGGCGGGCAGATCCATCGGATGTCGACGGCAAGGATCGTTTCGGATCCCCCGGAGAAGGTCATCGGAGGGAGCCGGGAGAACTGGCTGATGAATGTCGTCAGGCCGCTGCTCGGTTCTGCGACCGCGGAACTGGAGATCAGTTCTCCCTACTTCATTCCCGCAGAAGCCGGGACAAGCGAGCTGGTGGCAATGGCGGCGCGGGGCATCAGGGTCGCGATTCTGACCAATTCGCTCGCCGCGACGGATGTGAGCGCCGTCCACGGCGCTTACGCCCGCTATCGGCGGCCGCTGCTCGAGGGCGGCGTCGACCTGTTCGAGCTCAAACCCTATGACGACCGCGCCGACATATCGCTGTTCGGGTCGAGCGGCGCGAGCCTGCACACGAAAGCCTTCACGGTCGACGATCGCCTGGGATTCATCGGCTCCATGAATTTCGATCCGCGTTCGATCTCGCTGAATTCCGAGATGGGCGTCGTTTTCGAGGACGGTGCGCTGGTCCGCCAGGTTCGCCGGATTTTTGCCGAGGAAACCGCTCCCGAAAAAAGCTACAGCCTTCATCTCGATGATGGGAAGATCGTCTGGCGCGACCGGTCGGCGGGGGTCGTCCGCACGCTGAGCGAGGAGCCGGAAGCAGGGTTCTGGCGCCGGCTGACGGCAACGATAATCGGCATCCTGCCGATCGAATCCCAGCTTTGAGGCAGAGGGCAGGACGCTCCGTGGCGAGACTGGTCATCATCGGCAATGCCGGGGGCGGCAAATCCACGCTCGCGCGCAAGCTCGCCGAACGTCGCGGCCTGGCTTTGGTCGAGATCGACCGCCTTTACTGGAAGCCCGGCTGGGCGATGGCGCCCGAGGACGAGTACGAAGCGGCCCATGCGCAGGCGATCGGGCGCGAGGCCTGGATCATCGACGGGCTCGGTCGCCTCGAATCCCTGCCGCAGCGCTTCGCGCGCGCGACCGGGATCGTCCTGGTCGATATGCCGCTCTGGGTGCATTTCTGGCTGATCGCCGAGCGCCAGATCGCCTGGGCCACGGGAAAGCTCGCTTATCCGCCGGGCGGCATTCCCGAGATGCCGTCCACCGAAGAGATGTTCAGCGCCGCGTGGGAAACCGAGCGGGACTGGATGCCGACGATCCGCGCGCTCTGCGATGCGGCCGAGCGGGAGGGCAAGCCGGTAGAGCGGATCGCCGATGTGGAGACGTTGAACGAATATGCCGCGCGGCTCTGAGGGACAGCGAGCCGCTCAAAGCCGGAACAGGTCGGCGAGGATGTCGTGCCCGGGCTTCTTGAAGACCGGCCTGCGGTTCTCGTTGAAGACGAGGCAGTTGCCCGGCGTATCGGCATCGACCAGCGAGCAGCCCTGCGCGATATAGCTCCGCGCCTTCACCTTGCAGTCGCCGATGATCGCGCTGCCCGGATACATGACGAGCCCGTCCTCGAGGACCGGCGCCTTGCCGTGGCTCTTGCCGACCGTGCAGCCCTGATAGATGGCGAAATATTCCGGATATTTCAGCCGGACCAGCACGATGCCGACCGAATGGCCGACGAGAAAGCGCTCGGGCAGCTCGGTATCGTAGAAGCAGTGGAACCCGTTCAGCGACTTGTTGAGATAGAAGACCTTGGTCGCGAGGTTCGCGTCGCCGCCGTTGCGCCAGATGGTGTTGGCGAGATAGGCGAGGAAGATCGTGTTCTGCTCGGAATGGAGATGGTGGAACCGGTTCTCCGGCCACATGCGCACGGCATTGATGCAGCGATTGAGCCGCGCCAGGGCCTCGTCGAGCGCCTTGGCGACGCCGCCTCGCGTATTGCCCTCGCGATCGGGAAAATGATGGTCGATCTGGCGCGCGAGATAGTCCGCGAGCCCGTCGCGCGTAAGGCCGACCAGTTCCATCTTGCCTAGGCGGCGCCTTTCGCCCGGCCGCCGCGTCCGAGCAGGTTGGGGAGAAGCATCACCAGCGGCTTCGGCACCAGGCCGAAATCGGCCTTGAGCGGGCGCACGTCGATGACGGGATCCGGCCGGCCGGTCGGCGGGAGCTGGGCGTCGATCTGGCAGCCGTCGATGCGCCGCACCAGCCGGAAGAGCTCGGCGTTGGTCATGTTGACGCCGCTCGCCACGTTGTAGATCGGGCGCTTGCCGCGCTCGGCGATGGCGAGGAGGGCGGCGATCACGTCGTCCATATGGATGTAGTCGCGCGCCGAATCCGGCGGCACGTCGAACCGGGCCTGGCGCTCCTTGCGCGACGCCCAGACGACGCGATGCAGGAAGCCGTCCGAGGAGAGGTCGTCGGAATAGACGCAGGCGAGCCGCGCCGCGCGCACATTGGCGCGCCCGGCATTGATGCAGAGGCTTTCGCCGAGCGCCTTGCTGAGGTCGTAGAGGTGGCGGGGCTCGTTCGGGTCGAGATGCAAGGTCGCGCTCTCGCTGCCGCTGCCGTCGGCGCTGTCGTAGAGCCGCGTCGAAGACAGGTAGGTGAGGCTCTGGAACACCGCGTCTTTCAGCATCCGGGCGAACAGGGTGACATGCGCCTCGACCGTGTCGAAGGGCCGCTCGAGGAAATCCGAGGTGAGGCCGGCGCAATAGATCACATGGCCGAGCGGACGCGAGAACAGCCCCGCATTGTCGCGGGCGGGGGTGAAAGGCGTGCTGCCCTTGGCCAGCAGATGCTTGACCAGGTGCCTGCCCACGAAGCCGCGCGCGCCGACGATCGTATACATGGTCTTCCGGGACTCCTCAGGCTGCGGCGGATGCGATGAAGGGGAGGGCGCGGTCGCGCGGCGAGATGACGCGCTCGGTTGCGCGCGGCCAGGCGATCGCGAGCGTCGGATCGTCCCAGCGTATGCCGCGCTGCAGCTCCGGCCGATAGGCCGCGGTGATCTGGTAGAAGAGCTCGCTTTCCGGCTCCAGCGTCTGGAAGCCGTGCGCGAAGCCTTCCGGCACATAGAGCATGCGGCGGTTGTCGGCGCTGAGCTCGGCGGCGTACCAACCGCGACAGGTGCCGCCGCCGCGAAGATCGACGATGACGTCGAAGATGCGTCCCCGCGTGCAGCGGACGAGCTTCGCCTCGGCGCCGGGTTCCGCCTGGAAGTGCAGGCCGCGCAGCGTGTCGCATCTGAGGTTGAAGGAGGTCGCGCAATGCTCGAACCGCGTCGCGAGCCCGCGCTCGGCGAAGGTCTCGATCGACCAGGTGCGTGCGAAGATGCCGCGCTCGTCGCGCTGCGGTTCCGGCTCGATCAGATAGGCGCCGGCAAGGCCCGTCCCGTGGAAGATCATGGCAGGATCGCAAGCTGCGGAACGGCGACCACGAAACGGCCGCCCCATTCCGCGATATGGGCGGCGTCGCGCTGGATTTCCTCGGTGAGGTTCCAGGGCAGGATCAGGACGTAGTCGGGCTTCGTCTCGGCGAGCTTCGCGGGCGCCTCGATCCTGAGGCGGCTTCCCGGAAGGTGGCGCCCCTGCTTGTGCGGGCTGACATCGACCACATAGTCGAGGAAATCGCCGCCGATGCCGCAGCTATTGAGCAGCGTGTTGCCCTTCGCCGCCGCGCCGTAGCCGACGATCCGCTTGCCGGCGCCCTTCGCCTCGATCAGGAAGCGAAGCAGGTCGCGTTTGAGCTGCGCTACGCGATCGGCGAAGCCGCGATAGCCGGCGAGATCGGCGAGCCCCGCCTGGGCCTCGCGGGTGCGCAGCTCCGCCACGCGCAGGCTCGGAATCGCCGTGCCGTGATGCTGCGCCGATAGCCGCAGCGAGCCGCCATGGGTCGGCAGCTCCTCCACGTCGATCAGATCGAGCCCGTGAGCGGCCAGCACGCGCTCCGCGGCGCCCATCGAAAAGTAGGAGAAATGCTCGTGATAGATGGTGTCGAACTGCGTCTCGTCGATGAGCCGCAGCAGATGCGGGAACTCGAGGCTGATCGTGCCGGTCGGCTTCAGCAGGCGCGCGAGGCCGGCGACGAAATCGTTGAGGTCCGGCACATGGGCCAGCACGTTGTTGCCGACGATGAGGTCCGCCGCCTGGCCTTCCGCGAGAAGCTGCTCGGCCGCAGCGCGCCCGAAGAAGCGGGTCACGGTCGGGATACCGCGGGCCCGCGCGACCACGGCCACGTTCGCGGCGGGCTCGATGCCGAGCACCGGGATGCCCCGCTCGCGGAAATATTGCAGCAGATAGCCGTCGTTGCTCGCGACCTCGACCACGAGGCTCGCCGAATCGAGCCGCAGCCGCTGCGTCGCCCGATCGGCGAAACGCTTCGCGTGGGCGAGCCAGCTCTGCGAGAAGGAGGAGAAATAGGCGTAGTTGCCGAAGATCTCGGCCGGGGTCTGGAAGGCCTCGAGCTGCACGAGGAAGCAGCGGCCGCAGACATAGGCGCGAAGCGGGAAGGCGAGCTCGCCGTGCGAGAGGCGGGCCGGCTCGATATAGGCGTTGGCGGGCGGCGTCGCGCCCAGATCGAGAAACACATGCTCGAGCGGCGTGGCGCAGAACCGGCAGGTCGCGGTCGGCTTGGCGATCGGGCGGTCGGTGGCGAGAGCGGCGGCGCTAAGCGGCATAGGCATATTCCTCGATCTGCGCCGTCGAGACGGCGCGCATTGATTGACCCGCGATCTGCGCGCGGTACCAGGGCACGGTCCGCGCGAGCGCGTCGCCGACGGTCCAGCGCGGCCGCCAGCCGAGGCCGGCCGCCGACTTCGCCGCATTCACCGCGAGCAGCTTTTCCTCGTAGGGCGCGTTGCTCGGATTGTGCGTCTCCCAGGCGGCGCCCTCGCCCCAGAGCCGGGCAAGCTCGCCGGCGATCCAGGCGACGGGGCGGCTGTCGGCCGGTTCCGGGCCGAAGTTCCAGGCCCCCGCGGCAAGCTCGGCCGTTTCGGCGAGCGCCTGCGCCAGCATGAGATAGCCGGCGCAGGCCTCCAGCACATGCTGCCACGGGCGCGTCGCCTGGGGATGGCGGAGCCGCAGCGGCTCGGGGCGGGCGAAAGCGCGGATCGCATCGGGGACCAGGCGATCGGCCGACCAGTCGCCGCCGCCGACGATGTTGCCGGCGCGGGCCGTCGCGATCGCGATGCCGCGATCCTCGAAATAGGAATGGCGATAGCAATCGACCACGAACTCGGCGCAGGCCTTGCTCGCGGCATAGGGCTCGCGGCCGCCGAGCCGGTCCGCCTCGCGATAGCCGCGGGCGAGGCCGCGATTGAGATAGACCTTGTCCGAGGTCACCACCACGACGCTGCGCAGGCTGTCGCAGCCGCGCAGCGCTTCCAGGAGATGCGCCGTGCCCATCACATTGACGGCGAAAGTATCGATCGGCGCCGCATGCGCGCGCCGGACGAGCGACTGCGCCGCCAGATGCAGCACGATCTCGGGGCGGGTCGCCGCGACCGCGGCCTCGAGACGGGCGGCGTCGCGCAAATCGCCGAGATGGGAGTCGATGCCGGTTTCGAGATCGAGCGCCGCGAAGAGCGATCGCGGCTCGGGCGGCAGGGCGAAGCCCGCCACCCGGGCGCCGAGCTCGGCGAGCCAGAGGCAGAGCCAGCCGCCGGTGAAGCCGGTATGGCCGGTCACCAGCACCCGACGCCCGCGCCAGAAGTCCCGATCTAGGCCGTGAGCCGGCATGGCTGCCATAGCTGCCAGGGCGCGCGGCCGCTGCTCCACATCTCGTTCAGCAGGCACATCTCGCGGTAGGTGTCCATGCATTGCCAGAAGCCGTCATGCTGATAGACGGCGAGCTCCTGGCGCGAAGCGAGGTTCTCGAGCACGCCGGTCTCGAGCGGCAGGTTGTCTTCCGGCTTCAGCGTGTCGAAGGCGCGCCGCTCCAGCACCATGAAGCCGCCATTGATCCAGCCTTCGGTGACCTGCGGCTTTTCCTGGAACGACCGCACCAGCCCCTTGTCGATGGCGAGCTCGCCATAGCGCGAGGAGGGATGCACGGCGGTCACGGTCGCGGCGCGGCGGTTGCGGCGGTGATGTTTCAGGAGCGCGCCGAGATCGACGTCCGACAGGCCGTCGCCGTAGGTTGCGAAGAAGGTCGAGCCGCGCACGAAGCGGAGCGCGCGCTTGATCCGGGCGGCGGTCTGGGTATCGGCGCCGGTCTCCGCCAGCACCACGCGCCAGTCTTCCTGGTCGGCCGGGTTCAGCACATCGACGGCGCCGCTCTGCAGATCGACCGCGAAGTCGCTCTGGCGCAGGCGGTAATTGAGGAAATAGTCGCGGATCAGGTCGCCGCGATAACCGAGGCAGAGCACGAAGTTCCGCACGCCGAAATGGCGGTAATGCTTCATGATGTGCCAGAGGATCGGCCGGCCGCCGATCTCGACCATCGGCTTCGGCTTGAATTCGGTCTCCTCGCGCAGCCGCGTGCCCTGGCCGCCGCAGAGGATGACGGCGGTCAGGGCGCCGGGGCCGCTGGACTGCCGTTCGATCGATTCGAGGATTGGGCCCGTCGCCATGGTGATCTCGCTGTTCGGGATCGCCCCATGGTCTCCCGGTTCGATTAAAAAGCCTTTAACCTTAAGCGGTTGGCCTGGAGGCTCCGATCGGCGCCCGGATCGCGTAGGCGGCGTTGCCGAGCACCACCTGGCGCGCCACATGGCGGCGATGATCGAGCAGCACCGGCGCACGGAGATTGCCGGTCAATTCGACCGTCTCCCCCAAGGTGCGGACGGTGACGATCACATAAAGGCCGAGATCGTCGGGCGTCATGCCGGCCATGTTCGCGGCATCGCGCAGGTCGTCCGGCAGGATCGGCCCGTCCTCGAGCGGGCAGGGCATCACGATGAAGGAGAGCTCCGCATCCTCCAGGCTCTGCATCAGCCGGAACTGCGCGAGCTTCGGATTGGGGATCTGCAGCAGCGCGAAGCGGCGATGCTTGGCGAAGCCGAGCGGGCCCTGGGGCATCTCGAACGCGTCGTCCCAGTGACCGTTGATCGCGCCGAACCGCGTGGCGACGGTGAACTCGCCCGGCGGCGGCATGGTCGCGGAGGCGGTGGCGGTTTCGGCGATGGCTTCGGATGTCATGTCGGTCGCTCCTCCAGAACGCGGAATTCCCGCGCCTATTTCAGAAAGTTGAGCAGGCTGAGCTGGGACAGCCGCGACAGCATCGTGTAGGACGCTTCGAGCTGGGTTTGCTGATTGCTGAGCTCGGTCAGGGCCCGGGCGACATCGACGCTCTGGATGTCGCCGATGTTCTGCTCGAGATGCAGCGCATATTCCTGATGCCGCGTATTGGCTTCCTCGATCGCCCGGCGCGAGGTGCCGACGAGGCTGCGCAGGTCGGCGAGATCGCGCTGGATCGGCTCGACGCCGCGCGCGGCATTGGGCTGCTCGGTGCCGAGCGCCGTGTTGATCAGGGCAAGCGCGCTTTCGAGCGCGTCCCGGTTGGGCGGCGACCCGGCGGTTTCCACATACTGCAGGGCGCGCAGCACATATTCGAACGCGTCCTCGTCGCCGGTGATGCCGTAATCGACCGTCAGGTCGGCGTCGATCTCGGCGGCCTGCTGCACGGCATCGCCCCGATAATATTCGGTCGCGATCTGCGGCAGCGGCAGGGTGAGGGGCGGGGTGAGGTTCGGCGGCGGCGTCCAGCCCGCGAGCTCCACCGGCTTCACGTCGGTACGCGAGCCCGCGAAGAGGTAGCGGCCATCCACCTGGAGGTTCAGCAGGTTCGCGACCTGCTGCTTGAAGTTCCCGGCCTCGGCTGCGATCTGCAGGTCGTTCCCGTTGGAATTGTTGAGCGCGTTCATCAGGAGCGTGCGGAACTGCGTCGCCGAATCGAAGACCTGCGAGATATTGGTTTCCATCGCGGTCAGGCGGCCGTCGACGATCTTGTTGTTCTTGACGAACTGTTCGGTGCGCGCCTGCGAGGCCTGCAGGCTGACGAGGCGGTGCGCCTCGCTCGCGACGCCGGTATAGCGCTGGGCGCGGAGCCCGCTCGAAACCTGGATCTGCAGGTCGGCGACGCGCTTCTGCGTGCCGAGGGTCTGGGCGAGGGTGAGCTGATGGAGCGCGAGGTCGGAGATGCGGGTCATGGCCTTGCTCCTAGCGTCCCAGCGACACGAGGATGTCGAACATCTCGGTCGCGACCGTCACGACGCGCGCCGAAGCGGCGTAGGCATTCTGCAGCACCACCATGTTGGCGAGCTCCTCGTCCATGTTGACGCCGCTCTGGGCGCTCATCCGGCTGTCGAGCTCCTGCTGCATGGTGGTGGTGAAATCGACGTCGTGATCGATGGCCGACGCCGCGGTGGCGTTCGCGGCCAGGATGTTCGCGGCATAGCCCGCAAGCGTCGTGCCGGCGGAGGGCAGGCCGCCCACGGCGACGAAATCGATCTGCTCGTTGAACTTCGCGACGATCCGGTCGAGCACCGCATGGTCGCCGGCGCCGACATAGTAGTCCCCACCCGAATTCTGGCGGAGCTCGCCGCGCGAAAGCAGGCTCGGATCGGCACGGATGTCGCTGCGCACCGCGAGCACGCCGGCGAGGTCGGCGCCGGTCGCGTCGTTGCCGACGAAGAAATCGTTGAGATGCAGGAAGTCCGACAGGTTCGTGCTCGGCTGCCCGCCGCCCGGATCGATGGTGCCGCCGCTGACGACGACGCCGTAGCTGCCGCCATTGACCGTGACCGTGCCGCCCGAAGCGCTCGCGGAGGCTCCGGGATCGAGGGCGGCAAGGGCGGTGTTGAGGGCGGCGGCGAAGCCCGCGGCATCGGGCGTCGCGGGCGCCGGCAGGGTGCCCGAGAAGGCGACCGTGCCGTCGGGGTTCATCAGGGCGACGGTGACCGGGCCGGCATAGCTCGAGGCCGTCCCCGTCTGCGGCCGGCTGCCGGTCAGCACCGTCGCGGCCGGCAGGCCGGTGCCCTGGTTGTGGATGCGGTTGATCTCGTCGCGGAGCGCGGCTGCGAGCTGGTTGGTCTGGGCGGTGAGCGCCGGCAGGGTGCGATCGCGCAGCTCGATCATCGAGGCGATCGAGCCGCTGCGGAAATCGGCGGTGATGTCGTTGCCGCCGAGATGGATGCCGTCGATGCCGCCCGGATAGGTCACCGCCGCCTGAAGGCCGGAGGCGGCGGCATGGGAGAGGAACTGCGGCTGCCCGTCGAGCAGCGTGCGGCCGCCGCTCGTGAAGACGGTGATCTCGCCGTTCTCGCGGGTGAAGGTGCTGATCTGCATCTTCTCGGAGATACGCGAGAGCGCGAGGTCGCGCTGATCCTCGAGGTCGCCGGTCGGCAGGTTGCGCAGCTTCGCCTGGGTGATCTGGTCGTTCAGGTCCTGGATGTTCGTGAGGTCGGTATTGACCGCCTCGATCGCATCGGCGATCTGCCGGTCGGCCTCGTAGCGAAGCTGCTGCGTGTCGCGCGACATCGCGTTGAAGCGTTCCGTGAGGCGCACGCCGCTCGCCACCGCATCGAGGCGGAGCGACACGCTCTCGGGATTGGCGGTGAGGCCGGAGAGCCGGTTCGAGAAATCGGTGATCATCGTGCCGACGGAGCTGTTCGAGCCGAGCGAGCCGAACATGTCCTGCATGCGCTCGAAGAACTGCTGCTTCAGCTCCAGCCCCTTGAGCGTGGTGGTGGTGCTGCGCAGCTCGGCGGCGAGGGCTGCGTCCACATTGCGGTGGATGGCGCCGAGCTGCACGCCGGCGCCCTGCCCGGCGATCACGCGGCTCTGCGGGTCGGCGATCTTGCGGGTGTAGCCGATCGTATTGACGTTGGCGACGTTGTTGGAGACGACGCGCAGCGCCGACTGGTTCGCCTGCAGTCCGCTGAGGGCCGTATAGAGGGTGGTGGTGAGGCTCATGGCGCGATCCTCAGAGCCGCTGGTCCAGCGTCACGGCGCCGACCGAGCCGGCGCGCCGCGGCATCGCCGCAGGCGCGCGCCCGCGCTGGCCGTAGCCGACCGGCTGCCCGCGCTCGCGCTCGACCGCCTCGACCACCGCCTTCAGCACGCGGTCGTTGACGGCCCGGGCGGCGCGGAGCGCGCGCTCGTTCTCGATCATGCAGCGGCTGAGGCGCGTGGAGGCGATCGCGAGCGCCTGCCGGCGATCCAGCGCGAGTCCGGCCAGCAGCTCGCGGGACTGGCGGAGCTGTCTGACCTCGGCCTCGTAGGCCGCGGTCAGCTTGGTCTTCTCGCGATGCAGCTCCGCGATGACGTCGAGGCGCCGCCGGCCGAGCGCCGCGAGCTCCTGCTCGAGGCATTCCGACAGGCGGTCGGTGAGGGCGATCAGCGTATCGAAGCGTTCGGCGGGCGTCATTGGCGGGCGGCCTCCTGCATCTTCAGCATCTCGGCCTGCACGGAATCGGCGAGGCCGATGCCGCCCTGCCTGACGACCGCCTTGCCGTATTCCTGGAACAGCAGGGAGCGATAGGCCTCCTCCGCGCTGCCGCCGCCGAAGAGCGGATCCGGATCGATGCCGGCGAACATTTCCTCGAAGGTCTGCGACAGGAAGAAGGCCTCGAAATCCTCGGCCGTGCGCTGCGCCGTGGCCGCGTCGCGCGTGCCGTGAACGCCAGGCGTCGGGCGCAGCGAGAATCCCAGCATCGGATCGACCGGAAGCGTGGCGAAGCCGTCCATCAGCGCACCTCGATATCGGCCTGGAGCGCGCCGGCCGCCTTGATCGCGCGCAGGATCGAGATCATGTCGCGCGGGCCGATCCCGAGCGCGTTCAGGCCGTTGACCAGCTCCTGCAGGCTGACGCCGGCGGGAACGACCGCGAGCTTGCGGTCGGCCTGCTCGTCCACCTGGATGTCGGTGCGCGGCACGACGACCGTGTCGCCGGTGTTGGAAAAGGCCGTCGGCTGCGAGACCTGCGGCGTCTCGGTGATGCGGATCGTCAGATTGCCCTGCGCGATCGCGACCGTGCTGATGCGCACCGCGTCGCCCATCACGATGATGCCGGAGCCTTCGTCGATCACGACGCGGGCGATATCGTCCGGCTTCACGCTGAGCTGCTCGATCTCGGTCAGGAGCCCGACCACGTTGCCGCTATAGCCCACGGGGACCCGGAGCTCGATCGTGGCCGGATCGAGCGGCACCGCCGCCGGCGAGCCGACATGGGCGTTGATCGCCTGGGCGATGCGGCCGGCCGTGGTGAGGTCGGGGTTGCGCAGCGAAATCTTGAGGTTCTGCATCGAGGCGAGCTCGAAGCCGACCTCTTTCTCGATGATGGCGCCGTTGGCGATGCGGCCCGCCGTGGGCGTGCCCTTGCTGACCGTTTCGGCGTCGCCCGTGGCGGTGTAGCCGCCGATGGCGACGGGACCTTGCGCGACGGCGTAGACGTCGCTGTCGGCGCCGAGCATCGGCGTCACCAGCAGGGTGCCGCCCTGCAGGCTTTCGGAATCGCCGAGCGCCGCGATATCGACGTCGATGCGGGTGCCCTGGCGGGCGAAGGGAGGCAGGGTGGCGGTGACCATCACGGCGGCGACGTTCTCGGTGTCGAGATCCACGTCGCGCGCGTTCACGCCGAGCCGCTCGAGCATGCCGATCAGGCTCTCGCGGGTGAAGACCGACTTGTCGAGGCTGTCGCCGGTGCCCTGCAGCCCGACCACCAGGCCGTAGCCGACGAGCTGGTTGTCGCGGATGCCTTCGAAGTCGGCGATGTCCTTGATGCGCGAATTGGCGGCGGCACCGTTGGCGACGAACAGCAGGAGCCCGCAGAGCAGTGCTGCGATCACGCCGACGACCGGCGCGCGGCGCCTCTGGAAGAGCCGGCGGACCGGCGGGAGCAGGTTGGAACGGTGGGTCGATGGGGCCATGGCGTCGGTAAGCAAGCGAATGGCGTGCCAAGCCGGCAGCGGCGTCCGGCGCCTTGCGGCGGCGCGCTTTTGCGCGGAGGGCCGCAGGAGGCGCGCCGCCGCCCGGCAAATTTTTCCGCTTGCCGGGAGGCAGCTTCTGCCGGGGCTTAAACTCTTCTTTACCCAGGCGACCCTACGGTGCCGTCGGTCGAGCATCCTGACAGGCGCGAACCCGATGAAGATCGATTCCACCGCTCCCGTCCGCGCGCCGTCCCTTTCCCGCACGCGTACCAACGGGCGCCCGGGCGTCGGCTTCGCCGATCTCCTCGGCGAGGCACAGAGCGCGCCGGCCGCAACCAAGGCGAGCCCCCTCAACGCGACCGAAGCGATGCTCGCTTTGCAGGAGGTCGGCGACGCGACGGAGCGCCGCCGCCGCGCCCGCGAGCGCGGCAACGCGATGCTCGACCGGCTCGAAGCCATCCGGTTCGGGCTGCTGGACGGGCGTCTCGGCAACCATGAACTGGTCCAGTTGCGACGGCTGGTTTCCGATCGGCAGGGGGATCTGGCCGATCCGCGACTCGGCGAAATCCTCGACGATATCGAGCTCCGGGCCGCCGTCGAGCTTGCTAAGCTCGAGCAAGTCAGCTAGCCCTTCAAATATTATCGTTTTATTTCAATGCACTGACGGAATGCCGGGGGTGGCGTGCGGCCCTTGCGGGGCAACGAAGAATCCATATACTCCGCTGGCCTTTGAACCAGCGCCCCGACCGAAGAGTGCGGTTTATGAGAGAACGTGCGACGTCGCTTCGGCCCCTTCTTCCGCCCGATTACCGGCCGAGCGAAAAAGAACCTTTCATGAGTCCCCTCCAGCTCGAGTATTTCCGCCAGAAGCTGTTGCGCTGGCGCGCCGAGCTGCTGGCGGAATCGAACGGCACGCTCCAGCATCTGCAGGAGGAGAGCCTGGCGGAACCGGATATCGCGGACCGCGCCTCGCTCGAAACCGACCGTTCGCTCGAACTCCGCACCCGCGACCGCGAGCGCAAGCTGATTACCAAGATCGACGACGCGCTGCGCCGCATCGAGGACGGCTCCTACGGCTATTGCGAGGAGAGCAGCGAGCCGATCAGCCTGAAGCGCCTCGAGGCGCGGCCGATCGCGACGCTCTCGATCGAGGCGCAGGAGCGGCACGAGCGGATGGAACGGACGCATCGCGACGATTGACGACAGTCGGTATCCACCGGGCGATATCCGCCAGGAACCTGAAGGGCCGCCGGCCATGCCGAGCGGCCCTTCCTCGTTTCCGCGCCCCGGATCGGCGAAGGCCGATCGGAAGGGCCCCGGATCGGCGACGGCCGATCGGAAGGGCCCCGGATCGGCGACGGCCGATCAGAAGGGGAAGACGATGTCGTAGATCTGCTGGCCGTAGCGCGGCTGCTGCAGATCGCTCAGCATGCCGCGGCCGCCATAGGCGATCCGCGCTTCCGCGATCTTCTCGTAATTGATGGTGTTGACCGAGGTGATGTCCTCCGGACGGATGATGCCGGCGACCATCAGCTCGCGCACCTCGGCATTGACCCGGACTTCCTGCCGGCCCTGCAGCACCATGTTGCCGTTGGGCAGGATCTGCGTGATCACGGCCGCGACCTTGAGCTCGATATCCTCCTGGCGATCGACCGCGCCGCTGCCCGTCGAGGTGCTGGCGCTGTCGGCGGTGATCAGGTTGGTGGGATCGATGGCATCCGGGAAGATCTTGTGGAGCTGGCTTTCGAAGCCGAGGAAATTGTCGAGCCCGGCTTCCTCCGCCGCATCGCGCGTCCGCACCGTGCTGTTGTCGAGCTTCGCCTGATCCTCGATCTCGACCAGAACCGTCAGGATGTCGCCCACCTGGGTCGCGCGCTGATCCTTGAAGAAGGCGCGGCTGCCCGGCCGCCACAACGAGTTCGGCTGGCGCTGGTCGGTGATCGGCGCCGGCATCGGCATGGTGACCGGCTGATAGCTCGCGGTCAGCGTCGGGTTCTGGATCGGCGTCATGGACGGGTCCTCGCCGACGCTGGCGAGCCGTTCCAGCGTCCGACACCCGCCGAGCGCGGTGGCGAGGATCAGCAGGGCGGTGAGATAGGGACGATGCTTGGCATTCATTGGACGGCTCCGAAACTCGGCGTTGAAGGCAGGACCGCGACCTCGCTCGGGCTGACGACGACGCCCTCGAGGGTGCGGTTGCTGGTGGTATTGAGGACGCGGATGGTCTCGCCCACGGCGCCGTTCTGCATCGCCTTGCCCTGGATGGTGAGCTGCATGGTCGGCGATTGCAGGGCGATCGTCACGAGCGTTCCCTTGGTGACGGCGATGGCGACGGCAAGGTCGGTGAGCCGTATCGGCACGCCCGGCCGGATCGGCCGGCGCGGCGTCTTGCCGAGGAGCTCGCCGGCATCGACCACCACCGTGGCGCCGACGCGGTCGGCCGGCAGGGTGGTCCATTCGATATCGGCTTCGGCGACCGTATCGCCGGGCGCAAGACGGCGGTTGAGGACGGGCACATCCACCAGCCCGTAGGCGCGGCCGGTGACCGTGACGGCGACTTCGGACGGGCCCGCGGCGGGAGCGGCGAGGGCCGCGCTGAAGCGCCCGCTCTGCGGGTCGAAGGCGAGGCGCCGCACGGCGACGGTCGGCTCGCCGTCGGGGGAGATCGCGAGGGCGGGCATGCCGCCGTCGATATCGAGCCCGATCTCGCCGGCAAGGCCGCGGTCGGCGAGCGCGTCGGCGATCGCCATGCGCAGCACGCCCGGCTCGATGCGGAGGCTGGCGCGGGTCAGGCGGATGCTGTCGAACTGCGAGGCGGGCCGCCAGGGCAGCTCCCAGTTGCGGGCGAGCTGGCCGAGCCAGTTGGCGTCGAGCTGGTAGCTCTGGCCGGGTGCCGGCGCCTCGAGCACCGGGCGCTCCGGGCCGGGCACGCTGCCGCGGAAGAGATCGCCGAGCGTGACGAGCCGTGCGTCCACGGTCACGTCCTGCTTCAACTGCATCGGCGACGCGGCGCTGTCGGCTTCGGCGCGGGCGGCCTCGGCGCGGACGCCGAAGAGCGCGAGACCCAGCAGCAGGGCGAGGGTGGCGGTGCGAAGCTTGCTCATCTTGCGGGGCCCCTTCGCTTAGCGGAGCTGGGTGAGGGTGCCCATCATCTCGTCGGACGCCTGGATCACCTTGGAGTTCATCTCGTAGGCGCGCTGGGCCCGGATGAGGTCCGTGATCTCGGCCACGACATTGACGTTGGAGGTCTCGAGGAAGCCCTGCTGCACGGTGCCGAAGCCGGCGGAGCCGGGGGTCGCCACGATCGCGGCGCCGGACGCCTCCGATTCGAGGAAGAGATTGTCGCCGATCGCCTGCAGCCCGCCCTCGTTGGCGAAGGTGGCGAGCTCGAACTGGCCGAGATTCTGCGGCGCCACCTGGCCGTCGATCTGGGCGAAAACCTCGCCGGTGGAATTGATCGAGATCGAGACGGCGTCCTCGGGAATGGTGATGCCGGGCATCACGAGATAGCCGTCCGCGGTCACGATCGTGCCGTCGGAGCTCCGCGTGAGCGCGCCCGAGCGGGTATAGCCGATCTCGCCGCTCGGCAGCTCGACCTCGAAATAGCCCCGGCCCTGGATCGCGAGGTCGAGCGGGTTGTCGGTCGACTGCATATTGCCCTGCTCGGTGATGCGATAGATCGCGGTCGGCTTCACGCCGACGCCGACCTGGATGCCCGACGGCACCACGGTCCCGGCGTCGGAGGAGGCCGAGCCGACCGGGCGATAATCCTGATAGAGCAGATCCGCGAATTCCGCGCGGCGGCGCTGATAGGCGGTCGTGTTCATGTTGGCGATGTTGTTGGAGATAACATCGACATTGAGCTGCTGGGCCAGCATGCCCGTCGCGCCAATGCTCAGGGAGCGCATGGTATCGGTTCCTTCGCTTAAGCGTTGCCGACGAGACTGGAGATGGCGCGCGACGAGCGTTCATGCTCGGTCTCGATCATTTTCTGCGTCGCCTGGTAGTCGCGCGTGACCTGGATGAGCGCGGTCATCTCGAGGATCGGATTCACGTTCGAATCCTCGACCATGCCTTGCACCAGGCTCGAATCCTCAGTCGGCTGGGCGGGCACGTCGGCGCGATAGAGGCCGAAGCCCTCGGCCTGGAGCTGGTCCGGGTCGGCGAACCGCACGAGGCGGATATTGCCGAGCGTGCCCTGCTCGTTCGAGACCGTGCCGTCCTCCGAGATGGTGACCTCGCCATCCTCGGCCGGGATCACGATCGGGCCGCCATCGCCCTGCACGGGATAGCCCTCGACGGTGACGAGCTGGCCTTGCGCGTCGAGCTCGAAGCGGCCCTTGCGCGTATAGCGCTCGCCGTCCGGGGTGCTGACCACGAAGAGGCCGTCGCCATGGATCGCGACGTCGAGCGGATTGCCGGTCGGGGTCTCGCTGCCTTCGGCCCAGTTGCGGGTGATCCCCGATTCCTCGACGAAGGAGAGAGTTCCCGAGCGGTCGGCCCGCATCAGATACTCGCCGAACTGCAGCGTCTCGCCCTTGTAGGCCGGGGTGGTCATGTTTGCCATGTTGTTGGCGATGACCTCGAGCTGGCGGGTCAGGGCCGTCTGGCGCGAAAGGGCGATGTAGCCGGCGTTTTCCATGCGGAACTCGATCCCAAATTCGCCATGCGCGAGAGCTCGCCGCGCACGGGGTTCGGCTCGGATCATGCAGTCCGCGTGCCAGAAGGCCTTTTTGCGGTAAATGGGCCGCCCGGCGGGACGCCTTCCGGAAATCGGGGGCAGATCTTGCCGGGAGGGAGGGACAAAGCGTCCAGGGTCAACCGGATATTAACTGCATCGCCCCTAGGGTCCGCGCATCAACACGAGGGGACCAGTACCAACCCATGGCCAAGGCGCCAACATCCAAGCCGGAAACCGAATCCGAAGAACCTGCAGCCGAAGGCGACGCCGAAGCCGCGCCCAAGGCGAAGCGCTTCAGCGGAAAGAAGCTCGTGCTGTTCGTCGCCCTGCCGCTGCTGCTGCTCGGCGGCGGCGGTGCCGGCGCCTACTTCATGGGGTTCTTGAGTCCGCTTCTGGGCGGCGGGACGGCAGTTGCCGAAGCGGAGCCGGCCTCGCCGTCGATCTATTACGAGATGCCGGAGATGCTGGTGAACCTGACCTCGACCAGCAAGAAGCCCGCCTATCTGAAGCTCCGTCTCAATCTCGAGCTCGCCGATTCGGAATCGGCCGAGAAGGTGGAGGCGATGCTGCCGCGGATCGTCGACAGCTTCCAGATCTACCTCCGGGCGCTGCGCATCGAGGACCTGCAGGGCTCCGCCGGCCTCTTCCGGCTGCGGCAGGAGCTCCTGTCGCGCGCCACCACGGCCGTCGCGCATGTCGAGATCCGCGACGTGCTGTTCAAGGAAATGCTGGTCCAGTAGGCCCTCGCGTCAATGTCCGCATCACCCGACGAACCCGAGCGGCTCTCCGAAGACGAGCAGGCTCAAGCCGCGGCCATGGCGGCTGCGGCCAAGGAAGACCCGCTCGACTCCGACGACGAGCGCTCGACCCGAATCCTCGACCAGAGCGAGATCGACAGCCTTCTCGGCATCGTGCCCGACGGCGGCGCTGCCGAGCAGCGCGCCGGCATCCAGGCCATCCTCAACAGCTCGATGGTCAGCTACGAGCGCCTGCCCATGCTCGAGGTGGTGTTCGACCGCCTCGTGCGCATGATGTCGACGAGCCTGCGCAACTTCACCTCCGACAACGTCGAAGTCTCCCTCGACGGCATCGATTCCGTCCGTTTCGGCGATTATCTGAACTCGATCCCGCTCCCCGCCATGCTGGGCGTGTTCAAGGCGGAGCAGTGGGACAATTACGGCCTGCTGACGGTGGACAGCTCGCTCACCTATTCGATCGTGGATGTGCTGCTCGGCGGCCGTCGCGGCACCGCCGCGATGCGCATCGAGGGCCGGCCCTACACCACCATCGAGCGCAACCTGGTCGAGCGCATGATCAACGTCGTGCTGAACGACCTGACGGCGACCTTCGAGCCGCTCTCCAAGGTGCAATTCCGCTATGATCGGCTGGAGACCAACCCGCGCTTCGCCACCATCGCCCGGCCCGCGAACGCCGCCGTGCTGGCGCGGCTCAGGGTCGACATGGAGGATCGCGGCGGCCGGCTGGAGCTGCTGCTGCCCTATGCGACGCTGGAGCCGATCCGCGAGATCCTGCTGCAGATGTTCATGGGCGAGAAATTCGGCCGCGATTCGATCTGGGAAGGCCATCTCACGACCGAGCTGTGGCAGACCGCCGTCAAGGTGGATGCGGTGCTGGACGAGCTCAGCATGCCGCTCGGCGAGGTGCTGAACTGGCAGGTCGGCACCCGGATCGAGCTCAATGCGAATCCGGCCTCGACGGTCGAAATGCGCTGCGGCGACGTGGCGATGTTCCGCGGCCAGATGGGCCGCAAGGGAAACATGCTCGCGGTCTGCGTCCAGGACCGCATGGTCAAATAGGTGGGCATCATGCTCGAGACGCTGCTGATCAACGGCGCCCTGGCGATCCTGCTGGGCGCGACGCTTTTCTACGCCGTCAAGCTCAACCGCCGGATCGGCGAGCTGCGCCGCAGCCGCAGCGAGCTCGACGAAGCGGTCCAGCGTTTCGCCGGCGCGGCGGCCGATGCCGATCGCACCATGGCGCGTCTCGCGGAGCTGACCACGGGTCACGGCCGGGCGCTCCAGGAGGCGGTCGGGAAGGCGGGGGCGCTCGTGGGCGATCTCGATTTCCTGATGGAACGCGCCGATGCGACGGCCGACCGGCTCGAGCAGGCGATCGCCGCGACGCGCCCGAAGGCGGCAGCACCGACCGAGGCCAGGCCGATGGCGCGCGCGGCGGCGCCTGCGACACCCGTGACACCCGTGACGCCGGCAAAGCGGCCCGCGCCGGCCGCGGAACCGGCGTTGCCGGAGGCCGAGCGCAAGCTGCTTCAGGCGCTGGCCGGATTGCGCTGAGCCCGGGATCCCGGAAGGACAAGCGAGAGCGATGCGGTTCCGTCTGCTTCCCGTCCTGATCTTCGCCGGCGCCGCGTTGTTCACGGTGCGCGCCGGGGACATGTGGCAGCAGGTCTCGCTCGACGGCGGGCAACCTTCCTTCGCGGAACCCGCAGAGTCCGCCGAAGCCCCGGCCGGAACGGCACCCGCCGACGCGCATGACGGTGCGGCAACGCCCGCCGAAGCCGCGAGCGATGCGGCGAACCCCGAGAACCCGTTCGACTATTCCGATTCCGAGATCGCGCTGCTGCAGTCGCTCGCGGCGCGGCGCGATGAACTCGACGCGCGCGAGGCGGGGCTTGCGGAGCGCGAGGCGCTGATCGCGGCGGCGGAAAAACGGATGGACGAGAAACTAGTCGAGCTCAAGGCGGTCGAGACGCAGATCCAGGCCGCGGTCAGCCAGCAGCAGGCGACCGCGGAGCAGATGGCAAGCCTGGTCAAGATCTACGAGACGATGAAGCCGAAGGACGCCGCCCGCATCTTCAACCAGCTCGACTTCGCCGTGCTGATCGAGGTCGTCGGCGGGATGCGCGAGGCGAAGTCCGCGCCGATCCTGGCCGCGATGGATCCGGGGAAGGCGAAGCTCGTCACCGTGGCGCTCGCCGCCAGATCCGGAGCGACGACGGCCGCGCCCACGCTCGCGG
>CAZMUZ010000005.1:0-64673 GCA_964569315.1 uncultured Rhodospirillaceae bacterium | reverse complement strand
ACCGTCCGAACCCCGCCCGCCCGAACCCCCGGCGCCCGAACCCCCGACGGCGCGGCCCGCGAGACGCCCCGCACCCGCCGCCCCGATGCTGCCCGCCCAGGCGACGGGCCATCAGGCGGCCCAGGCCGCCACCACCCTGGAGGAGCTTCGCCAGGCGCTCGAGCGGTTCGAGGGCTGCCCCTTGAAGCACACCGCGACCAACCTGGTTTTCGCGGACGGCAACCCGGCGGCTAAGGTGATGATCGTGGGCGAGGCGCCCGGCGCCGACGAAGACCGGGTCGGCCGCCCCTTCGTCGGGGTCAGCGGGCAGCTTCTCGATCGGATGCTGGGCTGGATCGGGCTCGACCGGACGAAGGTCTACATAACGAACGTGCTGTTCTGGCGCCCGCCCGGCAACCGGACCCCGACCCAGGCGGAGATCGCCGCCTGCCTGCCCTTCGTCGAGCGCCATATCGAGCTGGTCGCGCCCGAGATCCTCGTTCTGGCGGGCTCGGCCTCGGCCAAAACCCTCCTCGCGCGCAACGAAGGCATCACCCGGCTCCGCGGACGATGGATGCTGTACGAAAGTTCAGGCATGACCCGCCCGCTGCCCGCCATGGCCATCTTCCATCCGGCCTTTCTGCTTCGGCAACCGGCCCAGAAACGAGAAGTTTGGCGGGATTTGCTTGCCATTCGAGACAAGCTAGATTCTCTTGACTAGCTATATATAGTAGGTCAGCCGCCGTTAACCACAATACATTGACATTTGTCACTGAATGAACCCTTGCCAAGCTCTTCCGTGTTGGTCTAAGGAGGGCGAGCATGGCTTGGGAAATAAAGTTGCGCGCTCGGGGTTGGGCGAGACGCGCGGGGGTCAGCGGGCTGATCTTGGGAAGCATCCTGGCGGTTCCGCCGGGGGCATCCGACGCCGTCGCACAGGCGCTCGGACCGCTTCCGCTGACCGCGGCGCTGCCGCCCTCCGTCCTCGAGGACGGACCCCAGACGCGCATTCCCTCGCCGCTCGATTCCGTCGATGCCGCCCGCTACCGCCAGATCTTCCGGCTGCAGGCGGCGGGCGACTGGCGCGGCGCCGACGAGGTGATCGGCGATCTGACCGATCTCCGGCTGCTGGGGCAGGTGCTGGCGCAGCGCTACCTCCACCCGGACTATCGCTCGCGCTATGTGGAGCTGGCCGCCTGGCTCGGTAAATATTCCGACCATCCGGACGCGCCCGCGATCTATCGCCTCGCCATGAAGCGGCTGCCGAGCGGCCAGCCGGAGCCGCAGGAGCCGGACGTCAGCAGTTTCCGTGGCGGCACCCCGGACGGCATCGCGGGCGGCGAGGAAAGCGCCGACTGGGAGAAGGGCCTCGCCGCCTGGCGCAAGGGCGATACCGCCTCGGCCGCCACCCATTTCGAGCAGGCCGCGAAGTCGAGCGGCAACAATCCCTGGCTTCAGGCCGCCGCCGCCTATTGGGCGGCGCGCTGCCATATCCGCAACCGCGAGCCGGACCAGGTCAGCGAGTGGCTGCGCCTCGCCGCCGCGGAGCCGCGCACCTTTTACGGCCAGCTCGCCCGCCGGGCGCTCGGCGTCGAGACCGCCTTCGCCTGGGCGACGCCGCAACTGACGCCGGCCGGCGCCGAGGCGCTGATGAGCTCGCGGGTCGGGCAGCGTGCGCTCGCCCTCATCCAGGTCGGCCAGATCGAGCGGGCCGCGGCCGAGTTCCACGTCATGCGCGCCCGCGCGACGCCCGAACTCGCGCAAGGCATGCTCGCCATCGCCGACCAGCTCCGCATGCCGTCGCTGATGATGGGCCTCGGCGTCACGCTCGAGGATCAATCCGGCTTCCGGCTCGACAACGCGCTCTTCCCGATGCCGGAATGGGAGCCGATCGGCGGCTACAGCATCAATCGCGCGCTGCTTTTCGCCTTCGCGCGCCAGGAATCGGGCTTCAACCCCGTCGCCCAGAGCCCGGTCGGCGCGCTCGGCCTGATGCAGCTCATGCCGCCCACCCTGAAGGCCATGCGCAAGCGTCTCGGCGACACGCTCGGCGAGAGCGCCAGGGTCGACTGGAAGGATCCCGCCGTCAGCCTCGCCCTCGGCCAGGAATATATCCGCTACCTGATGGACGATCCCAATATTCAGGGCGATCTCCTGCTGCTGGCGGCAGCCTACAATGCGGGACCGGGCAAGCTCGCCCAATGGCGCGACCGGATCGCCTACGATGCCGACCCCCTGCTCTTCCTCGAGAGCATTCCGGTCCGCGAGACCCGCGGCTTCGTGAAGCGCGTCCTCGCCAGCATGTGGATCTATCAGCAGAAGCTCGACCAGGCCTCGCCCTCGCTGGATGCGATCGCGGCCGGCGCCTGGCCCGGCTACGTGCCGCAACGCGACCTGCTGACCGCCGATGTCGCGAATTGACGACAGCCGGCCCTTCCTTCCCGTCAACATCGCCATACTGACGGTTTCGGACACGCGCACCGCCGCGACCGACACCTCCGGCGACACGCTCGCCGAGCTCATCCGGCGCGACGGCCACAAGGTCGCGGCCCGTGCCATCGTCCGGGACGACGTTCCGACCATCGTCGCGCAGCTCAGGAAATGGATCGCCGATCCGGCGATCGACACGGTGATCTCGACCGGCGGCACCGGCATGACCGGACGCGACGTGACGCCGGAAGCCTTCGAATCCGTCTATGAGAAGGAGATCGCCGGGTTCGGCGAGCTCTTCCGCTGGATCAGCTTCCAGAAGGTGAAGACCTCGACGATCCAGTCGCGCGCGACCGGCGGCGTCGCCGGCGGCACCTATCTCTTCGCGCTGCCCGGATCGCCCAGCGCCTGCCGCGACGGGTGGGAAGAGATCCTGCGCTGGCAGCTCGACAACAGGCATCGCCCCTGCAACCTGGTCGAGCTCATGCCGCGTCTCCAGGAGCATCAGAAGGCCCGTTAGGCCATCCCGCGCCGGTTTCGGGCCGCCGCTCTCAGGCCGCCGCTCTCAGGCTGTCGACGCCGCAGCCTCGAAGTCGGATGCCTCGAGGCCGGTCTCGAGAAGGGTTCCCGGCTCCCCGCCGCCGAAAGCCGCCCCAACATATGTTCTTGATTTGTTCCTGACGGCGGCCTTAATCTCGGCCCATGCCGAAGCTCACCGATATCCTCCGTCCGAGGCCGGGCGCCGGGCCGGAGCCCTTCGCCGACGCCGAGCCGCCGGACCGGCCGCTGCCGGAGGACGCGCTCCCCGATCGCGCGCGCAAGGGCCGCGGCGCGGTCAGCAACCGCCCGGGCCGGTTCGAGCCGGGCGAGCGGCCGCGGGAGGATGACGGCTGGGGGGCGGACGGGTTCGCGGAGGCGCTGCCGCCGCTCGCGACCATCGTGCAGCCCGACAAGAGCAGGAGCGTCATCGCCTTCAACGAATCGCCGGATGTCGGCTTCGATCGCTCGATCAATCCCTATCGCGGCTGCGAGCATGGCTGCGTCTATTGCTTCGCCCGCCCGACCCACGCCTATCTCGGCCTTTCGCCGGGGCTCGATTTCGAGACCAGGCTCTTCGCCAAGAACGACGCGCCGGCGCTCCTGGTGAAGGAGCTCTCGAAGCCGGGCTACCGGCCGCAGCCGATCGGCCTCGGCACCAACACCGACCCCTATCAGCCGATCGAGCGCAGCCACCGGATCACGCGCGGCATACTCGAGACGCTCGACCGCTACAGCCATCCGGTCACCATCGTCACCAAATCGGCGCTGGTGGTGCGCGATCTCGACATCCTGTCGCGCCTGGCGGCGCGACGGCTGGTCGATGTCAGCTTCTCGGTCACCACCCTCGATGGCGAGCTCGCGCGAAAGCTGGAGCCGCGCGCGCCGCAGCCCCGGCTTCGCCTGAAGGCGATGGAGACGCTCGCGAGCGCCGGCGTGCCGGTGGGGGTGATGGCGGCGCCGATGATCCCCGCCCTCAACGATCAGGAGCTCGAGGCCATCCTCGAGGCGGCGAAGGCCGCCGGCGCCAGCATGGCGGGCTATGTGCTGCTCAGGCTGCCGCTCGAGATCAAGGATCTCTTCTCGGAATGGCTCGAGGAACATGCGCCGCAGCGCGCGAAGCATGTGCTCGATCTCGTCCGCGACACGCGCGGCGGCCAGCTCTATCGATCCAAGTTCGGCGAGCGCCAGCGCGGCACCGGCGCCTATGCGGACCTCCTGCGCCAGCGCTTCCGCCTTGCCGCGAAGCGGCTCGCGCTCGACCGCCGCCGGCCGCCGCTCCGCCTCGACCTCTTCCAGCGTCCCGAGCCCGACAGCCCGCAGCTCAAGCTGTTTTGAGCGCCGTCCCCGGTCTCCTGCACCGCCACCTTCGGATGCGGGTCCCCCTCAGATCCCCGCCTCCACCCGTCACCTAGGATCCCCATCTCCCTCTTGCGCCGTCACCCTCGGGCTTGATCCGAGGGTCCATCGGACCGACGCACGGAACGGCCGACAGCCGCCCTCGTCGCGATCCGGTCCGCACCCGCCATGGATGCTCGGGTCGAGCCCGAGCATGACGAGCTTTGATGGTGTCCCCTCGTGACGAAGCCCGAAGACGGCCTCCAATGGCGGCCCCCTCTTCGTACCACGTCACCCTCGGGCTTGACCCGAGGGTCCATCCTGCCGACGCGCAGGGACGAGGCCCGCTTCGCGCTTCAATCCGACTCGCCCGACCGACTAAACTCCCGCCTCGGGACCGGAATGGCAGGAGCGTCCGAGGGGAGATGCCGAACTTCGCCTTCGAGAAAGCCTGCCCGGCGGCGCCGGTCGCCGGGATCGACGAGGCGGGGCGCGGACCGCTGGCGGGGCCGGTGGTGGCGGCCGCGGTCGTCTTCGACGCGGCGCGGCTGCCGCGGAAGATCGCGCGGGCGATCGACGATTCGAAGAAGCTCGCGCCCGAGACGCGGGAAACCCTCTTCGAGGCGATCCGGCCCTATGCGGAGATTGGCATCGGCCAGGCGAGCGTCGAAGAGATCGACCGCCACAACATCCTGCAGGCCACCTTCCTCGCCATGTATCGCGCCCTGGTGGCCCTGCCGCGCCCGCCGGCGATCGCGCTCGTCGACGGCAACCAGGCGCCGAAGCTCGGCTGCGAAGTGCGCACCATCGTCGGTGGCGACGGCGTCTCACTTTCGATCGCCGCCGCGTCCATAGTTGCAAAAGTGACACGGGACAGGCTCATGACGAGCCTCGCCGAGACCTATCCGGGCTATGGCTGGATCACCAACAAGGGGTATGGGACGGCCGAACATCGCGCCGCCCTACTACATCTTGGGCCCTGCCCCGAACACCGTCGCAGCTTTAGTCTTCTACCTGAAGATCGACTTATAGACGATTGAATCAAAAAGATTCTTGACGACGGAATCGACCCGACTCATGCTGGCCCGCGCGTGGATGGTGGCGGACCAACAAGGGGGAAGGTTCCGTGGAGAATCGAATTCTGCAGGGCGACGCGGTCGCGGAGATGGAGGCCCTGCCGGCGGAGAGCGTGGATCTGATCTTCGCCGACCCGCCCTATAACCTGCAGCTTCAGGGCGAGCTGCACCGGCCCAACAACAGCAAGGTCGACGGGGTCGAGGAGGACTGGGACAAGTTCGCCGACTTCGCGACCTATGACGGCTTCACCACAGATTGGCTCAAGGCGGCGCGGCGGCTCCTGAAGCCCGCCGGATCGCTCTGGGTGATCGGCAGCTACCACAACATCTTCCGCGTCGGGAGCCGGCTGCAGGATCTGGGCTTCTGGATCCTCAACGACGTGATCTGGCGCAAGACCAACCCGATGCCGAACTTCCGCGGGCGGCGCTTCACCAACGCGCACGAGACCATGATCTGGTGCGCGCGGGACCGCGAGGCGCGCTACCGCTTCAACTACGAGGCCATGAAGGCGCTGAACGACGACCTGCAGATGCGGAGTGACTGGCTGCTGCCGATCTGCAGCGGCGGCGAGCGCCTCAAGGACGGCAAGGGCAAGAAGGCGCATCCGACGCAGAAGCCGGAAGCCCTCCTCCATCGCGTCATCATGGCGGCGACCAAGCCCGGCGACCTGGTGCTCGACCCCTTCTTCGGCTCCGGCACCACGGGCGTGGTGGCGAAGCGGCTCGGCCGGCGCTGGCTCGGCATCGAGCGCGACAAGAGCTACGTCAAGGTCGCGCAGGAGCGGCTCGACAAGACCATCGCCGTCGCCGATCCCGATCTCGTGGCCACGCCGCAGAAGCGCGAGGAACCGCGCATTCCGTTCGGCTGGCTGGTCGAGCGAGGCCTACTCACGCCGGGAACCGTGCTGGTCAGTCCCAACAAGCGGTGGACCGCCAGGGTCCGCGCGGACGGCACGCTGATCTCGGCAGACCATCGCGGCTCGATCCATCAGGTCGGCGCCGCGGTCCAGGGCGCGCCCGCCTGCAATGGCTGGCAGTTCTGGTGCGTGCCGACCGACGGCAAGCTCGTGCCGATCGACCTGTTCCGCCAGAAGCTCCGGGCGGAACTGCATTAAGGCGAACGCGAACGAGGGGGAGCACGGCCCGGCCGGATTGGACGGCCTCCATCCGGCCGGTCAGAGGAGGCGGGGAGCGTCGCGAATCGTGGGGAATCGCGACGCTCCCCCTTCCCGTCTTGAGGCGCTTCTAGCGGGTGCCACGCTAGCGGATGCCAGGCCGGATCGATTCCGCGATGCGAACGAGCACCGTCATGGCTGCCCTGTCGCCGTAACCGCTGAAATCCCAAAGCGCGCCGACGAACTCATCCCGGTCCGGCCGACCTTCGAGAGCGTCGAAGCCGACAAGATCGCTCGATGCCAGGATGAATCGCGCCCATTCGCGCAAGCGCTCCGGGTCATCCCGCAAGCGCAGCACGGCAGCCGCGAGGTCTTCCATTGCCGGATCGACGGAAGCGGGCATTTGCGCCGCAAAGTTCCACGCCACCCCGCCTTCGACCGTTTCGCGTTCGATGCCGAAACCGAGCGGCTTGAGCGAGGGCCAATCCGCTTCGCCTCTCACCACACGCCAGAGCTGATCCGCCGACTTCATCCGTCTACCAGCCCTTGAAATTCGGCTCGCGCTTCTCGAAGAAGGCGGCGACGCCTTCGCGATGGTCGTCGCTCATGGCGGTGACGACGAGCGCTTCCGTCTCGAAGTTCAGCATGGTCTCGAGCGAGGCTTCCTGGCCGCGGTCGAGCATGGTCTTGTGGAGCTGGACCGCGAGCGGGGCGCGGCTCGCGATGCGACGGGCGAGCTTCTCCGCCTCGCTGCGCTCCGCGCCTGCCGGCACCACCTTGTTGACGAGCCCAATCGCCTCGGCGCGGCGCGCGTCGATGAATTCGCCGGTGAAGGCCATCTCGCGAGCCCGGGCGAGGCCGATCTTCCGGGCGAGGAAGAAGCTGCCGCCATTGGTGATGGTGACGCCGACATTGACCTCGGGGAAGCCGATCTGGGTGCCCTCGGCCGCGACCACGAGGTCGCAGGCGCAGGTCACCTCGCAGCCGGCCCCGACCGCGAAGCCATGCACCGCGGCGATCACCGGGAAGCGTAAGCGCCGGATGATGCGCGTCGTCTCCTGCAGATGCTTCTGCAGCTCGTGCAGCTTGCCCGGCTTGAAGGTGCCCTCGTCGATCTCGCGCGCATGGTCCTTCATCTCCTGCACGTCGTGGCCGGCGAGGAACGCCCGCCCCTCGCCCGCCAGGATGAGGCAGCGGATCGCCGGATCCTTCCCCAGCGCCGTCAGCGTCTCGCCCATCTCCGCCCAGCTATCGATGGTCATGGCGTTGAGCTTCTCCGGGCGGTCGAAGACGAGCCAGGCGATGGCGCCGTCCTTGCGGGTCTTGATCATGCGGTCCGTTCCTTCTTCACGAGAGATTTGAGGCTGAGGCCTGCGCGCTCGCGGTCCCAGGTAGCGGGCCCGGGGCCGCGTTCGCGCAGCGGATACTTCTGGATCTTGCCGGTCGGCGTCTTGGGCAGACCGTCGGCGAGCTCGATATAGCGCGGCACCATGAAATGCGGCAGGCGCGGCGCGAGGAAGGCGACGAGCGCCGCCGGATCGATCCGCTCGCCCGGCTTCGGCACCACGACCGCCATCACCTCGTCCTCGCCGCCCTCCGCCGGCGCCGGGAAGACGGCGCATTCGAGCACGGCCGCATGGGCCAGGATCTCGTTCTCCACCTCCATCGAGGAGATGTTCTCGCCCTTGCGGCGAATCGCATCCTTGAGCCGGTCGACGAAGTAATAGTTCCCGGCCGCGTCGCGCATCATGGAATCGCCGGTATGGAGCCAGAGATTGCGCCAGGCTTGGGCGGTCCATTCCGGATGGTTCCAGTAGCCCGCCATCAGGATCCAGGGGCGCTTCGCGCGGATCGTGAGCTCGCCCGCCTTGCCGACCGGCACCTCCTCGTCGCGCTCGTCCACGATGCGAAGCTCGTAGAGCTCGTCCCGCGCGCGGCCGCAGATGCGGGGATCGGCCAGGTCGAAATGCGCCTTCATCGGCACGTTCGCTTCCGTCGAGCCATAGGTCGTGGTGGCGCGGAGCGCGAAGCGCCGTTCGAAGGCCGCGACCTCGGGAAGCTGCGGCACGATGAGCGCCTTGGCGAGCGGCGTCGCGGCATCGTTCGGGCCCGGCGGCTGGCGATGCAGCAGGCTCGCCATGGCGCCGAGGAGGAAGGTGGTGGTGGCGCCGTAGCCCGCGACCTCGGCCCAGAAGCGTTCGGGCCGGAACGGAAAGGGCAGCCCGACCCGGGCGCCCGCGATCAGCGAGGCATAGGTCACGTTCCACTGGCCGGCGATATGGAAGAGCGGCAGCGGCGCGTAATAGACGTCCTCAGGCCCGAGTGCCATCAGGTCCACGCCCGCCAGCGCATAGTGATAGGCATGGGCGTGGGTCACCATCACGCCCTTCGACGGGCCGGTGGTGCCGGAGGTGTACATGACGGCCATCAGATCGCGCGCGCTCGGCCCCGGCGGCAGCGCGCTCCGCGGCTCCCGGTAGAGCGTCGCGAGATCCAGGATCTCGCGACCGGCGGCGAGCGCGGACGGAACCGGCGCCGCCTCGGCCAGCACCAGCCGCGCCAGACCGTCGAGCTCGCCCGCGATGTCGGCGAGCCGGTCGAGATACTCGCCCGCCACGATCATCGTGGCGGCGCCCGAATCCCGGATCACATGGCGCAGGATGCTGCCGCGATAGGCGGTGTTGACCGGCACCTGGATCACGCCGAGCCGGGCGAGGGCCCACCAGATCTCGATGGCGGCGACCGCGTTCGGCAGCATGACGAGGAGCGTGTCGCCGCGCCCGAGGCCGAGACCGGCGATCCCGTGCGCGAGCCGGGTTGCGCGGTCGTCGAGCGCGCCGAGGCTGAACTCGCCCTCCGGCGTCAGCAGAAAGACCTTGTCCCGCCCCCGGTCGAGCCGCCGGTCGAGCACGGCGCCGAAGGCGAGATCCGCGTCGCCCGGATAATCGGTGAGAGCCGGCTTGACCATGGCGGGACCGAGCCTAGTCGAGCGCCGGAACCGCCGCCAGCGCGTGGCGCGCCACCTTCTTCATCAGGGTCGGCAGCGCCTCGCCGTCGAACGCCTCCGGCCGGCACCAGCGCCCGGCATCGGCCGCGGCGCGGCGCGCCCGGCCGGCGAGGATGGTGAGCTCCAGCTCGAAATGGGTGAAGCCATGCCTGACCGCGCCGGGCACCGCCCGCCATTCCGCCTGCATCGGCGCCGCCCGCTTCGCTTCCGCCGGGGACCAGGGCCGTTCGCGCCAGTCGCTCGAGGGGAACTCCATGAGGCCGCCGAGCAGCCCCGTCTCGGCACGCCGCCGCAACAGCACCGCGCCGTCCTTGCGCTCGATCCAGAAGACGACGCCATGCTTCAACGGTCGCGCGCGCTTGGGCGCGCGGCGCGGCAGCTCGGCGGCGATGCCGGCGGCGCGCGCGGCGCAATCCCCGTTCAGGGGGCAGGCAAGACAGAGCGGTTCCCGCGGCCGGCAGAGGGTGGCACCCAGATCCATCATGGCTTGCGCGAAATCGCCGGCGCGGCGGTCCGGCGTCAGGCGCGCGGCGAGGCGATGGAGCGCCGGCTTCGCCTTCGGCAGCGGTTCCTCATGGGCGAAGAGCCGCGCCACCACCCGTTCCACATTCCCGTCCACCACCGTCGCCTTGCGGCCGAAGGCGATGGCGGCGATCGCGGCCGCCGTGTAGCCGCCGATCCCCGGCAGCGCGCGGAGCCCCTCCTCGGTATCCGGGAAAACGCCACCGCCAGCCGCCACCTCTTTCGCACAGCGATGCAGGTTCCGCGCGCGGGCGTAATAGCCGAGCCCCTGCCAGCCATGCAGCACGTCGTCGAGCGGCGCCTTCGCCAGCGCCTCGATGGTGGGCCAGCGCGCGAGGAACCGCTCGAAATAGGGGCCGACCGTCGCGACCGTGGTCTGCTGCAGCATGATCTCGCTCAGCCACACGCGATAGGGATCGGCCGTCTCGCCGGGTGCCGCGCGCCAGGGCAGGTGCCGGCGATGCCGGTCGTACCAGGCGAGCAGCGACCCTGCGATCGCGCGCGGCGCCGGCCGGTCTCCGGGGGTTTGGCGTTTGGGCATCGTCGCGACTACCATGGCGGTCCGCAGTCCTGCGCCGCAGGATCGATTAGATCAAGTTTCATCGCCGGGATCGATTGGATCCGAACGATCCCCGCGAGTCCGATCGGCAGAGGCAATCGCAGCGATGGCCGACCGCAAGAACGACAAGCCCGACAGTGTCGATCCGAAGCGGAACACCGCCGCGCCGGTTCCGAGCCCGCGCCAGGGCGCGATGCGGGCGATCGCGCGCAACCTGCCGCAGATCGCCGGCAAGGCGCTCGGCAAGCAGGGGCTCGCCGAGGCGGGGCTGGTGGCGGACTGGGCGGCGATCGTGGGCGAGCGGCTCGCCGCCGACACGCTTCCGGTGAAGCTCGCCTTCCCACGCGGCGAGCGGCGGAACGGCACGCTGCATGTGCGGGTCGCGGGCGCGCTCGCGCTCGAGCTGCAACATCTCTCGCCGCAGCTCCTCGAGCGGATCAACGGCTATCTCGGCTATCGCGGCGTGGAACGGCTGCGGCTCGAGCGCGGCCCCGTGCCGCGCGCGCGACGCCTCGCCGAGGCCGCGGCGCCGGCCTTTCTGGGCGCGGCGGCGGAGGCGGAGCTCGCCGCGCGGGTGAGCGCCGTCGAGGATGCGGATCTTCGCGACTCGCTCGCGCGACTCGGACGCGCGATCGCGCAGCCGCGCAAGCCGGAAAAATCGCGCTGACCGGCCGCGCCGGGCGCCTCCCGCGGGAAAGAATCCGCGATTGCGCGACTCGCACGATTCCTGCCAATAACCGCGCCGACCGCCGCAGCCCGCGCGGTGACGGACCGGGGGCGCGGCTTGAGCCCGGTCGGGACGCGGTCTAGTTTGAACCATCGGCTCACGGGAGGTTCCGGCGTGACGAAATATGTGATCGCCATCGCGGCCCTGGTCGTCGTCGTCGTGGCGGGCGTGGTGCTCTACGAGCGCTACGGCACCCCGACGACGCAGGTCGCCGCCACCACCGACTCCGCCGCGGCGACGACGGACGCGGAGCAGCCCGCGCTCTATCCCGACGACATGATCCTCGGCGATCCGAACGCGCCGGTGACGATCATCGAATATGCCTCGCTCTCCTGCCCACATTGCGCGGATTTCCACGTCAACGTCCTGCCGCAGCTCAAGACGGCCTATCTCGACGCCGGCAAGGCGAAGCTGGTCTATCGCGACTTTCCGCTGAACCAGCAGGCGCTGCATGGCGCGCAACTGGCGCATTGCGTGGCGCCGGAGAGCTATTTCGGCATGCTCGAGCTGCTGTTCCGCAACCAGGACAAATGGGCCTTCGGGACCAAGGTCGACGAGGAGCTGACCAGGCTCGGCGCCACCGCCGGCATCGACGCGACGAAGTTCAAGGCCTGCCTCGAGGACGAGGCGATGCGCGAGCGCATCGTGACCCGCGCGCTCGAGGCGGAGCAGAAGTTCGGCGTCAATTCCACGCCGACCTTCATCGTCAACGGCACCAAACTGACCGGCACCCACGCCTTCGAGGAATTCCAGAAGGCGATCGACGCGGCGCAGCCCTGAGCGGCGCACCCGCCTGAACATTCGGAGTTGGCATTGGTCCAGTTCACCAAGCTTCAGATCGTCGGCTTCAAGTCTTTCGTCGATCCGACCGACGTGCCGATCGAGCCCGGTCTCACCGGCATCGTCGGCCCCAACGGCTGCGGCAAATCGAACCTCGTCGAGGCGCTGCGCTGGGTCATGGGCGAGACCTCGGCGAAGCGGATGCGCGGCGGCGAGATGGACGACGTCATCTTCGCCGGCAATTCGAGCCGCCCGGCGCGCAACGTCGCCGAGGTGGCGGTGGTGCTGGACAATGCCGACCGCTCCGTGCCGGCCCAATTCAACGGCAACGAGACGATCGAGGTGCGCCGCCGCATCGACCGCGGCGAGGGTTCCGCCTATCGCGTGAACGGCGGCGAGACGCGCGCCCGCGACGTGCAGCTCCTCTTCGCGGATTCCGCGACCGGCGCCCAGTCGACGGCGCTCGTCAGCCAGGGCCGCGTCGGCGCCATCATCAGCGCGAAGCCGACCGACCGCCGCACCCTGCTGGAGGAAGCCGCCGGCATCACCGGCCTCCATTCCCGGCGGCACGAGGCGGAGCTCCGGCTGCGCGCCGCGGAAGCGAACCTGTCGCGGCTCGAGGATGTGATCGTCACCCTGGAGGCGCAGTATCAGGCGCTGAAGAAGCAGGCGCGCCAGGCGACCCGCTATCGCAACATCAACGACCAGCTCCGCCGCGCCGAGGCGGTGCTGATCCATCTGCAATGGACCGAGGCCGAGGCGCGCATCGAGGAAGCCCGCGCGCTCCTGGTCGAGGCCGAAGGCGGCGTCGCCGAGACGACCCAGGCGGCGGCGACGGCGGCAACCGCCCAGGCCGAGGCGGCGGCGGCGCTGCCAGAGCTGCGCCATACGGAGGTCGAGGCGGCGGCGGCGCTGCAGCGCCTCACCATCGCGCGCGGCGCGCTCGAGCAGGAAGAGGCGCGCGTCCAGGCCGCGCAGGCGGAAGCCGGGCGTCGGCGCGAGCAGACCGCGGCCGATATCGGCCGCGAGACCGTGCTGCTGGAGGATGCGGGCCAGGCGCGGGCGCGGCTCGAGAGCGAGGCGGACGAGCTCAGGGGCCAGCGCGAGCGCGAGGCCGATGCGCTGACCGAGGCGGCGCGCACCGCGAGCGCCGCCGAAACCGCCGTCGAGGCGACCGAGACCGAGCTGCAGCAGCTCACCCAGGCCGTCGCCGAGGGCGAAGCCCGGCAATCCGCGCTCGGGCGCCGCATCGCCGAGCTGCAGGAGCGCCTGACCCGCCTCGTCGCGCGCCAGGGCGACAGCACGGTCGAGCGCGACCGGCTGCAGGCGGAGACCGAGCAGGATCTGGAGCTGGTGGCCGCGCGCCATCGCCTCGCCGAAACCGAGGCCCAGCTCGCCGCCGCGACCGCGACGCGCAACGCAGCCGAAGAGGCGCTCGCCGCGGCGCAGGCGGCCGAGGCCTCGCACCGGGACGCGCATCAATCGGCGCAGTCCGCGGAAGCCCATCTCGCCGCCGAGGCGACGGCGCTTGCCGCCCTTTTCGGCGGCACCGAATCCGCGAGCCTGCCCCCGCTCATCGATCAGCTCACCGTCGAGCCCGGCTACGAGCTGGCGCTCGGCTCCGGCCTCGGCGACGATCTCGCCGCCAGCACCGACACGGACTCGCCGGTCCATTGGCAGAATGTCGGCCCGCAGGGCGAGCCGCCGGCCCTCCCGATGGGCGCCGAGCCGCTCTCGCGCTTCGTGCAGGGCTCGCCCGTGCTGGCGCGCCGCCTCGGACAGATCGGCGTGGTGGAATCCGAGCATGGCTGCCGCGCGCTGGTGAATCAGCTCCAGCAGGGCCAGCGGCTCGTCACGCGCGACGGCGCGATGTGGCGCTGGGACGGCTTTACCGTCGCCGCCGGCGCGCCGAGCTCGGCCGCGACGCGCCTCAAGCAGCGCAACCGCCTCGACGTGGTGCGGCGGGAGCTGGAAGCGGCCCGGGCGCAGTTCGCCGACGCGGAGACGGCGCTCGCCGCGGCGACCGAGACGCGCGCCGCCGCGCAGCACCGCGCCGAGACCGAACGGGTGGCGGTGCAGCAGGCCTATCAGACGGTCGATCAGGCGCGGAACGCGCTGGTGGCCGTGCAGCAGCGCCTCGCCGACGCGGTTTCGCGCCTGACCTCGCTGAAGCGGACCCTGGCCGAGCTCGAGACCGAGCGCGAGCAGACCGAGACGACCGCGCGCGCCGCCGAAGCCGAGCTCGCGGCGCTGCCCGACCTTGCCGAGGCGCGCGACCGGATCGGCGAGCTCAGGCCGCGTCTCGCCGACGAGCGCTCGCATCTCATCGAAGCCCGCGGCGCCGAGGCGAGGCTGCGGCGCGAATCGGAGGTCCGCGAGGAGCGGCTGACCGCGATCGCCGCCGAGACCCGGTCCTGGCAGGAACGCGCGGAGGCGGCCGAGCGGCAGCTTGCCACCTATCGGCAGCGCGCCGAGGAGATCGCGCAGGAGATCGAGCGGCTTTCCCGCCTGCCGGCCGAACTCGCGGATCAGCGGGCGCGGCTGCTCGAGGAGATCGAGACGGCGACCCAGGCGCGGAACGCGGCAGCGGACCGGCTCGCGGCGGCGGAAACCCGCCAGGCCGAGCTCGATCGCGAGCTGAAGGCGGCGGAAGCCCGGCTCGCCGAGGCGCGCGAAAGCCGGATCCGGGCGGAAGGCGGCGTCGCCCAGGCCGACCAGGCGGCCGAGCTGGTGCGCGAGCGCTCGCGCGAACGGCTCGAATGCGCACCGGCGGAAGCGCTCGCCCTCGCCGAGCTCGATCCGGGCGCCGAGCTGCCGGACCGCGAATCGACCGAGGCCCGCATCCAGCGCCTGATGCGCGAGCGGGAGAATATCGGGCCGGTCAATCTCCGGGCGGAATCCGAGGCGGCCGACCTCGAGCAGCAGATCACCGGCATGCGGAACGAACGCGACGACCTGGTGCAGGCGATCGCGCGGCTCCGCCAGGGCATCAACAGCCTCAACCGCGAGGGGCGCGAGCGGCTGCTCGCCGCCTTCGAAGTGGTGAACGGCCATTTCCAGAACCTCTTCACCCGGCTTTTCGGCGGCGGGCGGGCGCATCTGGCGCTGACCGAGGCGGAAGACCCGCTCGAGGCCGGGCTCGAGATCATGGCGAGCCCGCCGGGCAAGAAGCTGCAGATCATGTCGCTGCTCTCGGGCGGCGAGCAGGCCCTGACCGCGCTTTCGCTGCTTTTCGCCGTGTTCCTTACCAATCCCGCGCCGATCTGCGTGCTGGACGAGGTGGACGCACCGCTCGACGACGCCAACGTGGACCGCTTCTGCACCCTCATCGAGGAGATGTCGCGCAGCACGGCCACCCGGTTCCTGGTCATCACCCACCACCGCATGACCATGGCGCGGATGGATCGGCTCTTCGGCGTCACCATGGCCGAACGGGGCGTCTCGAAGCTGGTCTCGGTCGAACTGCAGGAAGCCGAAACCCTGCGACAAATCGCCTGAAACGGATCAAAGCTTTCGCTCGAAATTTCAGCGCCTTAAGGTACTTTCCCGCGCTTGACAGGGGTGGGGTCCGCCCCTAAGGTGCGCGGCGTTTTGCGGCGCCAGGGCGCTTCCGCCCGGGCGGCTGTTGCATGTGGCGTCGATGACCGATGGGGGAGGCTCGTCACCGCTGAAGGATCTGGACGCCCGGCTCAAGGCCGCGCGCAACCGCCAGGACGAGGGCCAGGGTCCGCAGGGACCGGTGCTCAAGGGCGAAGCGGGCGCAGGGGTCGGCTACAGGGTTAGCGTCGAGCTCTTCGCGGGAATGCTGTTTGGCGGCGGCTTGGGATGGCTGCTGGATCGTTGGCTGGATACCAAACCCTGGCTGATGGTCCTCTTCTTCCTGCTCGGCGCGGCAGCGGGTCTGCTCAATTCCTATCGGGCGGTGATGCGGGTCAATCGCGTCGCGTCCGATGATGCCTCGCAAGGGGCGCGGGACGAAGGGAAGAAGGACTAGAGATCTTGGCGGCCGGCCACCATAGCCCCCTCGAGCAATTCAAGATCGTCGAGCTCGTTCCGATCCGGATCGGCGACATCAACGCCTCCTTCACGAACGCCTCGCTCTGGATGGTGATAGCCATCGCCTGCGTGACGCTGTTCCTGACTTACGGCATGCGGCAGCGCGCCCTGGTGCCGGGCCGCTGGCAGTCGATGGCGGAAGTCACCTACGAGTTCATCGCCAATCTCGTGCGCGACAATGTGGGGAGCGAAGGGAAGCGGTATTTCCCCTTCATCTTCAGCCTCTTCATGTTCGTCCTCTTCTGCAACGTGCTCGGGCTGTTTCCGTTCGCCTTCACGGTGACTGCGCAGATCATCGTCACCTTCGCGCTGGCGGCTGTCGTCTTCATCGGCGTCACCATCATCGGTTTCGCGCGGAACGGGCTCGGGTTCCTGCATCTCTTCTGTCCCGCCGGCGTGCCGGTCTTCGTCATGCCGCTGCTGATCCCGATCGAGATCATCTCCTATTTCGTGCGGCCGGTAAGCCTCTCGGTCCGACTGTTCCTCAACATGATGGTCGGCCACACCATGCTGAAGGTGTTCGCCGGCTTCGTGGTCCTGCTCGGGGTCTTCGGGGTCGCGCCGCTCGCCTTCATCGTGATCTTCATCGGCTTCGAATTCTTCGTGGCGCTGCTGCAGGCCTATATCTTCGCCGTGCTGAGCTGCCTCTATCTGAACGATGCGCTGCATCCGCACCATTGATCCGCTGAAACGCTCACTCTCGTCACCGAAAGTCAGGAAAGGACACCACCATGGAAGTTGAAGCCGCAAAGATGCTGGGCGCAGGCCTCGCGACGATGGGCGTGCTCGGCGCCGGTATCGGCATCGGGGTGCTGTTCGGCAATTTCGTCGGCGCCGCGATCCGCAACCCTGCCGCCGCCAAGGGCCAGACCGGCAACCTGTTCGTCGGCATGGCGCTGTCGGAAGCGACCGCGATCTTCGCGCTCGGCATCGCGATGCTGATCCTGTTCGGCTAAGCCGGACGGAACATCAGAGCAGCCGGGTTCGCCCGACATGCCGATCCTGAAACCCCTCGCCTCCCGGTTCGCCGCGCTCGGATTCGTCCTGGCAGCGGCGCCCGCCGTCGCCGCGGAAGGCGAAGGCGCGGGCCTGCCGCAGCTCGACCCGGCCGGGTTCCAGCCGCAGCTCATCTGGCTCGCCATCACCTTCGTCGCGCTCTACTTCCTGATGTCGCGGCTCGCCTTGCCGCGCATCAACGAGGTGCTCTCCGCGCGCCAGCAGAAGATCGACGGCGATCTCGCGCGGGCGGAGAGCCTGAAGTCCGAGGCGGAAACGGTGCTGGCCGCCTACCAGAAGACCATGGCGGATGCGCGGGCGACGGCGCAGGCCGAGATGCAGCGCACCCAGGCCGAGCTCGCCAAGGTCGCGGCCGAGCGCGAGCATGCGTTCGGCGCCACGATCGCGAAGCAGTCGGCCGAAGCCGAGCGCCGCATCGACGCGGCCCGGCAGGCAGCACTCGCCGATCTCCGCAATGTCGCGGTCGATCTCACCCAGTCGGTGACGCAGAAGCTGGTCGGGCTCGAGCTGCCGCGGAGCGCCGCGGAGGCGGCGGTCAAGGCGGCGGCCGGGGAGCGACGCTGATGGAATTCCTCCAGGATCCGACGGTCTGGGTCGCCATCGCCACGGTGATCTTCGTGGCGCTCGCGGCGAAGAAGGTGTCGACGGCGGTCGCCAAGGGGCTGGACGAGCGGTCGGCGAGGATCCGCGCCGAGCTCGCCGAGACCGAACGGCTGCGCGACGAGGCGGCTGCCCTCCTCGCCGAGTATCAGAAGAAGCAGCGCGACGCGCTGAAGGACGCCGAGGCGATCGTCGCGGCCGCGCGCGAGGACGCCGCGCGCTATCGCACCGAGGCGGCCGCCAGCCTCGAGGCGAGCCTGAAGCGGCGCGAGCGGGCCGCGACCGAAAGCATCGCCCAGGCGGAAGCCCATGCGGTGAAGGCGCTGCGCAACCAGGCGGTCGAGATCGCGATCGCGGCGGCGCGCCAGGCCCTCGCCCAGAACCTCGATCCCGCCCGCTCGGGCGCCCTCATCGACCAGGCGCTGGGCGATCTGGAGAAGCGCCTCCACTGATCCGCCGACAGGACGGATACCCAAATCGAACGGCCCGAACCCCAGGTTCGGGCCGTTTTCGTTTCGAGGGCCGCCAAAAGGGCGCTTTTCTCGCGCCCCGGCCGTCCGGCCTCCCTATCGCCACCAGCTTGCCCCGCCCCCGCCACGAAACGTCGCGATAGAGTTGCCTGTCGCCGACGACACGCCGGCGCCTTCGGAACGGGAGCCGCCCATGGTGGGTTGATGTCCCGGTATCCGGGAGGTTTTGCGACCTCCCTGCCCCGCGCCCCCGCGGGGATCGTCGGATCGGCCTGCCGCCATCGCGGTTTCGCATCGCTCGTTCCCGGCCCACAAACCAAGGCAGGTCTTCCATGAAGCTGCTCTTCGTGCATCCCGGCCCGCTCATGTACACCAAGGTGTTCCTGCGGCTGGAGCCGCTGGGGCTCGAGCTCGTGGCCGGTGCGGCGCGCGCCGCCGGCCATGCGGTGAAGCTCATCGACCTCCAGGTCGAGGACCATGCGGCCTACCGGCGGCTCGTCGCGGGCTTCGAGCCGGACCTCGTCGCCTTCTCCTGCAACTATCTGGCCAACGTTCCCGAGATCGCCGATCTCGCCAAGGCCACGAAGGCGGCGCATCCCGGGACCTTCATCTGCGTCGGCGGACACAGCGCCTCCTTCACCGCGAGTGCGATCCTCGAGCATGGCGAGGGGGCGATCGATTGCGTGCTCAAGGGCGAAGGCGAGACCGCGATCCTGTCGCTGCTCGCGGCCCTCGAGGGCGAGCGCGGCGACATCGCGCGCGTGCCGGGCGCCGTCACGCTCGAGGGCGACGGCCCCGCCCCCGCCTTCGTCCACAGCCTCGACGACCATCGCCCGGCGCGCGACCTGCTCAGGCACCGCCGCAAATATTTCATCGGGGTGCTCGACCCCTGCGCGTCGATCGAGTTCTCCCGCGGCTGCCCCTGGGACTGCTCCTTCTGCAGCGCCTGGACCTTCTATGGCCGCAGCTATCGGCTGGTGAGCCCGGAGCGCGTGATCGAAGACCTGCAATCGATCCGCGAGCCCGGCATCTTCATCGTCGACGACGTGGCCTTCATCCAGGACCAGCACGGTTTCGCCATCGGCGAGGCCATCGCGCGCAAGGGCATCCGGAAGAAATACTATCTGGAGACCCGGGGCGACGTGCTGCTGCGCAACAAGGAGGTCTTCAGGTTCTGGAAGACCCTCGGTGTCAGCTACATGTTCCTCGGGCTCGAGGCGATCGACGAGGATGGCCTGCGGAAATATCGCAAGCGGGTGCCGCTCGGCCGCAATTTCGAGGCGCTCGAATTCGCCCGCTCGCTCGGCATCCGCGTCGCGATCAACCTGATCGCCGACCCGGACTGGGACGAGCAGCGCTTCGCCACGATCCGCGAATGGTGCATGGAAGTGCCGGAGATCGTGAATATCAGCGTCAATACGCCCTATCCCGGCACCGAGAGCTGGCTGACCGACGGCCGGCGTCTCGCGACCCGCGACTACCGGCTCTTCGACATCCAGCATGCGGTGCTGCCGACGAAGCTGCCGCTCGACCGCTTCTATGCGGAGCTCGTGCGCACCCAGCAGGTGCTCTTCAGAAAGCATATGGACTGGCGCAACGCGCGCGGCGCGGCGAAGGCCGCCGCCGGCCATCTGATGCGCGGCCAGACAAACTTCCTGAAGAGCCTCTTCAAGTTCAACAGCGTCTTCAATGCCGACGCGCTGCTGGCGGATCACGCGCTGCCGGTGCGCTACGCGATGGCGCCGCCGCCGCCCGCCGCGGAGATCGGCAAGATCAAGCCCGCCAAGCTCTATGTCCATGCGCCGCGCGGCCGGGCCGGGCGCGCGACGGACGACCATATGGAAACCTTCGTGGACGAGACGCGGATGGGCGTGGCGGAGTGAGACAGCGCCTTCATTCCAGGAGCCCCTCCCCCTTGAGAGGGAGGGAGGGGTGGCGGTGGCTTCTCAATGAGCGCTGCCTCGATCCGAGCGCTACGATCCGCAGGTTGGGTTCACCCTCACCTGACCTCCCCCCTCCAAGGGAGAGGAATTTCCATAGCGCCTAGAAGACGCCGGGATAGAAGCCGCCGTCGATCAGCAGGTTCTGGCCGGTGATGTAGCCGGACTGCGCGGCGCAGAGGAAGGCGCAGGCGGCGCCGAACTCGGCCGGAGTGCCGAAGCGCCCGGCGGGGATCTCGGCCTCCTGCTCGGCCCGCGCCGCGGCGAGGCTGATGCCCTTCTCCTTCGCATGGCTCTCGATGAAGACGGTCGAGCGGTCGGTCTCGATCGAGCCCGGCAGCAGGTTGTTGACCGTCACATTGTGCCGGATCACGTCGCGGGCGAGGCCGGCGACGAAGCCCGTGAGACCTGCCCGCGCGCCGCCGGAGAGCGGCAGCGAGGCGATCGGCGCCTTCACCGTGCCGGAGGTGATGTTGACGATGCGCCCGAAGCGACGCTGGATCATCGGATCGATCACCGCCTTCATCAGCATGATCGGCGCCAGCATGTTGGCCTCGACCGCGCGCTGCCAGTCCGCCATGCCGAACTGCCGGAAATCGCCGAGCGGCGGGCCGCCGGCGTTGGTGACGAGGATGTCGGGCTCGGGGCAGGCCTCGAGCGCCGCGGCGCGGCCGGCCTCGGTCGCGATGTCGCCCGGCACGGCGATGACGATGCCGCCGGTCTCGCGCGTGATCGCCTCGGCGGTCTTTTGCAGCGCATCGGGATCGCGGGCGGTAATCGTCACCTGCACGCCTTCGCGCGCCAGCGCCATGGCGCAGCCGCGTCCGAGCCCCTTGCTCGCCGCCGTCACCAGCGCCCTACGGCCCTTGATGCCAAGATCCATCGCCCGCCTCCTTCGCCAGTGCCGCGATCCCGCCTGCCTCGAGACGATAGGGGCGCCAATCCGCCATGTCGATCATGCCGAGCTTCTCGTAGAAGGCGCGGGCCGGGTTCCAGTGCAGCACCCAGAGATCGAGCCGGGGGCAGCCGCGCTCGGCCGCGATGCGCGCGAGCCCGGCCATGAGCAGCCGGCCGACGCCGCTCCCCCGCGCCCAGTCGCGCACGAAGAGGTCCTCGAGATAGAGGCCGGCGCGGCCCATCCAGGTCGAGTAGTTGTGGAAATAGAGCGCGAAGCCGCCGATCCGTCCCTCGCGCTCGGCCAGCAGCACCTCGCAGCGCCGCGGCTCGCCGAAGCAGTCGCGCAGGATATCGGCCTCGGTAATCTTCACGCTCGAAAGCGGCTCGCGCTCGAAGACGGCGAGCTCGCCCACCATGGCGACGATCTCAGCGGCATCGTCGGGAACGGCAGGGCGGAGGCGAAAGGGCACGGCGGTCTTGCTGCTTCCTGGCACGGGACGTTTTCCCCAGCTTGCGGTCGGGGCAGCTTCCCGTGGCGCGCGGCGTCGAGCAAGGGGCGATGCCGGCCCCCAAGGCGTCGGGAGGCTTTCGTCGCGCACCGACGCCGCCGCCCGATGAGCCCTCCGGGCAAGCCCGGAAAGCGGCATCGGGATCGGAAGGCGCCGGCGCTACGCCGCGCTCGGCATCGAGCGGAAGCTCTCCTCCGCGAGGCGGCAGCTCACCGGCACGCCGCGCGAGACCATGTCGAAGACCGGCGAGAAGGCCTGGCCGACCTTCATCAGCTCGCGCTTCTGCGCATGGGTGAGGTCGCCCTCGATCTCGAAGACCGCACGGATCTCGCGAAAGCCCTTGCGCACCTCGTGCGACAGGCCGAGGAAGCCGCGCAGATCGAGGTCGCCTTCGAAGCGGGTCTTCACGCCGCGCACCTCGATGCCGCGCGCGGCGGCGTGATAGACGAGGCTCGTGGTGAGACAGCCCGCCAGCGCATGGAGCAGATACTCGACCGGGTTGGGCGCGCTGTCGGTCCCGAGCAGCACCAGGGGCTCGTCGTTGCGCATCTCGAACGGCGCCGGGTGCTCCTGCTCCGTGCCGGCTCCGACAAACCCATCGACCTGCGACCGGTTGCGCGCGCCGTCATGCCACCGGTTCTCCAGCCGGAACTCGAATTTCGCGAGTTCCGGCCGCGCCTTGACTGCTTCGGTCACATCGCCCAGCGCCTGCCGGTCGACTCCATTCAGCATCGTCTTCATCGATATCCCCATGTCGCGTGAACGCGGCCCCGCTTCCGGCAACCGCGGACCATACCTTATGGTCTGTTCTGGTAAATAAAACAGACCATATAGTCTGTCAATTGGAATGATTGAACGCGCGTTTCTATTAACTTATTGATTTATAATGATACAATTATGGCTAGCCAGCCGATGTTGGACCGCCTAGATTATACCGGATAGTCTCTTTTCGGGTGAGATATGGCGACCAAGGGCGAGCAGACGCGCGAACGGATCCTGATGGCGGCGGAGGCCCTGACCTTGAAGCAGGGCTTCGCGGGCACCTCGCTCGACGACGTGCTGGCAGCGACCGGCCTCACCAAGGGTGCCTTCTTTCATCATTTTCCGGGCAAGGCGGATCTCGGCCGCGCCATCATCGAGCGGTTCGTCGCACAGGAAAGCGCGATGTTCGACGAATGGTCGGCGCGCGCCGACCGGCTCTCCGATGACCCGCTCGAGCGCACCCTGATCTTTCTCAGGCTGTTCGAGGAATTCCTCGACGCGTTGCCGACGCCGCATACCGGCTGCGTCTTCGCCGCCTACATGCATGAAATCGGGAAGTTCGGCCCGGAGATGGAGCGCTTCATCGAGCGGGAGCTGCGGCGCTGGCAGGGCCTCTACGAACGGAAGTTCGACGCCCTGATCGCCGACCGGCCGCCGGTCCAGCCGGTCACCGCCGCAGAGCTTGCCGAGATGATCGTCGTCATCATCGAAGGCGCGTTGATCATGGCGAACGCCTATCGGGACCGCGAGCTGGTGCAACGCCAGTCGCGGCTCTTCCGGCAGTATCTCGAGCTCTTGTTCCGCCGCACGAACTGAGCGGCCGCCGCCCGCACGGGCGACCGCCCCGGCCTGCGTCGCCCCAGCCCTACTCCGCCGCCTGCTTCGTCTCGACCGGCGGCTTCCAGCGCAGCACCGGCGAGCGCGCCGCCGCGGTTTCGTCAAGCCGCCGCCGGGGCGTCAGCTTCGGCGCGTCCTGGAAATGCTGCGCCTCGCCCGCCTTCGCCCGCCCGGCAAGACCGCGCATGACCGCGATGAAGAGGTCGAGCGAATCCTTGCTCTCGGTCTCGGTCGGCTCCACGAGCAGGGCGCCATGGACCACGAGAGGGAAATACATCGTCATCGGATGATAGCCCTCGTCGATCATCGCCTTCGCGAAATCGAGCGTGGTGACGCCGGTGTCCTTGAGGAAGGCGTCGTCGAAGAGCGCCTCGTGCATGCAGGTACCTTCGAAGGCCGGCGACATGACGTCCTTGAGGCTGGCTAGGACGTAGTTCGCATTGAGCACGGCGTCCTCGGCCACCTGCCTGAGCCCGTCCGAGCCGTGGCTCATCATGTAGGCGAGCGCGCGCACGAACATGCCCATCTGGCCGTGGAACCCCTTGAGCCGGCCGAAGGCGCTGCCCTTCTCGTCATGCTCGACGAGATCGAAGCCGTCCTTGCCATGCACGACATAGGGCAGCGGCGCAAAGGGCGCGAGCGCCTCCGACAGCACCACCGGCCCCGCGCCGGGACCGCCGCCGCCATGCGGCGTGGAGAAGGTCTTGTGCAGGTTGATATGCATGCAGTCGATGCCGAGATCGCCCGGCCGCACGCGGCCGACGATCGCGTTGAAATTGGCGCCGTCGCAGTAGAAATAGCCGCCGACCCCGTGGATCGCCTCGGCGATCTCGACGATGTCCGGCTCGAACAGGCCGCAGGTGTTCGGGTTGGTGATCATGATGCCGGCGACGTCGGGCCCGAGCTTCGCGCGGAAGGCCTCGAGATCGACGCGGCCCTTGGCATTGGCCGGGATGGAATCGACCTCGTAGCCGCAGGCCGCCGCCGTCGCCGGATTGGTGCCATGGGCCGATTCCGGCACCAGGATGCGCTTGCGCGTCTCGCCGCGATGCTCGAGCGCGGCGCGGATCGCCATGATGCCGCAGAGCTCGCCATGGGCGCCGGCGCCGGGCGACATGGCGACGGCCGGCATGCCGGTGAGCGTCTTCAGCCAATGCGCCACCTGGTCGATGAGGGCGAGCGCACCCTGCACCGTCGAGAGCGGCTGCAGCGGATGGAGATCGGCGAGCCCCGGCAGCCGCACCATCTTCTCGTTGAGGCGCGGATTGTGCTTCATCGTGCAGGAGCCGAGCGGATAGAGCCCGCTGTCGATGGCGTAGTTCTTCTGGCTGAGGCGGGTGTAGTGGCGCACCACCTGCGGCTCCGAGAGGCCCGGCAGGCCGATGGCGCCCTTGCGCGCCATGCCGCCCAGACGATCGGCGCCCTTCGGCGGCGCCGGGAGGTCGACGCCGGTCCGGCCCTCCTGCCCCTGCTCGAAGATCAGCGCCTCCTCGATCTGCAGGCCGCGATTGCCGCTGAAGGTGCCGGTAATGGGATCGAGATTGCTCATTTCAGCAGCTCCTTGAGCGCGCCCGCGAGCGCGGCCATGTCGTCGTCGGTGTTGGTCTCGGTCGCGCAGAGCAGCAGCAGCGATTCCAGCGACTTCTCCTTCGGGAAGAACCGCGAAACCGGCACGCCCCCGAGGATGCCGCGCTTCGCGAGCGCCTCGACCACCGGCGCTGCCGGCGTCTTCAGCCGCACCGTGAACTCGTTGAAGAAGCTCTTGTTCAGGATCTCGAGCCCGCCGATGCCGCCGAGCCGCTCCGCAAGCTTCCCGGCCGCGGCATGGTTGAGCGCCGCGAGCCGCGCGAATCCCGCTTCGCCCAGAAGCGTCAGATGGATGGTGAAGGCGAGCGCGCAGAGGCCCGAGTTGGTGCAGATGTTGCTGGTGGCCTTCTCGCGCCGGATATGCTGTTCGCGCGTCGAGAGCGTCAGCACCCAGCCGCGCCGTCCGTCCGCATCCCTGGTTTCGCCGACGAGGCGGCCCGGCATCTGGCGCACATATTTGTCGCGCGTCGCGAAGAGCCCGACATAGGGCCCGCCGAAGCCGAGCGAATTGCCGAGCGACTGCCCCTCGGCGGTCACGATATCGGCACCCATCGCGCCCGGCGACTCGAGCGCGCCCATCGCCACGATCTCGCCGATGGCGACGATGAGGAGCGCGCCCGCCTTGCGGCAGGCCTCGGCCAGCGGCCGAAGGTCGCGGATATGGCCGAAGAAGCTCGGATACTGCACCACGACGCAGGAGGTGCCGGCGTCGATCGCCGGGATCAGGTCCTCGACGCCCGTCGGATCCGGGGCCTGGCGCGCGAGATCGAAGCCGAGGAAACGCGCGTGGGTCGCGGTGATCTCGGCATAATGCGGATGGAGTCCGCCCGAGAGCACGGCGCGGTCCCGTCGCGTGACCCGGTTCGCCATCATCACCGCCTCGGCGACCGAGGTGGCGCCGTCATACATCGAGGCGTTCGCCACATCCATGCCGGTCAGCAGCGCGACTTGCGTCTGGAACTCGAAGAGATATTGCAGCGTGCCCTGCGTCACCTCGGGCTGGTACGGCGTATAGGAGGTGAGGAACTCGCCGCGCTGGATCAGGTGATCGACCGACGCCGGCACGTGATGGCGGTAGGCGCCGGCGCCGAGGAAGGACGGCGCCGCGCCGGTGCCCAGGTTCTGCCGTGCCAGCGCCGAGATCGCGCGCTCAACCTCGAGCTCGCCCTGATGCGACGGCAGATCGACCGTGCCCTTGCGCCGCGCGCGCGCCGGCACGTCCTCGTAGAGATCGTCGATCGAGGCGACCCCGATCTTCGCCAGCATCGACCGCCGGTCGTCCGGCGTCAGCGGCAGATAGCGCATCAGTGCAGCCCTTCCACGAACTTCTTGTAGGCGCCTTCGTCCATGAGCTTCTCGAGCTCGGCCCGGTTCGCGATCTTCAGCTTGACGAACCAGCCGTCGCCCATCGGATCGGCATTGACCTTGGCGGGCTCGGCGGTGAGGGCCGCGTTGGCCGCGACCACCTCGCCCGAGATCGGCGCATAGACCTCGCTCGCGGCCTTCACCGATTCGACGACCGCCATCTCCTTGCCCTTCTCGACCTTGCGGCCGACTTCGGGCAGCTCGACATAGACGACGTCGCCGAGCTGTTCCTGGGCGTACTGGCTGATGCCGACGACGGCGGTGTCGCCCTCGAGGCGGATCCACTCGTGATCTTCCGTATAGCGAACGTTGCTCATCGTTTTGGCGTTCCTCTCAACCGCGATGGTAGTTGGTTTTGACGAAGGGAAGCGGCGCGACCTTGACCGGCTGCGGCGTGCCGCGAAGGATGGCGGACAGGGCCGTGCCGGGCGCTGCCTGCGCTATCTCGACATAGCCCATGGCGATCGGGCCGCCGAAGCTCGGGCCGAAGCCGCCGCTGGTGATCTTGCCGATCTGGCGGCCGCTCGCATCCTGCAGCTCGGTTCCCTCGCGGATCGGCGCGCGGCCGGCCGGCAGAATGCCGACGCGCTTGCGCGCAGGGCCGTTCGCGACCTGCTCGACGATCTTGGCGGCGCCCGGAAAGCGGCCCTGCTCCCGCCGACGCTTGCCGATGCTCCAGACGAGGTCGGCCTCGACCGGCGTCGTGCTGCGGTCGATATCGTGGCCATAGAGGCAGAGCCCCGCCTCGAGCCGCAACGAATCGCGGGCGCCGAGACCGATCGGTTTCACCGCGGGATCTTCCAGCAGCCGGCGCGCGAGCTTCTCCGCCGCATCGCCCGGCACCGAGATCTCGTAGCCGTCCTCGCCGGTATAGCCGGAGCGGGTGAGCGTGCAGGGGATGCCGGCGAGCGTCGCATTGGCGACGCTCATGAACTTCATCGCCGCGACTTCGGGCGCGAGCTTCGCGAGGACGGCGGCGGCGGCCGGGCCTTGCAGCGCCAGGAGGCCGCGATCCTCGAACCGCTCGAGCTTCACCTCCGGCGGCAGGTAGGTCCGCAGATGCTCGGCATCCTGATCCTTGCAGGCGGCGTTCACCACCAGCGCCAGATGGTCGCCGCCATTGACGACCATCAGGTCGTCGAGGATGCCGGCGTCGTCGTCGGTGAACTGCGTATAGCGCTGGCGCATCGGCGCGAGGCCCGCGATGTCGCCCGGCACCAGCCGCTCGAGCGCGGCCACGGTATCGCCGCCCGAGAGCCGCATCTGGCCCATGTGGGACACGTCGAAGAGGCCCGCGGCCTTGCGGGTATGCTGATGCTCGGCGAGGATGCCGGCCGGATACTGCACCGGCATCTCGTAACCGGCGAAGGGCACCATCTTGCCGCCGAGCTCGCGATGCAGCGCGTGCAGCGGCGTGCGCTTCAAATCCGCCGAATTTTCCATCGAACGTCCTCCGACAACCAAGGGCCTGGCCATACCGCGCCGGTACGGCCGAATGCCCCCTCTGTCTTCGGACCTGAAAGATTTGTCGGCCTGCGGCGAGCGCCGCGAACGCGCCGATCTACCTCTTCGGTGAGGCGATTACGATCCCATGAACCACGGACCGGAGCCGCCTGCTTTCCAGAGTGCCCTTCTTCCTGCGGTCCTTTTGCCTGAGAGTTTCCGGGGCGGTTGCTCCTTCGGCGCCGGCCGGCCGCGGCGATCTCTGTGCCGAAGGCGGTCGGTCTCTCCCGCAGGAAATACGGGCGAACTGGGCGCCACTGTCCTCTCCCTTGACGCGAGGGTCAAGCGAGTTCTGGACGGGTCCGGAGCGGCCTCTAGGGCGCCGGCGCGTCGGATGTTATGTCCGAATCGAGGGACGTGTCGGGAAGCGCCGTGCCGGCCTCGCCGCGATTGTAGCGGACCTCTTCCGGCGACAGCACCAGACCCACGTAAATGACGTAGTTGTCGCCGGCCTCGCCCGACCGCAGCGGGATGCTCGGTTCCAGCTCGTCCACCGACTGCGCGCGGGTGATGTTGCCGGAGAGATCGACCTCGACGTCGAAGCTGTCGCGGGTCAGGATCTCGCCGCCGATCCGCGCGACCGCCACCCAATATTCGAACTTCGCCTCGTCCTGCGTCAGCGCCGGCCCGCGCGACGCGACGAGCTGCACGCGCATCGTCGTGTTGATGCTGGTGCTCGTATCCACGGTGACGTAGCTGCAGGCGGAGGCGACCTCGCCGACCTGCGCCTGGAAGGCGACGTCCTTCACGTCGCGGCCGGCGCCCTGGAAGCGGGTCAGCGTCGCGGCGTCGCCGACCTTCACGATGCGCGGGCAGGGCGGCGGCGGGCCGATCGGATCGTTGTCGCCGAAGGTGAAATCGCAGGCCGCGAGGAGGGTTGCGGCGGCGACCAGAGATGCAACCGCCGCCGGAGGTCTAAAGCGCATTATGCGAACCGTCGCAAAGGGGGCTCTTTTTCGTCGACTTGCAGCCGCAGAACCAGACTTTTTTCGCCTCGGCGGCGCTGTAGGCCAGAGGGGAGATGCCGGTATCCTTGTGCGAACCGTCGCAGAAAGGCTGCTTCCGGCTCCGGCCGCAGGCGCACCAGAAATAGGTCTTTCCGGCTTCCAGCTCGACCGGATAGGGCGATTTCTGTGCGACAATCGGTTCGGCCATCTTTCCCTTCCCTCGCGCGCGTTGCAGGACTAGTTTTGCCGCGGCGTTCGGCTGGAAGCGGACTTTAGTGAACGCCCTCCGGATGCACAAGGCCCGGGGCCTGCCATCGAAGGATCGACGATGATTGAGGCCACCGCGCCGCGCCGCTTGACCGTTCTCCTGGCTTCGCCGCGCGGATTCTGCGCCGGCGTCGAGCGCGCCATCGCGATCGTGGAGCGCGCGCTCGAGAATTACGGCGCGCCGGTCTATGTGCGGCACGAGATCGTCCATAACCGCTTCGTGGTCGAGCGGCTCGAAGCGATGGGCGCCGTGTTCGTCGAGGAGCTGGACAACGTTCCGGCCGATGCACCGGTGGTGTTCTCGGCGCATGGCGTCGCGAAGGCGGTGGTCGCGGAGGCGAGCCGGCGGAAGCTGCTCTATCTCGACGCCACCTGCCCGCTCGTCAGCAAGGTGCATCACGAGGCCTCGCGCCATCACACCCAGGGCCGCCATGTGTTGCTGATCGGCCATCGCGGCCATCCCGAGGTGGTCGGCACCATGGGCCAGCTCCCGCCCGGCGCGATCACCCTCGTCGAGACGGTCGAGGACGCGCAGGCGATCGAGGTGCCGGACGCGGCGAAGCTCGCCTATACGACCCAGACGACCCTGTCCGTCGACGAGGCCGCGGGCGTCATCCAGGTGCTGCGCAAGCGCTTCCCGATGCTGAACGGCCCGAAGACCGACGACATCTGCTACGCCACCACCAACCGGCAGCAGGCGGTGAAGGCGATCGCGCCCAGCGCCGACCTGGTCATCGTGCTGGGCTCGCCCAATTCCTCCAACGCGCGGCGCCTCGTCGAAGTGGCGCTCGCCCATGGCGCCGGCGCCGCTTTCCTCCTGTCGCGCGCCGCGGAGCTGGATCTCGGCCTGCTCGACGGCGTCGAGCGGCTCGGCATCACTGCCGGCGCCTCGACGCCCGAGGAGCTGGTGCAGGAGCTGATCGAGGCGCTCGAGCGCAGCTACGCGGTGGCGATCGAGGAAGTGACCGTCACCAAGGAAACCACCCATTTCAAGCTGCCGCGCGCGCTCGCCGTCTGAGCGCCGCCGCCGGGCGGGTCGCCGGGTGGCGGGACCGCTTGACGGGAGCCCGCCCCGCCCCGACCCTAGGCGCCGCATCGGGCTTCGAGTCGTTCCATACCGGCGCGCCGCCCCGATGCCGCTTCCCTGATCGTCCCGCCCCCGCTTCCGTCCCATCCGCCGATTTGCCATGGCCGTTTACACCGAAGTTCCCGACGGCGATCTCGAGGCCTTCGTCGCGCGCTATGCGATCGGCCCGGTGGTGTCCTGCAAGGGCATCGCGGAAGGGGTGGAGAACAGCAACTTCCTGCTCCATACCGGATCGGCGAGCTACATCCTCACGCTCTACGAGAAGCGGGTGAAGCGGGAGGACCTGCCCTTCTTCCTCGGGCTCATGGAGCATCTGGCGGCGCGCGGCATCGCCTGCCCGACGCCGATCCGCGACCGCGAAGGCAATGCGCTGGGCGAGCTCTGCGACAGGCCGGCCGCGATCGTGAGCTTCCTCGACGGCATGTGGCCGCGCCGACCGACCGCGCGCCACTGCCAGCTTCTCGGGACGGCGCTCGCCGAGATGCATCTCGCCGGCGCGGGTTTCCCCATGCAGCGGCCGAACGATCTCGCGGTTGCCGGCTGGCGCCGTCTGTTCGAGGCCTGCCGCGCGCGCGCGCATGAGGTCATGCCCGGCCTCGCCGAAGAGCTGGCCGCCGATCTCGGCGAGCTCGAGGCGCGCTGGCCGCAGGGCCTGCCGTCCGGCACCATCCATGCCGATCTCTTTCCGGACAACGTCTTCTTCCTCGGCGACCGGCTGAGCGGCATCATCGATTTCTATTTCGCCTGCACCGATTTCTACGCCTACGACCTGGCGGTCTGCATCAATGCCTGGTGCTTCGAGACGGATGGCTCCTTCAACACCACCAAGGCGCGGATGATGCTGGCGGCCTATGCGAAGACGCGCCCCGTGCCGCCGGCGGAATATGCAGCCCTTCCCCTGCTCGCCCGGGGCAGCGCGCTCCGCTTCCTGCTGACCCGGCTCTATGACCGGCTCAACCATCCGCCGGGCGCCTTCGTGAAACCGAAGGATCCGATCGAATATGTGCGGAAGCTCCGCTTCCATCGGGCGGTGAAGAGCGCGGGCGCCTACGGGCTCGATTCGTGAGCGATAAGCCGCGCCTCGTCGAGATCTTCACCGACGGCGCCTGCAGCGGCAATCCGGGCCCGGGCGGCTGGGGCGCGGTCTTGCGCTGGAACGGGCATGAGCGCGAGCTTTCCGGGGCGGAGGCCGCCACCACCAACAACCGCATGGAGATGATGGCGGCGATCGGCGCGCTCGAGAGCCTCACCCGCGCCTGCCAGGTGCGGATCTGGACCGACAGCAGCTATGTGAAGGACGGCATCACGCGCTGGATCCACGGCTGGAAGAAGCGCGGCTGGAAGACCGCCGACAAGAAGTCGGTGAAGAACGTCGATCTCTGGCAAAGGCTCGAAGCGGCCCTCGCGCCGCACCAGGTCGAATGGGAATGGGTGCGCGGCCATTCCGGCCATGTCGAAAATGAGCGCGCCGACGCGATCGCGCGCGAGGCGATCCGCCAGCTCCGCGAAAGCATGATCGGCTAACGCAGCGCCTGGGGACGCGCCGTCTACGCGGCCGCGCCGTGGCCCGTGGTGGCGGTTCGCCGGCGGCGGTCCAGCCCTTCCCACCAGTCGCCGAGCGCGTTGATCAGCGGGATCAGATCGCGCCCGTCGGGTGTAAGTTCATAGTCGACCCGCGCTGGCACCGTCGGATAGACGGTCCTGGTAACGACTCCCGCGGCCTCGAGCGCTCGGAGCTCGAGCGTCAGCATCCGGTGCGAGATCTTCGGATTGTCGCGACGCAGGTCGCTGAAGCGCTTCGGGCCGTCGATCAGGTAATAGATCAGGAGAGTCCGCCAGCGCCCGCTCAACAGACGCATCGCATCCTCGATCGAGCAACCCGATACCGTGTCCTTCATCACGCCTCTCCAAGTATAAAATATGTAACCATCGCGTGTTTTTGTGCGTTCTTTACAATCATGCACGAGATTCCATATGGCCTCCAGTGTGATCCATGCAACGGCTGGAGTCTAAAAATGGAACCGGTACTTTTCTATGGCGTCCCGCAAGGCTGCTCCTTCGGGTCGATCGTCGCCCTGGAATGGCTTGGCCAACCCTACCGCCTCTGTCGCATCAACATGCCGGCGGACATGCAAGGCGATCTCTATGCCCGCCTGAACCCGGTGCGCGAGACGCCTGTGCTGTTGCTCGAAACCGGCGTCCCGCTCAGCGAAAGCGCCGCGATTCTGCAGCATCTGGCGTCCCGTGGCATCGATCGGGGGCTCGGGTTCGCGCCGGGAACGCCGGCGCAGGACCGTCTCAACCAGGTGCTCGCGTTCCTGAACACGAGTTTCTTCTCCGCCTTCAGCCCGCTCTGGACGGCGTACGAGATGGCGGAGGATCCGCCGGTCCAGCAGATGCTGAGAGCGCTCGGGCGCCAGCAAGTCGCGAAGGCTCATGCCCAGCTGGATGCGATGTTGGGCGGCAGCGACTGGCTTGTCGGCGACAGGCGAACGGTGGCCGATGCCTATCTCACCGGCATCGCGCGGTGGGCGACCTATCACGAAGCGCTCGACCGGCGCGACTACCCGAACCTGCAACGACTTCTGCGAAAGCTGGCTGACGATCCGGCCGTCATCTTCGCCCATGCGATCGAAGCCGAGAACCCTGCCCGAACCGCCGGCGGCTTTCGCGGACATGTCTCCTTGGAGGCGTTGCGACCGCGGCTCGCGGCCTAGACGGCGCTCGGGCCGAACGCCGTCTCGGCGAAAGCGGAACGGGCCGCCTCGACCGGAGGCGGCCCGCCCTGCAGTTCGGGTCCGGGCGAAGGCTCAGAGCGCCTTGAGGACCGCCTCGGCGCTCGACACCTCGAAGGCGCCCGGCGCCTCGATGTTGAGCTTCTTCACCACGCCGTTCTCCACCACCATGGCATAGCGGCTGGCGCGCGTGCCCATGCCGTAGCCGGTGCCGTCCATGGTGAGGCCGACGGCCTTCGAGAAATCGGCGTTGCCGTCCGCCAGCATCACGACCTTCTCGCCGACATTCTGATGCTTGCCCCAGGCGTCCATGACGAAGGCGTCGTTGACCGAGAGGCAGGCGATGGTGTCGACGCCCTTGGCGCGGAGCTTGTCCGCGTTCTGCACGAAGCCCGGCAGGTGCTTCGCCGAGCAGGTCGGGGTGAAGGCGCCCGGCAGCGCGAACAGCACGACCTTCTTGCCTTTGAAGAGGTCGTCGGTGCTGACCGTCTTCATGCCGTCAGCCGCCATGGTCTTGAGCTGGACCGAGGGAATCTTGTCGCCGACTTTGATCGCCATCTGTCTGTTCCTTGCTGAAGGGAGAAAGGGAATGCCGGACCGGGCCGCGCGCCCGCCGGTTTTCCCCATAAGATAGGTCGCGACCGGCCGCTGTCCACCCCGTTGCCGGCCGGCAGGGCGCAGCCGGCGTCCTTGGCGCCCTGCACGCCGCAGGGCAAGCCGCCCGCACGAGCACGGGCGGAAGCGAGACCGCCAGTGCCCCGGTTTCCGCGCAGAAACGCCGGCGCCGCTCAAAGCTTGGCGAGGATCGATTCCGCGCTCGAGACGTCGAAGGCGTCGCCTTCCTCGACCGCGAGCGTCCTGACCACGCCGTTCTCCGCAACGAGCGCATAGCGGCAGGCCCGGATTCCCATGCCATATTCGGAATCGTCCTCGGTCAGCCCTACCGCCTTCGAGAAATCGGCATTGCCGTCGGCCAGCATCAGCACCTTGTCGCCGACCTTCTGGTCCTTGCCCCAGGCGTCCATCACGAAGGCGTCGTTGACCGAGAGGCAGGCGATGGTATCGACGCCCTTGGCACGAAGCTTGTCCGCATTCTTCACGAAGCCCGGCAGATGCTGCATCGAGCAGGTCGGGGTGAAGGCGCCCGGCAGGGCGAACAGCACGACCTTCCTGCCCTTGAAAAGGTCGTCGGTGCTGACGGTCTTCATGCCGTCGGCCCCGAGGGTCTTCAACTGGATCGATGGAATCTTTTCGCCGACCTTGATGGTCATCGCCCGTCCCCTTGCACCGTTTCTCCGGCGCGGAACGGCCGGAATTGCGGCCGGCAGCATAGCCACGGCGATCCGCGGCTGTCCAATGCCGCGCTTGGCACCGCGGCGTCAGTCGGCGCCGGCCGCCATGTCGGGCCCGCCGCGGGCCTGGCGCAGCGCCGTCAGCACCGCCTCGCGGGTCAAGAGCTCGGGCAGCAGGATGCCGTCTGGCGCGGCGGGTCCATAGACCGCGTTGAAGGGAATGCCGTAGCGCCCATGGCGCGCAAGATAGGCCTGGATCGCGCTGTCGGGGCTGGTCCAGTCCGCCTGCATCGCAACCGTGTCCGTTCGCGCGAGCTCGTCGCGCACCGCTGCGCTCTCGAGCACCAGCCGCTTGTTCGCGAGACAGGTCACACACCATTCCGCCGTCACATCGACGAAAACCACCTTCCCGTCGCCGACCAACCCGGGAATGCGGGATTCCTCGAAGCGCTGCCAGCTCCCGTCCGCAACGAGCACGCTGCCGCCGTCGCGCCCGGAGACTACGGGCAAGATCAATATGCCGAGGGCCGCCACGACGAGCGCCAGCCGGGCGAAGAGCCGCGAGCGCCCGGCGAAACGGGGCGCGCCGAGCAGGCCCAGCAGCAGCACCAGCAGCAACATGCCGATCGCAAAACCGACCGCGTCGCCGAGTTCCCCGGCGAGGATCGAGACGAGCCAGATCGCCGTGCCGAGCAAAGCGAAAGCGAGGACCGCGCGGATCGCCGTCATCCAGCGACCGGGCTTCGGCAGGAACCGCACCAGCGCCGGCATCGCCGCCACCAGCAGATAGGGCGCCGCGAGGCCGATCCCGAGGGCGAGGAAGATCGCGAGGATCTCGCCCGGGCCGCGGGCCAGCGCGAAACCGACCGCGGTCCCGACGAAGGGCGCGGAGCAGGGTGTGGCGAGCAGGGTCGCGAGCGCCCCGGTCGCGAAATCGCCGAGCCGGCTCCGCGGCTGACCGAAGGGACGCGCGCCGAGGGCGCCGGCCCAGCCCGGCAGCGGGATATCGAAGAGGCCCATCAGGTTCGCGGCGAAGAGCGTCACCAGCAGCGCCATGAAGGCGAGGAACAGAGGCTGCTGGAACTGCACGCCCCAGCCGATCGCGGCACCGCCGGCCTTCAGCCCGATCAGCGCCGCCGCCAGGACGAGGAACGCCGCGACGACACCGGCCGCCGTCGCGAGGAAGGCGACGCGGATCTGCGCGCGCTCCGCGCCGCCGAGGCCGAGCACGGCGCCGAGCTTCATCGCCAGCACCGGAAGCACGCAAGGCATGACATTGAGGATGAACCCGCCGAGGAGCGCCGCGACGAGCGCCGCGATGAAGCCGCCTGCGAAGAGCCCGCCGTCGACCGGCACCGGGGTCAACGCCGCCTCCATCGCACGCACGCCGTCGGTCATCGTCACGGTGAAGGGGGTTTCGCCGATCGGCGTCGCCCCGGACGGGACCGAGACGCGAATGCGGAGCGCTGCCGTTTGGCCGCCGAGCGCAACCTCCGGCGCCGAGAAGCCGTAGCCCGCCGGCCCTTCGACGATCGCATCCGGCTTCTCGAACGGCATCAGATCGGAGCGCGCCCGGATCCGAAGCACCGCCTCGCCGCCGGCTTCCTCGACCTCGAAGGCGTCGATCGCGAGCCCGACCGCCCGGCCATCGCCAGGCACGAGCGCCAGATAGCGATCGATGAGCTGCGCTTCCGCCGCCGGCGTCGCGACCCCGGCCGGGAGGTCGAGCGACAGTGTCTCCTCGTAGGGAATGCAGATCTCTTCGCAGACGAGATAGCGGAGATGCGCACGAAGCCGCATCGGCTCGCCCGGGGTTTCCGGGCGCAGGACGATCGGCAGCACTACCTCGTCCTGATAGCCGAAGGTCTCGAGACCGAAGAGCTGGAATCGATGCGGCGCGGGCCAGAGCATCGACGCGTCGGCGAGGTTGGTCGATCCGCGCCAGTCGATGGCGATCGGATAGCCGGCATCGCCCGGCGACCGCCAGTAGGTCTTCCAGCCGGGCGCCAGGGCAAATTCGAGGCCGAGCCGCAGCGTGTCGGCCTCGCCCACCGCCTCGGTCGCGGCGATCAGACGCACGCGCAACTGCTCGCGCTCGGCCCAGGCCGAGCTTGCGGCCATCGCCGGAGTCGCTGCCACAATCGTTAAGAGTGCGGCAAGAAACCAGTTCCAGAATTGATGCCGAAGCTTTCGGCTGGGCAAGGCTTCTGTCCTCCGAGGCGGCGGACTATAATCGCGAAGCATTAATGTCGCCCTCACAATAGCGTGTGGTGCATGAGAGGGAGCAAGGCGGGCTTGCGACCCGCGACAAAGCGACCTAGCTAAGGATTGTCCACTTTCCGGTACCCAACCATGACCATCAGTCGGGACGATGGCGTCTATCTGACGGGGCAGCTTCTGATCGCCATGCCCAGCATGCGCGATCCCCGCTTCACCCGCACCGTCATCTACATGTGCGCGCACACCGCCGAAGGCGCCATGGGGCTGGTGCTGAACCGGCTCGTCGGCTCCGTCACCTTCCCCGATCTCCTCGCCCAGCTCGGGATCGAGCAGACGGCCGAGTCCGACCAAATCCGCGTGCATTTCGGCGGGCCGGTCGAGACCGGTCGCGGCTTCGTGCTCCATACCGCCGAATACAATGCCACCGGCACCATGCCGGTGACCGGCGGCGTGTCGCTGACGGCGAGCCTCGACATCCTCAAGGACATCGCGTCCGGCCAGGGCCCGCGCCAGAGCCTGCTGGCACTCGGCTATGCGGGCTGGGGCGCCGGCCAGCTCGATCAGGAGATCCACGCCAATGGCTGGCTTTCTGTCCAGGCGGACCATCGCCTGATCTTCGACGCCGATCTCGACAACAAGTGGGAACGGGCGATCGCGAAGATCGGGGTCGATTTCAGCAAGCTCTCGGGCGAAGCCGGCCACGCCTGAGGACGGTTCGCGTCAGCGCACGCCGCGGCGCGGATCGCCTGCGAGCAGCGCGAACAGCAGGTGGTCCTGCCACCGCCCGTTGATCTTGAGATATTCGCGCGCGCGGCCTTCTTCCCGAAATCCGAGCTTGATCAGCAAGCCGCGGCTCGCCGCGTTCTCCGGCAGGCACGCGGCCTCGATGCGGCGGAGCCCGAAGGGGCCGAAGCCCTGCTCGACCAGCAGCGCCAGCGCTTCCGTCATGTAACCGCGGCGCTGATGGGCGGCCCCGACCCAGTAGCCGAGGCTCGCCGCCTGGGCGACACCGCGGCGCACATGCCCCAAGGTCACGCCGCCGACGAGCTGGCCGTCCTCGCGGCGGAAGATGAAGAAGCCGTAGCTCTGGTCCGACCGCCATTCGCGGGCGTTGTAGCGCAGCCGCACGCGATAGGCGATCTGCGTCGTGGCGTCGGAGGGCCAGGTCGGCTCCCAGGGCAGGAGGAAGCTGCGGCTCGCCTCGCGAAGCTCGCGCCAGGCGCGGAAATCGACGTCGGCCGGCGGACGGAGCCGGACCTTCGGCCCCTCGAGCAGGACACCATAGCCGGAGGGCAGCCCGTGCTTGCGGAACCAGGTCATCGGCGCCCGGGGCCCGTCGCGGCCGGTCAGTGGAAGAGCCGACCGAGTGCGCCGTCGCTCGGCAGGCCGCCGACCGGGCCGAGCGCCGTGAAGGCCACGGCACCCTGCCGCAGCCGCTCGGCGAAGGCGACGACGCGCGCCTCGTCGACCGCCTCGACCCGCCGGACGAGCTCCGCCGGCGACACCGCGCGGCCGTAGGTCAGAAGCTGATGCGCGAGCTGCTCGGCGCGCGCGCTCGTGCTTTCGCGCGCCATCAGGATGTCGGCGCGGAGCTGCGCCTTGGCGCGGTCCACCTCGGCGGTCTCGAGGGTCGCGGGGAGCTTCCGGAGCTCGTCGGCCACCACCGGAAGCAGTTCCTTCGCCTCCTCCTTTCCGGTGCCGGCATAGACGGCGAAGAGCCCGCCGTCGGCGTAGGGCGAGGCGAAGCTGTAGACGCTGTAGACGAGGCCGCGTTTTTCCCGCACTTCCTGGAAGAGGCGCGAGGACATGCCGCCGCCGTAAAGCGTCGAGAACACGCTCTGGGTGTAATAGTCGGGGTCGAGATAGCCGACGCCCTGGAAACCCAGCGCGAGATGGAGCTGCTCGAGATCGCGTTCGGTGCAGCGAACGCCGCCGACGAAGCGCGCCGGCTCGGGCGGCGGCGGCGCGCCGTCGGGCAAGGTCCGGAAATGCCGCTTCGCGAGCGCCACGAGCCGATCGTGCTCGACCCGGCCCGCCGCCGCGAGCACGAGCGCTTCGGGCCCGTAATTGCGCCGCTGGTAGCCCGCCACCTCCTCGCGGCTCATGCGGGCGACGATCTCAGCCGCGCCCAGCACCGGCCTGCCGAGCGCCTGGCCCGGATAGGCGACCGCCTGGAAATGATCGAACACGATATCGTCCGGCGTATCTTCCGCCTGACCGATCTCCTGCAGGATCACCTGCCTCTCGCGGGCCAGCTCCTCGGCGTCGTAGGTCGAGTGCTGCAGGATGTCGGCGAGGATGTCGATGGCGAGCGGCATGTCGTCGGCCAGCATCTTCGCGTAATAGGCGGTGCGCTCCCGCGTCGTATAGGCATTGATCTGCCCGCCGACCGCCTCGACCTCGACTGCGATGTCGCGCGCGCTGCGGCGCTCGGTGCCCTTGAAAGCCATATGCTCGAGGAGATGCGACACGCCGTTGACCGCGGCCGGCTCGTGCCGCGTGCCGACCGCAGCCCACACGCCGAGCGATACCGTCTCGACCCCGCTCATGCTGTCGCTCGCCACGCGGAGCCCGTTGTCGAGCGTCGTTATCTGCACCGACGCAGTGCCCGGCATTACATTCACGGCAGGGTCTCCCGGATATAGGCTTCGACTTTGGCGACATCGTTCGGCAGCGCCTTGCAGCGCTCAGGCTCGGTCATGATCCGGGCGAGCCGGGATGGCAGCGCGGGCTCCCTTCCCACCGCCTGGCGCACGGCATCGCCGAACTTCGCAGGATGGGCCGTGGCCAGCGCCACCACCGGCACCGCCCCGGACTTCGCCGCCTCGCGCGCCGCGGCGACGCCGATCGCGCTGTGCGGATCGACGATCTCGCCGGTGCGCTTCTGCAGATCCGCGATGACGGCGAGCGTGCCCGCATCGTCGAGGCGGAATCCCGAAAAGAGCGCATCGAGCCTCGCGCGCCGCGGCGCCATCAGGGTCAGACTGCCGGTCTTCCGGAAGCTCGCCATGTCGGCCGCCAACGCCTTGCCGTCGCGGTCATAGAGGTCGAACAGCAGCCGCTCGAGATTGCTCGAGACCTGGATGTCCATCGAGGGGCTGAGCGACGGCTCGACCGGCCGCAGGCTCATCTCGCCCGAGCGGAAGAGCCGCGCCAGGATGTCGTTGCGGTTCGAGCCGACATGAAAGCGCTCGATCGGCAGCCCCATCTGTTTCGCCGCATAGCCGGCATAGACATTGCCGAAATTGCCGGTCGGCACGGCGAAGCCGACGGCGCGATCGGGCGCCCCCAGCGAGAGCGCCGCGCGCACGTAATAGACGATCTGGGCCATGATGCGGGCCCAGTTGATCGAGTTCACCGCGCCGAGATTGTAGGCGTCGCGGAACGTCGCATCGGCAAACATCGCCTTCACCAGATCCTGGCAATCGTCGAAGCTGCCGCGGATCGCGATGTTGTGGACGTTCTTCGACGCGACCGTCGTCATCTGCCGGCGCTGCACCTCCGAGACGCGGCCCTCCGGATGCAGGATGAAGATCTCGATCGCCTCGCGGTCGCGGCAGGCCTCGATCGCGGCCGAGCCGGTATCGCCCGAGGTCGCGCCGACGATCGTCACGCGGCCGCCGCGCTTCTTCAGCACATGGGCGTAGAGCCGGCCGACGAGCTGCAGCGCCAGATCCTTGAAGGCGAAGGTCGGCCCGTGAAAGAGCTCCATCAGCCAGACGCGATCCTCGAGCTGCTTCAGCGGCGCCACGGCCGGATGATCGAAAGCCGCATAGGCCTCGCGCACCATGCGCTCGAAATCCGCCATCGGGATGCTGCCGCCGAGGAAGGGGGCCATGACGCGGATCGCCAGATCGGCATAGGACAGCCCCGCCCAGCGCCGCAGCTCGGCCGCGGAGAATTGCGGCCAGCTTTCGGGGAGATAGAGCCCGCCATCGGCCGCAAGGCCGGCCAGCAGGACATCGTCGAAAGCGAGCGCGGGCGCCGCGCCGCGGGTGCTGAGATAGCGCAAAACCGTGGTGTCCCTGGAAGGAATGGGCGGGAGGCGGGCTACCCTATCCCCCGCGAGCCGGCCCGGCAAGCCGACGGAACCTCAGTATTTTCAATAGTTTAAAGGCCCATGAGCGGCTCGGAACGTCTCGCTGTCGTCCCAAGGCTCGATCGCATTAGTCGCCGCCGCCACCGCCATCCCCGCCGCCGTGATCGATCCAGACACCGCTCGCGCTGCGGCCGCCGACCCTGTGGTCGCGCGGGCTGCCTTTCAAGTGAACATTGGCCCAGATCAGCGTCCAGAACGCGATTGCCGCGACAAGGCTCAGGAATAGAAGAGCCGCAGCAACCCAGCCGAATACAAGCAATGTGACGATCGAAAGCCCGATCGCAAGCCCTGTTGCCCGCAATCGAGGCACCAGGAATTTCGCCTGGATATAGGCCTTCTGCGCGGATGTGACGACATAGGCGGTCATCACGTTGCCGCCGAAGCTATAGCGGGCATCCTCGCGCTTCTCGAATGCGCCCTCGAGAAAGACCGTTCTGACGAACTCGCGAATTGCGTGTCGAAGCATCGTGCGCCGCCCCGTTCGACGCAGCCGAAGATAGCATGGAGAGATGGTTGCGCCACCCCGCCCGCGGATTCGTCGAACCTCAGGCCAAATACCTTCGCTCCAGATGCGCCTTGAAGATCGTGGGGTCGAGCGGCCCGCCGGTGGCGTGGCGGAGGATGCCGTCGGTCGAGCGGGAAGAGGCGAGCGCATGGACGTTCGCGCGCAGCCAGCCGAGCAGCGGCGCGAAATCGCCCTGCGCGATGGCGTCCGGGATCTCCGGCCGGGCGCGGCAGGCCGCCTCGAAAAGCTGCGCCGCGGCGATGGCGCCGAGGGTGTAGGTCGGGAAATAGCCCCAGGCGCCGTCGAACCAGTGGATATCCTGGAGGCAGCCCTCGCGGTCGCTCGGCGGGCGGATGCCGAGCAGCGCCGCCATGCCGTCGTTCCAGGCGCCCGGCAGCTCGGCGGGCCGCAGCCGATCCTCGATCATGGCGCGCTCGAGCCGGTAGCGGAGGATCACATGCGAGGGGTAGCAGACCTCGTCCGCATCGACGCGGATGAAGCCCGGCTGCACCCGCCCATAGAGCCGCGCGAGATTCTCCGGCGCGAAGGCGGGATCCGTGCCGAAGGCGGCGGTGAGCTGCGGCGCGAGAAATTTTAGGAAGCCCGGCGAGCGGCAGGCCTGCATTTCCATCAGCAGCGACTGGCTCTCATGGACCGTCATGCCCCGCGCGCGGCCGACCGGCTGGTAACGCCAGGCGGGCGGCAGGCCGCGTTCGTAGAGCGCATGGCCGGTCTCGTGCAGCACGCCCATGAGCGACCGGGTGAAATCGGCCGTATCGTAACGGGTGGTGATGCGCACGTCGTCGGGCACGCCGCCGGAGAAGGGATGCAGGCTTTCGTCGAGCCGCCCATGCTCGAAATCGAAGCCGACGGCCGTCATCAGCCGCTCGCCCAGCGCCTTCTGCGCCGCGGTCGGAAAGGGTCCCTGCGGCGGGCGCGCCGCCGGCAGGCGGGCCTGGCGCGCTAGCGCCTTCTCGCGCAGATCGGGCAGAAAGCCGGCGAGCTCGGCGAAGACGCGGTCGATCTCGGCGACGCGCCCGTCCGGCTCGAACTCGTCGAGCAGCGCCTCATAGGGCAGCACGCCGAGCTTTTCGGCCTTGGCGGCCGCCGCCTCCCGCACCAGCGCCAGCAGCTCGGCGAGCGCCGGCAGAACGCGCGCGAAATCCGCTGCGGGCTTCGCCTCGCGCCAGAGGCCTTCGGTTCTGGAGGCGGCGCGCGACAAGGCCTCGACCAGCCGCGGCTCGAGCGCAGTCGCATGGATCGAGGCGCGGCGCATCTCGGCGAGGTTCGCCTGCTGCCAGGGATCGAGTTCGGCTGCGGCCGATTCCGCCGCCGCGAGCCGATCCTCGACCGCCGGATCGGTCAGCATCTCGTGATGCAGGAGCTTGAGCTGGGCGAGCTGCTCGGCGCGCGCCTCGGCCCCGCCCGCCGGCATCACGGTCGACCAGTCCCAGTTCAGCACCGAGACCACGCCGCCGATCGCGCCGAGGCGGTGGAAACGCGCCTCGAGGGCGCGATAGGCGTCGAGATTGCTGGTCATGGGACTCCGGCGGGGCTCGAGGCTCCGGCAATGTTAGCGAAGGGCGGCCGGCCGCGGAACGCGCGGCGGCGAAGGTTCAGGCCTTCGGCGGCTCCGGACGCCAGCAAAAGAAGAACCAGACGCCGACCAGCCCGGCCGCAAGGGCGAACCAGGTGATGGCATATTGCAGATGGTCGTTCGGCAGCTCGGTGCGGCTCTGCCCGCCGATCGGGAAGCCGCCCGGATTCGCCGCCGGCCCCGCCTCGAGGAAGAAGGGCACCAGCCGCTCCGGCGGCACGCCGATCTCCGCACCCATGGCCGGCAGATCGACCCAGAACCAGATGCCGTTCTGCGGCTCGTTGTCGGGCTCGAGCCAGTTCTGCGCGCGCGGCAGGCGGATGAGCCCGTCGATCTCGGTGGGGCCTTCGATCTGGCCCTCGGCGCGCTCTGCCGGGTCCTTCCGCTCGATCGGAATCCAGCCGCGATCCACCAGCAGCACGCGGCCGTCATCCAGATGGAAGGGTGTCACCACATGGTAGCCGGGATTGCTGTTGAGCGAGCGGGCGGCGAGGAAAAGCTCCTGCGCATTGTCGAAGCGGCCGGTCGCTTTCGCGTGCCGGAAGTTGAGCGCGGCGGCGTCGGCATCGGAGGGCGGCAGCGGGATCGCCGCGGCCTGGCTGCGCTCCTGCCGCTCGGCGATCAGCCCCGTCTTCCAGGCGAGCCGGTCGAGCTGCCAGACCCCGAGGCCGATGAGAAGGAGAACGCCGATCGCGGCGGCGACGGTGGCGCCGGGCTGCCATCGGAAGACGCGGGTCGGGCTCGGGCTGTCGGTCATGGCTGCTCGATGCCCGAGAACCCGCCCCGATGCAAGCCGCCGATTGCCGCTTGCCGGTCGGCGCTCACGGCCCGGCTCATCCCAGCCGCCCACCGCCCTCGCCCGCCTTGTGGCGATACTGGATCGCCACCATCACCGCCTTGAAGGGACGCAGCAGCGCGATGGCGCCGGCGAAAATGAGCGGGCCCCAGAGGACCATATGCAGCCAGAGCGGCGGGGCGAACCAGGCCTCGGTCAGGAGGGCGAGCGGCACCACGATGGCGCCGAGGATGAAGATGACGAAGACGGCGGGCCCGTCGGCCGCGTCGGCGCCGGCGAGGTCGAGCCCGCAGGCCGGGCATGTCTCGACGACCGAGAGGAAGCCCTTATAGAGCTTGCCCCGGCCGCAGCGCGGGCAGCGGCAGGCGAGCCCGGTGGAAAAAGGCGACAGGCGCGGGTAATAGCCCGCGCCCGTCCCGCCTGGCGTTGCGGGATCAGTGCCCGGCAAAGGGGCCGGAGCCGCCGCCCCAGATATAGACGCAGATGAAGAGGAACAGCCACACCACGTCGACGAAATGCCAGTACCAGGCCGCGGCCTCGAAGCCGAAATGATGATCCGGCTTGAAGTCGCCGCGATAGGCGCGGAACCAGCAGACGATCAGGAAGATCGAGCCGACGATGACGTGGAAGCCGTGGAACCCGGTCGCCATGAAGAAGGTGGTCGAGTAGATGCCTTCGCGGAAACCGAAGGCCGCATGGGCATATTCGTAGGCCTGCACGCCGGTAAAGGTGAGGCCGAGCAGGATGGTAAGGCCGAGCCCCTGCAGCAGGCCCTTGCGATCGCCCTCGCGGAGCGCGTGATGCGCCCAGGTGACCGTGACGCCCGAGGTGAGCAGGATCAGGGTGTTGAGCAGCGGCAGCGCCATCGGGTCGAACGGCAGCACGCCCTCGGGCGGCCAGACCCCGCCGGTCGCTTCCTTGGGGAAGAGGCTCGAATCGAAGAAGGCCCAGAAGAAGGCGGCGAAGAACATCACCTCGGAGGCGATGAAGAGCAGCATGCCGTAGCGCAGGCCGAGCTGCACGACCGGGGTGTGATGGCCCTGGTAGGTGGCTTCGCGGATCACGTCGGCGAACCAGAAGAACATGGTCGCCAGCACCATCAGGAAGCCCAGCGGCAGCACCCAGGGCGTCACGTCATGCATGAAAAGCACGCCGCCGACCGCGAGGACGCCCGCGGACACGGCGCCAACCACCGGCCACGGGCTCGGATCGACCAGATGGTAGGGATGCTTCTGATGCGGTTCGGCGTGCGTCGTGGCCATGGTCGATCTTTCCTCGCGAGGCTATGCGCTGTTCAGTTGGCGGTTCCGGCCGGCGCTTCGGCCGCAGCGGCCGTCTGGTCCGTGGCACGGAAGAAGGTATAGGAAAGCGTGATCGTTTCGAGCGTGCGGGCGTCCCGGTTCTCCAGCAGCTTCGGATCGACGTAGAACCGCACGGGCATGTCGATGCTCTCGCCCGGCTTCAGCGTCTGCTCGGTGAAGCAGAAGCATTCCAGCTTGTCGAAGAACTGGCCCGCCTCGAAGGGCGTCACGTTGAAGGTCGCGGTGCCGGTCACGGTCCGGCTCGAGCGGTTGACCGCGCGATAATAGATCGTCAGCGGCTGACCGATGGGGAGCCGGACCTCGCGCTGCATCGGATAGAAGGACCAGGGCAGCTCGGGTGCGACGTCGGCGTTGAAACGGACGTTGATCGGCCGGAGGCCGGAAACCTCCGGCGCGGCGTCGCTCACCTGCGTGGTGCCGCCATAGCCGGTCACCTGGCAGAACAGGCGATAGAGCGGCACCGCGGCGATCGTGAGGCCGATCATCAGCGCCACCACGCCGAGGAGGCCGATGACGACGCGCCGGTTGGCGCCTGCGGCGGCGATGGCCATGGCTCAGTTGCCCCCCATCCGCAGGATCGAGACGACATAGACCAGGATCGCGAAGCCCAGCAGCGCCGCAAGCACCGCATAGTTGCGCGCCCGGAGCCGGCGGCGCGCTTCGTCGCGATTACGATCGTTCATTGCGCAGTCCAGGAGAGCCACGGCAGCAGACCCGGCGCCCGGTCGAGCACCATGAAGAGGAAGAGCAGGAAGAGGTAAAGGATCGAGAAGCCGAACATGCGGCGCGCGCTGCGCTCGGTGCGGTCGAACCAGACGGCGACCGCGAGCCCAAAGAAGCCGAGGCCCAGGGCCAGCGCCAGCCCCGCATAGAGCGCGCCGGCGATCCCGAGGAAGTAGGGCACCAGCGCCAGCGGGACGAGGATCGCCGCATAGGCGAGCATCTGCAGCTTGGTGGCGCGCTCGCCCGCCACCACCGGCAGCATGGGCACGCCCGCCCGCGCGTAATCCTCGCGGCGATAGAGCGCCAGCGCCCAGAAATGCGGCGGCGTCCACATGAAGATCAGCAGGAAGAGCATGACCGGCGCGAGAGTGACCTCGCCGCTCATCGCGGCCCAGCCGATCATCGGCGGGAAGGCGCCGGCGGCGCCGCCGATCACGATGTTCTGCGGGGTGCGGCGCTTGAGCCAGATCGTATAGACGAAGACGTAGAAGAGATTGGCCCCGGCGAGCAGGCCGGCCGCGAGCCAGTTGACCGCGAGCCCCATCAGCAGCACGGACGCCCCCGAGAGCAGGATGCCGAAGGCGAGCGCCTCCTCCGCCCGGACGCGGCCCGTCGGGATCGGACGCCCGCTGGTGCGGCGCATCACGGCGTCGATGTCGCGGTCGTACCACATGTTGATGGCGCCGGCCGCGCCCGCGCCGACCGCGATGCAGAGGATCGCGACCGCCGCCAGAACCGGATGCAGGTCGCCCGGCGCCAGCATGAGGCCGGCAAAGCCGGTGAAGACCACGAGCGACATCACCCGCGGCTTCAGCAGCGCGACATAGTCGCCGACCCTCGCGCCCGAAGCATGGAATGCGCCGTCGCCGGCGAGGGAGATGCTGTCGTCCGTCACGTCTCGTCCGTCTCTCCGCCCGCGGCCGGCCGATCCCGGCTATCGCCCGCGAGCATTGCGGCAGGACGGAGGCTTCGCCCTCGCCCGGCCCTTGGGTTGGGACCCCGCGCCTTGCCGGCGCGGGTCCCCGATCCGCCGGCTATCGAACGCGCGGCAGTTCCTCGAAGCTGTGGAAGGGCGGCGGCGAGCTCACCGTCCATTCCAGGGTCGTGGCGCCCTCGCCCCACGGGTTCTCGCCCACCTTGCGGCCGGCGACGAGCGTGTAGATCGCGCCGACCACGAAGAGGAGCGTCGCCGCGTAGGAGATGTAGGCGCCCATCGACGCGACATGGTTCCAGGGCCCGAAGGCGTCCGGATAGTCGATGTAGCGGCGCGGCATGCCGGCGAGGCCGAGGAAATGCATCGGGAAGAAGGTGATGTTCACCCCGATGAAGGTCAGCCAGAAATGCGTCTTGCCGAGCCACTCCGGATATTGCCGGCCGCACATCTTGGCGATCCAGTAGTAGTAGCCGCCGAAGATCGCGAACACGGCGCCGAGCGACAGCACGTAGTGGAAGTGCGCCACCACGTAGTAGGTGTCGTGCATCGAGGTATCGATACCCTCGTTGGCGAGCACCACGCCGGTCACGCCGCCGACCGTGAAGAGGAAGATGAAGCCGACCGCCCAGAGCATCGGGGTGGTGAAGCGGATCGAGCCGCCCCACATGGTCGCGATCCAGCTGAAGATCTTGATGCCGGTCGGAACGGCGATGACCATCGTCGCGGCGGTGAAGTAGGCCCGCGTGTCGATGTCCATGCCGACCGTGAACATGTGGTGCGCCCACACGACGAAGCCGACCACGCCGATCGCGACCATCGCATAGGCCATGCCGAGATAGCCGAACACCGGCTTCCGCGAGAAGGTCGAGACGATCTGGCTCACCATGCCGAAGCCCGGCAGGATCAGGATGTAGACCTCGGGATGGCCGAAGAACCAGAAGAGGTGCTGGAACAGGATCGGGTCGCCGCCGCCGGCCGGATCGAAGAAGGTGGTGCCGAAATTGCGGTCGGTGAGCAGCATGGTGATGGCGCCGCCGAGCACCGGGAGCGCCAGCAGGAGCAGGAACGCGGTCACCAGCACGGACCAGACGAAGAGCGGCATCTTGTGCAGCGTCATGCCGGGCGCGCGCATGTTGAAGATCGTGGTGATGAAGTTGATGGCGCCGAGGATCGAGGAGGCGCCCGCCAGATGCAGCGAGAAGATCACCAGGTCCACGGCGGGTCCGGGATGGCCTATCCCGCTCGATAGCGGCGGATAGATCGTCCAGCCGGTGCCCGCGCCGCCGACGAAGAGCGAGGCGAACAGCAGGCCGACGGACGGGACCAGCAGCCAGAAGCTGATGTTGTTCATGCGCGGGAACGCCATGTCGGGCGCCCCGATCATCAGCGGCACGAACCAGTTGCCGAACCCGCCGATCATCGCCGGCATCACCACGAAGAACACCATGATGAGGCCGTGCGCGGTGACGAACATGTCCCAGAGATGCCCGTCCGGCACGCCGCCCGCGGCGAGGAGATACTGCACGCCGGGATCCTGCAGCTCGAGACGCATGATCACGGAGATGGCGCCGCCGATCAGGCCCGCGATCACCGCGAACACGAGGTACATCGTTCCGATGTCCTTGTGGTTCGTCGAGTAGAGGTATCGCTTCAGGCCCGTCGGATGGTGGCCGTGATCGCCATGGTGCTCGCCGTGATGGGTGGCTGCGCTGGTCATCTTCGTCTTCCTGTTTCTCGGCCGTTCAGTTCGCGGGCTGGGTGGCGGCCGCAAGATCGACCGCCGGCTCGTCGGCGCGGGCGAATTTCTGCTGCGCCTCGGCGACCCATGCGGCGAATTTCTCCTTGGACACGACCTCCACGGTGATCGGCATGTAGGCGTGGTTGTCGCCGCAAAGCTCGGAGCACTGCCCGTAATAGACGCCTTCCTGCGTGACCTCGGTCCAGGTCTCGTTGGTCTTGCCCGGCACGGCGTCGAGCTTCACGCCGAAGGACGGCACCGCGAAGGAGTGGATCACGTCGGACGCCGTGATCAGCAGGCGGATCTTGGTGTTGACCGGAATGACGACGCGGTTGTCGGTCTCGAGCAGCCGGAGCTGGCCCGGCTTCAGCTCCTCGTCCGGCACGAGCAGCGCGTCGAAGGTGAAGTTGCCGTTGTCCGGGTACTCGTAGGACCAGTACCACTGGTGGCCGATGGCCTTGATGGTCATCTCGGCGTCTTCGGTCCGGTCGGCGAAATACATGAGCTTGAAGGACGGGATCGCGATGCCGACCAGGATCAGCACCGGCACCACCGTCCAGACCACCTCGACGAGCGTGTTATGCGACGTCTTGGACGGGACCGGGTTGGCCCGCTCGTTGAAGCGCACGATGACGATCAGGAGCAGCAGCATCACGAACACGGTGATCGCGACGATCACGATCAGCAGGAAGTGATGGAAACTGGTGACCTGCTCCATCACCGGCGTCACCGCCGGCTGGAAATGCATCTGCCAGGGCTCGGGGGCCGCCGAAGCCGTCCCCGGCACCAGCGACATCAGCGCGGCCGAAATGGCCCACAGCAACGTCAACGCCTTCGCGCGCATCGTCGATTGATCCTTTTGAAGCCGGCTCTCTATGTCCGGGCGGAACGGTCTTCCCACCGTCGCTTCCGCATGCGCCTCGGGCTCCGCCTCCCCAGGCGCCGGCTGGGCCGGAACCTACACCGCTGGCCTGGCTATCTCAAGCCTTCGCCAAGGGCTGCGACATCGGCAGCCGAGTTGCGAAAATCGCCGCGAAGCAGTTGCCGTCGACGCATCGCAAATGCGACGATCTGTCGCATAAATCGGCACCATCGCAACGGCCGCATCGCGGCGGCGTACCCGCGAGGCGGCGCCGGTTGGCGGCGCTGCGATTTCGGGCCATATGAAGGAGGCGCCGCGGGACGATTCGCCGCGGCCCCGGAAAGGAAACGGCATGTCGAACCTGGCCAAGACCGACGAGCTCTTCTTTACGCGCGCCGGACTCGATCGCACGCGCATCGAGACCATCGTCGGCGATTCGCTGAAGGATGCCGAGGATGGCGAGCTGTTTCTCGAATATGTGCAGTCGGAGGCGCTCGCCTTCGACGACGGCCGGCTGAAGAGCGCCTCCTTCGATACCTCGCAGGGCTTCGGCCTGCGCGCGATCGCCGGCGAGCGCGCCGCCTATGCCCATGCGAGCGAGCTCAGCGAATCCGCGATCCGCCGCGCGGCGGCGACGGTGAAGGCCGTCCATCGCGGCCATGGCGGCGCGCTCGCTTTGCCGCCGCAGGGCACCAACCGCAGTCTCTACGGCGAGGCGAATCCGCTGAACGAGGTGCCGTTCGAGGCGAAGGTCAGGCTGCTCGCCGAGATCGACGCCTATGCGCGCGCGCTCGATCCGCGGGTCCGCCAGGTGATGGTCTCGCTCTCGGCCGGCTGGCAGGCGGTGCAGATCCTCCGCGGCGACGGGCAGCGGCTCGCCGACATCCGGCCGCTGGTGCGCCTCAACGTCTCGGTCGTCGCCGGCGAAGGCGACCGCATGGAAACCGGCGGCACCGGCGTCGGCGGTCGCGAGTCCTACGGCCGTTTCATCAGCGAGGCGAGCTGGAAGGCTGGCGCCGACGAAGCGCTGCGGCAGGCCCTCGTCAACCTCGCCTCCGAGCCGGCGCCCGCGGGCGAAATGCCGGTCGTGCTCGGTCCCGGCTGGCCCGGCGTGCTGCTGCACGAGGCGGTGGGGCACGGGCTCGAGGGCGACTTCAACCGGAAGAAAACCTCGGCCTTCGCCGGGCTGCTCGGCCAGCGCGTCGCCGCCCCCGGCGTCACCGTGGTGGATGACGGCACCATCGAGAACCGCCGCGGCTCGCTCACCATCGACGACGAAGGCACCGCCTCGCAGCATAATGTGCTGATCGAGGACGGGATCCTGAAGGGCTACATGCAGGACCGCCAGAACGCCCGGCTGATGGGGATGAAGCCGACCGGCAACGGGCGCCGCCAGAGCTTCGCCCATATCCCGATGCCGCGCATGACCAACACCTACATGCTGAACGGCAAGTCGGACCCGAAGGAGATCATCGCCTCGGTGAAGAAGGGCCTCTATGCCGTGAACTTCGGCGGCGGCCAGGTGGACATCACCTCCGGCAAGTTCGTGTTCTCCTGCACCGAGGCCTATCGCATCGAGGACGGCAAGATCGGGCCGGCGGTGAAGGGCGCCACCCTCATCGGCAACGGACCCGACGTGCTGACCCGGGTCAGCATGATCGGCAACGACCTCCGGCTCGACAACGGCATCGGCACCTGCGGCAAGGAAGGCCAGGGCGTGCCGGTCGGCGTCGGGCAGCCGACGCTCAAGGTCGACGCGATCACCGTCGGCGGCACCGCCGCGTGAGCGAAGCGGCCGGCCGGCTCGCGGGGCGCACGGCGCTCGTCACCGGCGCCGGCCGCGGCATCGGCCGCGCCATCGCTCGCCTTTTCGCGCGCGAGGGCGCCGAGGTTGCGGTCGTGGATCGCGACCCGGCGCTCGCCGAAGCCGTCGCCGGCGAGATCGCGGCCGCCGGCGGACGCGCCTTCGCCCATGACGCCGATGTGAGCGACGAGGCCGCCATCGAGGCGCTCGCGACCGCGATCGGCCGCCGGACGGACCGGCTGCATGCGCTCGTCAATAATGCCGGCATCGTGCGGCGGCGGCATTTCAAGCGGCTCACCCGCGCCGACTGGGACGCGATCCTCGACACCAACTTCATCGGCGCGGTGCAATGCACGCGCTCGTTCCTGCCGCTGCTGCGCGGCGCCGCCGGCGCCAGTGTCGTCAACATCGCCTCGATCACGGTGCGCCAGGAGGGCGTTCGGCTCTCGGCCTATGCCGCGAGCAAGGGCGCGCTCGAGAGCCTCACCAAGAGCCTCGCGCTCGATCTGGGGCGCGACCGCATCCGGGTGAACTACATCTCGCCCGGCTTCATCCGCACCGACATGACCGAGCGCTACATGTCGAAGTGGCTGTTCCGGAAATATCTCAAATACCGCCTGCCGCTCGGCCGGCCCGGCGATCCCGAGGATGTGGCGAAAGCCGCCCTCTTCCTCGCCTCGCCCGACTCGGACTACATGACGGGGACCGGGCTCGTCGTCGATGGCGGGCTCACGCTGCGCGCGATCTGAGCGTGGAAGGGCGCCGCCTCACCAGGACCCGATCTCGAGGTGCAGCGGGTCGCGCGGCCGCAGCGTGATGGTCGACCGCAACGCGATCCGCCTCGAATCGGCCGGCGCGAAACGGTAAGCCTGCACCAGCCGCGCCACCAGATAGGGCGCTTCCAGCATCACGAGCCGGCTGCCGATGCAGGTGCGCGGACCGGCGCCGAACGGGATGTACTGGAACGGATGGCGCGCGCGGCCGGCGGCCTGCCTGTCGAAGCGCTCGGGCCGGAAGCGCTCCGGCTCGTCCCAAAGCTCGGGCCGGCGATGCAGCGCATGGACGCAGACCACCACGATGCTGCCCTTCCTCACCGGCACGCCGCCGATCGCATCCTCGGCAAGGGCGGTGCGCGAGATCGCCCAGGCCGGCGCATAGAGCCGCATCGCCTCCTGCACGACGGTTTCGGCCATCGGCACGCGATCCATCGCGAGCGGCGATACCGGGCCCGCGGCCAGGGCGCGCTCGCACTCGTTCTTGAGCCGCTCCTGGTAAGCCGGATTCTCGGCCAGCAGATGGAGCGCCCATACCAGAAGCGTCGCCGTCGTCTCCTGCCCGGCGAAGAGATAGGTCATGATCTCGTTGCGCACCTGGCGCGCGTCGATCTCGGGCCAGGCCGGGCTGTCGCAGGCATCGAGCAACTGCGACAGCAGATCGTCGCGGTTCCCCGGGTTTGCGCGACGTTCGGCGACCAGATCGGCGCAGAAGACGTCGAGCCGCGCCAGCGCCCGGCGGCAGGCGAGATTGGCCGGGGTCGGCAGCCGGCCGCTCAGCGCCGTGAACGCGAAGGCGCGTCGTCCCGCATGGGCCAGCACCGTCTCCATGTCCCGTCGCACCGCTTCGGCCCGGCCTTCGAGCCGCGAGCCCAGCAGGAACTCGACGATCACCGCGAGCGTCGCGCGGCCGATCGCCGGCTCGATCCCGATGCGGCCATTGCAGCGGCCCGCCTCGGCCCAGTCCGCGATCGTCCCGTCGGCCGCCGCGACGATCGCCGCGACGCTGCCCGGCATCCGCGACGGACGGAACACCGGCTGCTCCAGCTCGCGCAAGCGGCGCCAGAGCGCGCCCTCGGCGGTCAGCACCCCCTGCCCGATCAGGTCGCGCAGCGCGCCGAAATTCTTCCGGTATTTGGCCGCGTTCTGATGCAGCACCTGGCGCGCCACATCGGGATCGGCGACCACGATCACGTCGCGTCCGAGAACGGAGAAACGCGCAACCGCGCCATGGCGCGGCGCAGTTTCGGAAAGGAACGCGATCGGATCGTGCCACAGGCGGAAGAGCGCGCCCGGCGAGGAGAGCGGCCGCGACGCGGCGCTGCGACCCGGCAAGGTCGCCGACCCGAGGTCGGTCTGCGCTATCGCCATGAATCCCCTGTCCGCACGGCGGCAGGCCGGTCGCATCCCCGAGACATAGCGGACCGACGCCGTCGCCCGGAATCATAGCCGACCGTGCCCGTCCTGCAACTCGTTCCGCGAAACCCCGCGGGCGGCGCGACTTGCGCGTGTCCCTGCTGCTATGTCCTTGCCGCCATGCCCCCTGCCATTGACCGCAAGGGAAACGGCCTTCTAGCCTCTCCCGACGCCGGCACGGGCGGACGACGGCCTTTGCGAGGGGGAGGCGCCGATGGCGCGCGATCCGCGATACGACATCCTGTTCGAGCCGGTGCGTATCGGGCCGGTCACCGCCAGGAATCGCTTTTATCAGGTGCCGCATTGTTCCGGCATGGGCAGCAGCCTGCCGCAGACGCTCGCCGCCATGCGCGGCATGAAGGCGGAAGGCGGCTGGGGCGTCGTCAACACCGAATATTGCTCGATCCATCCCACGAGCGACGACGCGCCCTACCCCTATTGCCGGCTCTGGGACGAGGACGATGTCCGCGATCACCGGCTGATGACGGAGGCGGTCCATGCCCATGGCAGCCTCGCCGGGGTCGAGCTCTGGCACGGCGGAATCCATGCGATCAACCGCTATAGCCGCGCCGATCTCCTCGCGCCCAGCCACCGGCCCGTCCATAACTACGATCCGGTCCAGGCGCGCCGCATGGATCGCGGCGATATCCGCGACCTGCGCCGCTGGCAGGCCGATGCCGCGAAGCGCGCCGTCCGGGCCGGCTTCGATATCGTCTATGTCTATGCGGGCCACGGCTATCTGCCCTGCCAGTTCCTGTCGCGCCGCTTCAACGATCGCGGCGACGAATATGGCGGCAGCCTCGAGAACCGCGCCCGGCTGCTGAAGGAGATGATCCTCGATACCCGCGAGGCGGTCGGCGACAAGGCAGCGGTCGCGGTCCGGCTCATGGTCGACGAGATGCATGGCGATCTCGGCGTCACCTGGGAGCGCGAAGGCCGCGCGGTCATCGAGATGCTGGGCGAGCTGCCCGATCTCTGGGACGTCCAGCTCGGCGAATATGTCGTCGATTCCCGCTCCTCGCGATTCGCCAGGGAAGGCGCGCAGGAGCCCTACGTCGCCTTCGTGAAGTCGATGACCACCAAGCCCGTGGTCGGGGTCGGCCGCTTCACCTCGCCGGACACGATGGTCTCGCAGATCAGGCGCGGCATCCTCGATTTCATCGGCGCCGCGCGGCCGTCGATCGCCGATCCCTTCCTGCCGAAGAAGATCGAGGAAGGCCGGCCCGAGGACATCCGCGAATGCATCGGCTGCAACATCTGCATCGCGGGGAACGGCACCGGCGCGCCGATCCGCTGCACGCAGAACCCGACCATGGGCGAGGAATGGCGGCGCGGCTGGCATCCCGAACGGATCGCGCCGAAGGGTGCGGAAGCGCGGGTGCTGGTGGTGGGCGCCGGCCCCGCCGGGCTCGAATGCGCGCGCGCTCTCGGGCAGCGCGGCTACGATCTGCATCTGGCCGAGGCGACGGAGGAGCTCGGCGGGCGCGTGTGCGCGGAAGCGAAGCTGCCGGGCCTCGCCGAATGGATGCGGGTGCGCGACTGGCGCGTCGGCCAGATCGAGCGCATGCCGAACGTCGCGATCTATCGCGCGAGCCGTCTCGGCGTCGAGGACGTGCTCGAGTTCGCGGCCGACCATGTGGTGATCGCGACGGGTGCTGCCTGGCGCCGCGACGGGCTCGGACGCGCGAACGACGCACCGATCGCCGGCATGGACGGGCCCGGCGTCTTCACGCCGGAGGATGTCTATGCCGGCCGCGAGATCGCGGGTCCGGTCGTCGTCTTCGACGACGATCACTTCTATCTGGGCGGCGTGCTGGCCGAGGCGCTGAAGGCGCGCGGGCTCGAGGTGACGCTGGTGACGCCGGCGGGTCACGCGTCGGAATGGACGCAAGCGAGCCTCGAACAGGGCTTCATCCAGCAGCGCCTCCTCGAAAGCGGGATCGAGATCGTCACGGGACAGCGGCTCACCGGGATGGCGCCCGGCAAGGCGCTGCTCGCCTGCGCCTATACCGGCAGGGTGACCGAGCGACGGGCGCAGTCGGTGCTGCTGGTGACGGCGCGGCTTCCCTCGGATGCGCTTTACTTCGGGCTGCTCGCCGAGCCCGCGCGACTCGAAGCCGCCGGGATCCGATCGGTCACCCGAATCGGCGACTGCCTCGCGCCCTCGACCATCGCCGCCGCTGTGCAATCGGGCCATCGATTTGCCCGCGAGTTCGGCGGAAAACCGCCGCAGACTCCCGATTTCCGCATGGAACATATCCGCCATGAGTCGGACGCAAGGCCGTAAACCGGCGGGAGAATCGGAAATTAACCATTTGTTAACAGCCGAGGCATGAAATGGAACCGTCTAGCCCCTCCCAAGCCTAGACGAGAGTCCCCCAACGAAGGGCCGCGGCACCCAACCGCGGCCCTTATTTTGCGCCGATTCAGGACGTTACGGCATGGCGCCGCCACCTGGCCGCTGTCGTTGCCGGTACGGGGGCGATGGGCGCTACCGCCGCTCGATCAGGAGCTGGTGCCCGCCCTTCGGCCGCATCGATATCGACCAGACATAGCTCGGCGAGACGGGACCGAGGCTGAAGCGATAGCGCTGCAACATGCGCGCCAGAACCAGCGGACCCTCGATCATCGCGAACCGGTGCCCGATGCAGGCGCGCGGCCCGGCGCTGAAGGGCAGATAGCTGAAGGGATAGCGCTCCTTCGCATGTTCCGGCAGGAAGCGCTCCGGCCAGAAATCGTTCGGCCGCTCCCAGAGCGCCGGCTGCCGGTGCAGCGCGATCACCGAGATGGTGAGCTGCAGCCCCTTGGGGATCGACACGCCCTCGAAGGAATCCTCCTCGTTGGCGAAGCGGCTCAGCATCGGCACCGGGGGATAGAGCCGCATCGCCTCGGCGAACACGGCGCCCAGCAGCGGCAGCCGGTCGAGATCGTCATATTCGGGAACGCCGTCGCCGACGGCCTGGTCGATTTCCGCCTGCACCCGCGCCTGCATCTCCGGATGCTCGGCGAGGAGCCGGATCGTCCAGGAGAGCGCCGTCGCCGTGGTCTCGTAGCCGGCGATGACGAAGGTGACGATCTCGTTCCTGACTTGGCGATCCGTCATCTCGGGGAATTCCGGATCGTCGCGCGCCTCGAACAGCAGCTTCAGCAGATCGTCCGGCTGCGGATCGACCGCCGCGCGGCGCAGCATGAAACCGCGCGTCATCCGGCTGACGCGCTGGACCGCGAGCGCAAAGCGCCGGTCGAGGTCGGGGCGGCGCCGGCGCACTTCGCCGGTCACGTCCCAGGCGAAGCGCGCGGCGATGACGAGCGCGGTCTCGACCTCGTCCATCGCCTGCGGGCCGAAGCTCGCGATGCTGGCGTTGAAGAGCATGCCGAGCACGACATTGAGCGTGATCTGCTGCACGCCGCGATCGATGGCGAAGGGCGTGCCGGTGCCGGCCGCGGGCGCCCATTCCTCGAGCACCGCGTCGGTCGCCGCGGCGATGACCGGCGGCATGGATTTGAGCCGCGCGGTCGCGAAGGCGGGCTGGCTCAGCTTCCGCAGCTTCTGCCATTTCTGCCCTTGCGTGATCAGGATGCTGTCGCCGAAGACCTGCGCGATCGGCCCGTAGCTCTTGCGGTAGTTCTGCACGCGGGTCTGCAGCAGGTGGCGCGCGAAATCGGGATGCTGCACCACATAGATGAAGCTCTTGCCGAGATGGAGCCCGATCAACGGCCCGAAGCGCTGCGCCATGAGATAGAGGACGCGCACCGGGTCCGACTGGAACAGCTTGAGATCGACGCGGGTGGACGGGACCTTCTTTCCCTTGGCGGTCGCCCCGGCGGCCTGCCACGCCCCGAGACCGGCCCGCTGTCGCTTCGGCTGCTGGTCGCTGGACATGAGGGCGAGCGGCTCCCGGCGGGAGGGGAAAACGGCACCGTCCGCATCGAGAGGACGGAGCGACGGCCGGCCCGTCGAATCGGCGGGAGGCCGGCCCGACTAGCAATCGAGCCGAGCCCGCCTCCGCGTCAATAGGCGAATTCGGCGAAGACCGGATCGACCGACTTGCCCCAGCGTCCGTTGAAGGCTTCGAGCTTGAGCGCAGCCGGCGTGCGCCCGCTATCGGCGATCTCGTCGAGCGGGCTCAGGAAATGCGATTCGTTCTGGCCGCTGCTGTCGAGCCGGGCCCGGCGCTGCAGGCCGCCGCGCGCGATGGCGATGACCTCCTTCGCGACCTCCTGCACCGAGCGGCCGCCAATCTTCGCGCCCAGCGCCAGCCGCGGCACGTCCCTCCACATCGTCTCCTGGTCCTCGACGGTCCAGTCCTTCACCAGCTCGGCCGCCGCATCGAGCGCGGTCTTGTCGTAGAGCAGCCCGACCCAGAGCGCCGGCAGCGCGCAGATCCGGTCCCAGCGCCCGCTGTCGGCGCCCCGCATCTCGAGAAAGCGCTTGAGCCGCACTTCCGGGAAGACCGTCGTCAGATGGTCGGTCCAGTCGCCCATGCCCGGCAGCTCGCCCGGCAGCGCCGGCAGCCTGCCTTTCAGGAAATCGCGGAAGCTCTGGCCGCTCGCGTCGATATAGCGCCCTTCGCGGAAGACGAAATACATGGGCACGTCGAGCAGGTAATCGACATAGCGCTCGAAGCCGTAGCCCGGCTCGGAGACGAAGGGCAGCATGCCGCACCGGTCCGGATCGGTGTCGGTCCAGACATGGCTGCGATAGCTGAGGAACCCGTTGGGCTTGCCTTCGGTGAAGGGGGAATCGGCGAAGAGGGCGGTCGCGACCGGCTGCAGCGCGAGGCTCACGCGCATCTTGCGCACCATGTCCGCCTCGGACTCGAAATCGAGGTTCACCTGCACGGTACAGGTGCGCAGCATCATGTCGTGGCCGAGCTTGCCCTTCTTGGCCATGTAGTCGCGCATGATCTTGTAGCGGCCCTTCGGCATCCAGGGGATGTCGGCGCGCGCCCATTTCGGCTGGAAGCCCATGCCGAGCATGCCGAGGCCGAGCTCGTTGCCGACCTCCTTCACCTGCTTCAGGTGGGTCTGCAGCTCGGCGCAGGTCTGATGCAGGGTCTCGAGCGGCGCGCCCGACAGCTCGAACTGGCCGCCCGGCTCGAGCGTGATATTGCAGCCGTTGCTGGCGAGCGCGATCGGCTTCCCGTCCTCGAGCACCGGTTCCCAGCCGAAGCGCGTCAGCCCCTCGAGGAGCGCGCGGACTCCGACCTCGCCCTCATAGGGCAGCGGCCGCAGATCGGCGAGCTTGAACCCGAATTTCTCGTGCTCGGTGCCGATGCGCCATTGCGAAACCGGCTTCGAGCCCGCGGCGATATACTCGACGAGCTGACGCTTGTCGGTGATCGCTTCGCCCTTGGAAATGGGTGGCGCCGACATGCAGGCCGATGCTTTTCCCGAAATTCGCTTAGCGCTGCGGCGGCCTACTGGCCCCATCGCCGACGATCGCCTGCCAGCAGGCGAGCGCCGCCACCGCGGCGGTGTCGGCCCTGAGGATGCGAGGCCCCAAACCGACGGCCGTAACAAACGGGAGTTTGGAGAGCGCGTCAAGCTCGGCCGATGCAAAACCGCCCTCCGGTCCGACGAGAATCGCCGCCGGTCCGATCGCCTTGCCGCGCCCTTGCGAAATTTCCTGCAACACGCTCGCAATCGGTCGCGCCTCGCCGGCTTCCGCGCAGAGCAGGAGACGACGTTCCTTCGGCCAGCGGTGCGCAAGTTCCCCGAGGGTAACCGGTTCGCGGATCTCGGGAACGCTGAGCCGCTCGGTCTGCTCGGCGGCCTCGATCGCGTTGGCGCGGAGCCGCTCGAGATTGACGCGCGTCATGACGGTGCGCTCGGTGAAGACTGGCCAGATCGCGGCCGCGCCGAGCTCGCTCGCCTTCTCGGCGACGAGATCGATGCGCTGCCGCTTGATCGGCGCGAAGACGAGCCAGAGATCGGCGTCGGGCGTTTGCGCGCGCGTCAGCGCCTCCGCGCGCAGCCGCACGCCGCGCCGCGCGACCTCCTCGATCCGCGCCCGCCACTCGCCGTCGCGCCCGTTGAAGAGGCCGACCGCGTCGCCGGGCCCGAGCCGCAACACCTGCTTCAGATAGTGCGCCCGGTCCTCGTCCAAGGCGAGTTCCGCCCCCGCCTTGAGCGGCGCATCGACAAAGAGCCGCGTCGCCACGCCGCCGGCGGCCGTGCCTGTGGAATCCGTGCCCATGGAGTCCGTATCCGTCATCGGTGCTTGAGACTCCCCGCCGCTTCCCGGCAAGATTAGTTCATGAGCGAACCCCATGCCGCAAGCGGCGGCTTCAGCGACATCCGACGCAACGACTGGATCGACCGGCTGCTGCCGCGTTTCCTGCGTCCCTATGCGCGCCTCGCGCGGCTCGACCGGCCGATCGGGAGCTGGCTGCTGCTGTTCCCGGGCTGGTGGGCGCTGGCGCTCGCGACCGGCGGCCGGCCCGATCCGGTTCTGCTGCTGCTCTTCGCCCTCGGCGCGCTCCTGATGCGGGGCGCCGGCTGCACCTATAACGACATCGTCGATCGCGACTTCGATGCCAGGGTCGAGCGCACCCGCTCGCGCCCGCTGCCGAGCGGCGAGGTCACGCTCGCCGGCGCAATCGTCTTCCTCGGGCTGCAGCTCCTGCTGGCGCTCCTCATATTGCTGCAGCTCGACCCGCTCGCGATCTGGCTCGGGCTCGGCTCGCTGCTGCTGGTGGCCGCCTATCCTTTCATGAAGCGCGTCACCTGGTGGCCGCAGGCCTTCCTCGGCCTCACCTTCAACTGGAGCGCGCTGGTGGGCTGGGCGGCGGCGACCGGGCGGCTCGATCTGCCGGCGTTCCTGCTCTATGGCGGCGGCATCGCCTGGACCCTCGTCTACGACACCGTCTATGCGCATCAGGACAAGGAAGACGACGCCCTCATCGGCGTGCGCTCGACCGCGCTTCGCTTCGGCGCCGACACAAGGCGCTGGCTCTTCCTCTTCGCGGCGATCGCGCTGCTGCTCTGGGCGGCGGCGCTCGGCACGGCGGGCGCCGGCTGGCCCGCCTATCTGGCGCTGCTGCTGGCAGCGCTCCATCTGGGCTGGCAGGCGCAGATGACCGATTTCGATTCCGCCGCCGACTGTCTCGCCAAGTTCCGCGCCAATCGCTGGCTCGGCTGGATCCTCTTTCTCGGCATTCTGCTCGCCGGCCTCCTCGCGTGAGCGAAACTTCGGGGACCGCGTGAGCGACATGCGGCAAACCGCGTGAGCGACATTTCGAAGGACCGCGTGAGCGACATGCGGCAAACCGCGCGAGCGACCGTCCTGAGGTTCGCGTGACGGATCTCGAGGATTTCATCCGGCGCGAGACCGCGATCGCCACGCCCGCGCTGGTGCCCGAGATCAGGCTCCATCTCGCGACCGAGATCACCCCGATCTGGCAGGCGACCGAGGAAAGCCTCGCGACGCGCGGCATGGCCCCACCCTATTGGGCCTTCGCCTGGCCCGGCGGCCAGGCGCTCGCGCGGCATCTGCTGGATCACCCCGAGCTCGCGCGCGGCAAGCGCCTGCTCGATTTCGCGGCCGGCTCCGGCCTCGTGGCGATCGCCGCCGCGATGGCGGGTGCGGCGCGGAGCGAAGCCGCCGAGATCGATGCGCTCGCCCTTGCCGCGATTGCGCTCAATGCCGGGCTCAACGGCGTTGCCGTATCCTGCCGCGCGGAGGATCTGCTCGCGGGCGATCCCGCGGCCCAGGCACAGTCATGGGACCTCGTGCTCGCCGGCGACGTCTGTTACGAGAAGCCGATGGCAGGAGCGGTCGAGCGCTGGCTCGCCGCCCTCGCAGACGCAGGCGTCGAGATCCTGCTCGCCGATCCCGGCCGCGCCTATCTGCCGAAGGCGGGCCTTACCGAACAGGCGCGGTACCGCGTGCCGACCAGCCTCGAGCTCGAGGACCGCACCGAGCGCGAGACCATCGTCTGGCGCCTCGCCCCGCCCCGCTGACCCGAGCCCTGGCCGCCCCCCGGCGCGTCCGGAAGCCGCCGCCCTTGAATTTCACTATTGTCACATTTTCCGGGTCGATTACTGTTTATCGCAAAATCGCGCCGGCGGGCCCGGCCGCCATACCTTAATCTTGCCGGCGGGCCCGGCGGCCATGCCTCAAGGAGCAGCGCGCCATGTCGAGCATGACGATCCAGCCGATCACCAAGGCGATCGGCGCCGAAATCGAGGGGATCGATCTCAACCGGGACCTGACCCCGGCGGTGTCGGACGCGCTCTATGACGCGTTGATGAAGCATCACGCGCTCGTCTTCCGGAAGCAGGACTTGACGCCCGAGGCGCATGTCGCGCTCGCCGAGTCTTTTGGGCCGGTCGTGCCCTTCCATCCCTTCTATCCCTCGATCGACGGTCATCCGCCGGTCGCGGTGATCCACGATCATCGCGACAGCCCGCCCGAAAACCACCGATGGCACAGCGATCTCAGCGCCACGAAACAGCCGCCCTTCGGCTCGGTGCTGCGCAGCAGGCTGATCCCGCCCGTCGGCGGCGACACGCTCTGGTGCAGCATGCATGCGGTCTATGACTCGCTGTCGCCCGCGATGAAGCGCTATCTCGAGGGCATGGTGTCGGTGCATGACCTCAGGGTTTCCTACGCGCCCGCCTCCGGCAACAAGCAGTCCGAGCTGCGCGCCCAGAGGCTGAACGACACCAAGCCCGAGGAGATGAGCGTGCGCCATCCGGTGGCGATGCCGCATCCCTCGAACGGCCGTCCGCTCATCTATGTCAATTGCGACTACACGACCCGCATCGAGGGCCTGCCCGAAAGCGAAAGCCGGCAAATCCTGCAGCAGCTCTACGAGCTCTCCAACAATCCGCATCACTCCTTCCGGCTGCGCTGGGAACCGGACACGGTCGTGGTCTGGGACAATTACGCGACGCAGCATCTCGCGGTCGCCGACCACTATCCGCAGCAGCGCATCATGAACCGCGTCACCATCGCCGACGACCGCCGCGCCGCAGCGAAGCGCGCCGTCGCCCAGGTGGCCTAGCCCACGCCGAAACCTCGTCCACGACTCCGCCCTCATCCTGAGCCTGTCGAAGGATGAGCCTGTCGAAGGATGAGCGGCTGCAAGCCTCGGCAGCCTCATGGTTCGACAGGCTCACCATGAGGAAGAAACCAAGGTCCTCCTCCCGACCCGGTCCTCATCCTGAGCCTGTCGAAGGATGAGCCTGTCGAAGGATGAGGGGCTGCAAGCCTCGGCAGCCTCATGGTTCGACAGGCTCACCATGAGGATTCTCTATGGAGGCCGACAAATGAGCCCGCCCTCCTCCTTAACCCGGTCCTCATCCTGAGCCTGTCGAAGGATGAGCCCGCTGAAGGAATCAGGGCCGCGACATCGTTGCGTGCACCGAGGGCGCGATCGCGGCTAGACTTGGCGGCGATGCGCCGGCCCGGTCGGCGAAGCAACAGGAGCGGATCGTGACGGTGACGGAACTGGGCGTGACGGTGAAGGAATCGGGCGTGACGGCAACGGAATTGGGGCGGGTTTCGGAGATCGTGCGCTATCCGGTGGCCACACTGCGCGGCGAGCGCATGACCGAAGCGGCCCTCGGCCCCGAGGGCATCTGGGGCAACCGGATCTGGGGGATCCTCGACCCGACCGAGCGCAAGGTGGTCACCTCCGCGCGCGGCAAGAAGCCCTGGCGCAACCTCATCACCTGGTCGGCGACCTTCGCGCGCGAGCCGAAGGACGCGGAGGATTGCCCGGCGGCCGAGATCCATCTGCCCGAGGGCGGCAGGATCGCGACCGACGCGCCCGACGTGAATGCGCAGATCAGCGCCGCGATCGGCGCGCCGGCAGAGCTCGTGCGCCGCACGCCGGAGAACCGGCCCTATGACCTGGCGCCGATCCATCTGCTGACGACCGCCACCATGAAGGCGCTGGCGCGCCACTACCCGCCCGGGCGCTTCGAGCCGCCGCGCTTCCGCCCGAACATCGTGCTCGATACCGGCGATGCGGTCGGCTTCGTCGAGCAGGGCTGGCGCGAGGGCGAGATGGCGCTGGGCGAGGCGCGCGTCGCCTTCTTGCGCGACACCGAGCGCTGCCTGATGACGACCCTGCCGCAGGGCGACCTGCCGCTCGACCCGGCGATCCTCAAATCCATCTCCGAGGCGAACAAGCGCCTCGCCGGCATCTATCTGAAGGTGGTGAAGCCCGGCCGCATCAAGGTCGGCGACCGGCTGCAGCGTCTCGACTGACGGGCTCAGCCGTAGCGCAGCTTGCAGGCGATGATATAGCCGGCGAAGACGAGCGTGGTGCCGTTGCAGAGGATGAGCGCCCAGGAGCCGAGCGCCAGCCCATAGACCAGCCAGAGCACCATCCCCACCCAGGCGATCGAGAACATGCCGAGCGAGATGTCGCGGGTCGAGCGGGTGCGATAGACCTTCACCACCTGCGGCAGGAACGAGACCGTCGTGAGCGTGGCGCCCACCAGCCCCAGGGCCTCCATCAGCACCGGATTCATTCCCGCCCTCGTAAAGAGACCGCCCGCGGCGGCAAGATCGACCGCGGCCCTCCTGCCGTCAAGATGTCGGACGGCTTTGATTTCTTCCTCATGGTGAGCCTACACATTGTCATGCTCGGGCTTGACCCGAGCATCCATGGTCGCACCACCGAAGCGCTGCCGAGCGATCGCCGAGCCCGCCGCAGCATGGACCCTCGGGTCAAGCCCGAGGGTGACGGAAGGAAGCGAGACCGGCCTCGTCCCTGCGCCGGCGGCTCATTCGTCCGCCTTCAAGAGAATCCTCATGGTGAGCTTGTCGAACCATGAGGCCGCCGAACCGTGGCGCTGCCGGCGCGCGGCCCTCATCCTTCGACAGGCTCAGGATGAGGGCTTTCTCTGAATGAGGGACCGACCCGCCTCACCGCTCGAGGATGGTTAAACCGTTCCAGTCGCAGCGGAGCGCATCGCGCCGCAGGATCTCGGTCAGGCGGCGGCGCTCCGCGGGTTCGCCGATCGAGGCGAGGATCATCGCCTCCAGGCTGTCGCCCCGGCCATGCCGCTTATGCAGGAGCGCCAGCGCCTCCGGCTGGGCGAGCGCCGGATGCGGGCGGTTCTCGGCCTTGAGCGCCGCGAGCCCGATCGGGTTCCCGCCCTCGTTCAGCACGCCATTGAGGCTGACATAGGCATGCAGCGTCTCGACGCGTCGGCCGTCCGCGAGGACCGCCTTCGCCCCGTCGAGCCGGCCATAGACATAGTTCTCGCCGGCAAGCTCGGTCTCATGCACCACCGCGAGCTGGTCCGCGTCGAACCAGGTGACCGAGAGCCGCACGCGACAGCCCGGCGCCGGATGGAGATTGCCGGGGATGGCGCCGTAGCGCGTGATGTGGGTCGCATAGACCACGTCGAAATCCTCGAGCCAGCAGCGCGTGACCGGCACCCGCACCCTTCCGCCGAGCTGCGCGAACTTCCGCGCGAGCTGGTCCGGCGACTGGTTCGAGCCGACCGCCAGCACCGGCGTGCGGCCCTCGACCCGCCAGTCCGCCGGCAGCGGCAGCACGGCCCCGTCCTCGAAGAGATAGGACTCCTCCGGGATCGCGAAGGGATAGGCGGTGGCGAGCGCGAGCCGCGCCGCCGCGTCCCCCGGCACCGCCCAGAGCGGCGGGCGCGGCCGGCTCATGAGCAAGAACCCCCTCCCCCTCGGAGGGGGGAGGGAGGGGTGGGGGTGAACATCAAACCGACTCCCGACATGACAAGACACCCCTCACCCCGACCCTCTCCCCGCCTCGCGGGGCGAGGGCGCGAACGCGATGCGTCGCCGCCATCGACCTCCTCGCCTTGATCCTCGCGCCGCGAAGGGAGGGAAACGAAGCGCATGACGGCGACGAGACGGCAAAGATGAATACGCGCTCTCCCGGCCATCGACCCCCTCCCCCTCGGAGGGGGGAGGGAGGGGTGGGGGTGAACATCAAACCGACT
>CAZMUZ010000004.1:18202-86575 GCA_964569315.1 uncultured Rhodospirillaceae bacterium | reverse complement strand
GCGGCGGTGATGACGAAGTTCACCGTCAGCGTCATGAACACGCCGCGATAGTTGAGCCAGGCCAGGATCGCGAGGCAGAGGATCGTGTAGGGCTCCCAATTGACCGGAGCCGAAGCCAGCATGTCGAGCGCGCCGATCTGCACGAGCTGGCCCGCGACCTGGATGTCGGCCGCCTCGAGCATGGTGTAGGCGAGCACCAGATAGAGCCCGACATTGAACGCCATCAGCGGGCCGACCGTGTGCTTCGCCTGGGCGTATTGCCCGCCGGCGGCGGCCACCGTCGAGGTGATCTCGGAGTCGATCATGGCGACGCAGGTATAGAGCAGGCCGATCACCCAGCAGGCGATCAGCGCGCCGTAGGCGCCGCCCTTGCCCACGGCGTAGTTCCAGCCCATGAACTCGCCGACCAGCACGATGCCGACGCCGAGCGCCCAGACATGGGCGGGACCCAGCACCTTCAGCAGATTGATCGATTTCGGATGGCCTTGCGCGACGACTTGATCGGTCATGGCTCAGCTCCGCTTCCGGCTCGGATCGCCGAAGAGATCGTCCACGCCCTCGCGCGAGCTCAGCAGCTCATTCTCGCTGTGAGCCTGGCCGACGCGCATCGCGTCCCACACCATCCAGCCGACCAGGAGCGCGGAGATCGCCCAAGCCAGCACCTCGAACACTTCCCACATGATCGTTCCCTTCCCCAGTTCCTTGCCGACGCGTCCTTGGCTCTCTGCGCGTCAGTCGAATTTCTCGGCGATGACCTGTTTGTATTCGCGCTCCGACATCGCCAGCATGAAGATGAAATAGCCGAGGATGACGACGCCGGTCAGCGCGATGCCCAGATAGTCGATCGTATAGTCGAAGGGCTGGGTGATGATCTCGGCCGCGCTGTCCATGCTGTGGCCGAGCTTCTCCCACTGCGCCTGCATCGTCGGGTTCTGGCCCAGCACCTCCCAGCTAAGGCCGGTCCAGGTCCGGGCCCCGTCTTCCGCCGCCACGTAGCTCACGCCCTCCGGCAGCTTCTCGACCCGCGACGGCACCGCGATGTTGAGCCAAAGTGGCAGGAACAGCGCGATGAACACGAGCGCCAGCAGAACGATGGTGTCGAAGATCTGCCCGGCACGGCTCTGCGCGGGCGGCACATATTTCGCGGCCATTTAGGTGATCCCCCTGTCAAGCCTGTCGGATTGAAGCGCGTTCGGCGCCGGCGCGTTCAGCGGCCGGCATCCAGATGGCGGATGTCGATCCCGTAGATATGTTCCTTGTCGTGCGCGTAGTGCCGCACCATCGCCGCCATCGAGGCGGTGTTGAAGAGGAGCAGCACGATGGCGGCGACCCAGACCACGGTACGGATCTCGCTCGTGGGGAACATCGAGTTCATCTCGTAGAGGACGAAGCCGATCGTGATCCAGAGCGCGACGACGAAGCCCCAGGCCCAGAATTTGTCGCGCATGAACATTGCGTCGATCCGTCGCTGCAAGGTTGCAGGATCGGACGGTGTCTTCGCGGTGGCGACTTCTGCCATGACGGCTCCCCCTGGTTGCGCGTCCCGACCGGACGCCGCCGCCGGCGCCGTTTCGGTGCGGGCGACCCCTCGTTCCTGTCAGAACCGGCAGGTACTGCGACGTTGCACCTCACCCGGCCGGTCGGGCCCGTCGCCGGAATTTATTCCGATCGGACGGGCTTCTCTCCCGCAGAAAGCCTGGGGCGCCGGATCACAACCTGTCCATGCGGCAAAGGAAGGGGCATTCGGTCCGAAGGACGGGTCGACTACTACTTTCGGACGCGGTTTACGCCAACCGGGGGATAAGCCCCAGATTGCGGGCCGGGAGCCGGTGGCCGATCATGTCGCCATGGGGCTCCTTCGGCGCATGGCGGACTGGCTGGCCGGCCGCACCCCCGCCCGGCTCTCGGCGGCCGAGGCGGGCCGCATCTTCCAGTCGATCGCGAACTACACCTATGACTGGGAAAGCTGGATCGGCGCCGAAGGCCGGCCGCGCTGGATCAACCCCGGCGTCGAGCGCATCACCGGCTATCGCGTCGAGGAATGCATGGCGATGGCGGACTATCCGTTGCCGCTCGTGCATCCGGAGGACCGCGCGGCGATCGCCGCCTGCATGCGTTCCGCGGGCCATGGCGACAGCGGCAACGACGTCGCCTTCCGTCTCCTCCGCAAGGACGGCAGCACGCGCTGGGGCGCGATGTCCTGGCAGACGCTCTACCACCATGCGGGGCTGCCGCTCGGCTTCCGCACCTCGATCCGCGACATCAGCGAACGCAAGCAGGTCGAGGACGAGCTGCGCGCGGCGCACGGCGAAGCCGAACGCGCCAATCTCGCAAAATCGCGCTTCCTCGCGGCGGCAAGCCACGATCTGCGCCAGCCGCTTCAGGCCGTCACCATGTTCGTGGCGGCGCTGAAGGCGCGCGGCGGCGACGGCGACGCGCTCGACATCATCCGCTCGATCCAGGCCTCCCTCCGCGCGACCAACGACCTGCTTGATGCGCTGCTCGACGTGTCGCGCCTCGATGCGGGCGTGCTGCAACCGAAGCCGCGCCCGATCCCGGTGGTGGATCTGGTGGAGCGCATCGTCGACGAGTTCGCGCCGCAGGCGGCCGATCGCGCGCTCCGCTTCCGCGCCTTTCCCATCGCGGCCACGATCGAGACGGACCCGGCGCTGCTCGACCGCGTGCTGACCAATCTCGTCTCGAACGCGGTGCGCTACACCGAGAAGGGCGGCGTGCTGCTCGGCTGTCGGCTACGCGGCGACCGGCTGCGCTTCGAGGTCTGGGACACCGGCATCGGCATCCCCGCCGACGAGATCGGGCGGATCTTCGAGGAGTTCTACCAGATCGGAAATCCCGAGCGCGATCGCACGCGCGGCCTCGGGCTCGGCCTCACCATCGTCGATCGCATGGCGCGGCTGCTCGGATATCGCATCTTCGTGCGTTCGATTCCCGGCCGCGGCTCCTGTTTCGCCGTCGAGGTACCGCTCGCGGGGACGCCGGAGCGCCGCAACGACGCGCGCGTGCCGCGCGGCATCGCCGGCAGCTTCCTGCTCGCGATCGACGACGAGCCGGTGCAGCGCAAGGCCATGGAGCTGCTCTTCCGGCAATGGGGCTGCGAGGTGCTGACGGCGGGCTCCGCGGACGAGGCGCTGGCGAAGCTCGCCTGGGCGGCGCGGCCGCTCGATGCGATCGTCGCCGACTACCGCCTGCGGGACGGGCTCACCGGCGCCCAGGCGATTGCCCGCATCCGCCAGGCGCTGCACCGGCCGGTGCCGGCGCTGCTCCTCACCGGCGACACCGAACCCGCGCGTCTCATCGAGGCGAAGGCGAGCGGCTTCGATCTGATGCACAAGCCGGTCGACCCGGCGCGGCTCCTCGCCAATCTGCGCCAAGCCATCGACCGCGTGGCCTGAAGCTCAGCCTTCGGGGGTCCGGTCGGTCTGGTCCGACGGTCGCCAGCCGAGCTTCGCCGCGAGGATGGCGGCCTGGGTGCGGTTCGCGGCCGAAAGCTTGTCGAGGATCGTCTTCACATGCGCCTTCACGGTGCTCTCGAGCAGCCCGAGATTGCGCGCGATCCCCTTGTTGGAGAGTCCGTCCATCATCAGCGACAGCACGTCGCGCTGCCGGGCGGTGAGCTCGTTCAGCGGGTTGCCGGCGGGAAGCGTCGGTCCGCCCCCGACCTGGTCGCCGATCCAGCGGCGATGGGAATCGAGAAAGACGCCCCCCGGCAGATAGGTTTCGCCGGCGAGAACCAGCGAGATCGCGCTCTTGAGGCTCTCGTCGCTGGCGGATTTCAGGATGTAGCCGCGGGCCCCGGTTTCGATCGCCCGCACGATGTCGTCGCGATCGGCATAGGCCGAGAGCATCACCACCGGGGTGCCCGGCAGCCGTTCCACCAGGTCGCGCAGCCCCGCGAGCCGCGTCATGCCCGGCATGGCGAGGTCGCAGAGCACGAGGTCGGGCGCCGGCGCGCTGTCGAGCTTGCGCAGGGCTTCGTCCACGTCGCCCGCCTCGATGATCTCGACCGCGGGATAATGGGTGCGGAGCAGCAGGGCGAGCCCGCGCCGGAACAGGGTGTGGTCGTCGGCGATGAGTACGCGCATGGATGGCGCCCGTCTGTCCTGATCTCTTGCGAATGCTGCCGCGTCCCGCGCGCATGGCGGAAGGGCAGGAGCGGCAGCCTATCGCAGCCTTGACGGGGTAGGAAGGGGCGTCGCCCGGCGCAAGAAAAAGGGCGCCGGCGAACCATGCCGCCGGCGCCCCGTCGAATGACGGCCAAGGCCGCCCGAACTCACATGCTGCGCAGCACTTTCTCCCCGCGCAGCGCGCGGTTCATGTTGTCGTCATGGCGCAGCGTCTCCATGTCGTCCTTGTAGTTCGCCGACTCCATCCGGTGCTGCCAGATATGCCAGCCGATCCAGAACACCAACCCGATGATGACGAGCAGCCCTTCCGAACCGACGAACGGATAGAGCGGTCCGATATCGAGCATGTTGCCATGCCAGTTTTCGAAGCTTCCGGTAGACATGACGGTTCCTTCCCTTTCGTCGGTTAGCGAAGCAGCCCGGTCGCGCGGGCTTCCTCGAGTTCGGCTTTCTGGATTTCATCCTCGCTCGAATAGCGCGCCGCATATTCGGAGAGGTCGAGGCCGACGAGCTCGATCTCGCGCGGAATGCGGAGGATGCCCGCCGCCTTCAGGATGCCGGCGAGGATGTAGACCGGAATGAAACCCAGCACGAGGAACATGATCACCGCGCCGGTGAAGTTTCCCCAGGGCGTGATCAGCGCGTCGTATTTCTGCGAGGCCGGATAGCCCCACAGCATGAAGCCGGCGATGACGACGCCGAGGAAGCCGCCATAGCCATGCACGGCGACGGCGCCGACCACGTCGTCGATCTTGAAGCGGCGCTCGACCCAGTGATGCAGCTTGTAGCAGACCACCGGCACGAAGGCGCCGATCAACATTGCCTGGATCGGGTGGTAGAGATCGTTGCCGGCCGAGGCGCCGATCACGCCGCAAAGCCCGCCGGAATAGGTCCAGAAGGCGTCGCCGCGCGACACGATGTAGGTGGCCATGAGACCGCCCGACAGCGACAGCAGGAAGTTGAGGGTGATGGCGGAGAGCGTCGTCGGCGTGAGGTAGATGTTCGTCGCCGAATAGAACACGCCATCGCCTTCCTGCACGTCGAGGATCGGAATGTTGCAGGCGACGTAGAATCCCCAGAAGCCCGTATAGATGAGGAAGAGGCCGATCGTCACCAGCCACGGATTCTGCAACGGAATGTTGCGCGGCGTCCCGTCGGGCCGGAACTTGCCGATGCGGGGCCCGAGATGGATCAGCACGGCGAGCGCCGAACCGCCGGCGATCGCGTGGATCACGCCGGAGGCGTAGGCGTCGTGATAGCCCAGCACCTGAATCATCCAGCCGTCCGGATGCCAGCCCCAGGCGGCATCGATGATCCAGGTCACCGATCCGACCATGATGGCGATGATCCAGAAGGCGCCCGAGCGGATGCGCTCGATGACCGCACCCGAGACGATGGAGGCCGCGGTCCAGGAGAACAGCAGGAAGGCTGCCCAGAACACGCCGTTGATGCGCGCCCAGTAGTTCGTGTCGGTGGCGGTGAAGGTGACGGCATCGGCCGGCGCGCCGCCCATATGGGCGCCCATCAGCTCGCCCCATGAAACCGCCCAGGGGGCGGCGATCAGGCCGCCGGTGATGCCGGGACCGTTCGGGAGGGCGAAATAGATCCACCAGCCGAAGAAATAGAAGGTGATGGTGACCAGCGGGATCACCATCGTGTTCTTCATCAGCGTGTGCATGTGGTTCTTGCGCCTGGAGACGCCGACTTCATACATGCAGAAGCCGATATGAATCAGGAACATGAGGACCACGGTGATCCAGTAGTAAAACTCCGTGAAGATGATCGTTAAGGCGCCGATATCGCTGTCCATCGCTTCCCCCTGATGGCGTTACGCCAGTTCATGGAGGGAACGAGACGCGCGGGCATTGCTGCGGGATGCCATGCCGGCGGGTTGCTCCCGGCGGCGATTGAAGGAATGGAATCAGCGCGAAAGGCCCGAACGGTGCCATCTCCCCCCATTGCGCGGGATGATATACGCCGTTCGGGTGACTTACAATCCGATTGGATGCCGCCTCCCCACAATGGGGAGACCAATTCTAGACCTTTTGGCGATACTCGAAGGTGGCATCGATCATGTCGAGCAAATGCTGCCCCCCGGTGGTGGGCGCATAACGGGGCGTCTCGCCCGGGGCGAGGCAGGTCGGCAGGCAGCTCACATCGGCCGAGAAATCGGGATCGAAGAAATAGGGCATGGAGTAGCGCTCGCGCCCGCTCGCATTGATCACGCGGTGGAAGGTCGAGGCGAAGCGCCCGTTGGTCCAGCGGGCCATCATGTCGCCGATATTGAGCACGAAGGTGCCGGGGATCGGCCGCGCGTCGATCCATTCGCCGGCGCCGTTGCGCACCTGAAGCCCGCCGACGTCATCCTGCCAGAGCATGGTGAAGCAGCCGAAATCGGTATGGGCGCCGCAGCCGAGCTGCGCCTCGGTGATCTGCCCTTCCTGCGGCGGATAGTGGAGCAGCCTCAGCGTGGTCATCGGCTTGGCGATGCTGGCCGCAAAGAAATTCTCCGGCAGGTCGAGCGCGAGGGCGAAGGCCGACAGCATCCGGGCGCCGAGTGACTGCATCGCGACATAGTGCGCCGACATCTGCTCGCGCCAGCCCGGCAGGTCCGCCGGCCACTGATTGGGCCCGTGCAGCGGCGTCCCCGCCCGCACGTCCGGATCTTCGGGCGGCAGATCGCGGCCGATATTGACGCCCTCCTTGAGATCGCCGCCCTGCTTCTGCTTCACCGGATCGAGATTCTCCTCGCCCCAGCCGAAATAGCCGCGATGGTTCTTCGAGCGGGTGACCGAGATCCGCATCTTTCGGTCCATCGGCAGATCGAAGAAGCGCCGCATCTCGGCGCGGGTGCGTTCGATCAGCGCCTCCGGCACACCGTGATTTCCGATGTAGAAGAATCCGACTTCGCGGCAGGCGCGGCCGATCTCCGCCGCCACCTTGCGGCGCTGGGCGAGATCGCCCGCGAGGAAGGGCTCCAGGTCGATCACCGGGATGGAGTCGAAGGGCAGGCGCTTGCCCGCGAGCCCGCCCGGCACCGCCTTTTCCGCTGCCGCCATGACCGCCTCCTCCGCGGGACAGGGCCCGCCCCTGATGCAAATATGGCCAAGCTGGCCCCGCCTCACAAGCGGCCCCGCCGGGCTGGCGGCGGCGCGCCTCGATCTCGCTACCGCGTGCGCAGGCCGGCGGCGAAGGGCCCCAGCAGCCCGGCCTCGTCGGCCAGGTCGAGGAAGCCGTAACGGCTGCGGATCTGGCGCGCGCGGAGGATCGCGGTCCGCTCGAAGCCGGGCGACCAGCCGAGATCCGCCCCGCGCCGCGGCGCGCCGGCGAGCGCCAGCGCCATCTCGAGCTCGTGGGTCGGGCGAAGCGCCGCTCCGATGCGGGCGGCGATGGCGGGCCACTCCGCCGCGAGCTTCTGCGTCAGCCGTTCCGCGGCCGCGGCGTCGAGCGCCTTGGCGCGCGATTCCTTCTCGCAGATCTTGCCGAGCGCCGCGCCGAAATGGCGCCGGAGGTCGGCGCCGTCGACCGGCGTCGGATGGAGCCGCGGCGGCCCGCCGGCCAGCATCCGATGCTGCAACCGCGCCATGATGAGGGTCGTCACGCCGATCTGCTCGCCATGGAAGCTCGGCGGCAGGTCGGTGCCCGTCATCTCGGCATAATGCGCGATGAGATGCTCGCCCTGGCTCGCGGGATAGCTGCCGCCGGCGATCACCATGCCGAGGCCGGAGAGCACCAGAGTACGCGCGAGCCGGCCCATCGCCTCCCGATCGCCGGCGACGAGCGCATCCGCGGTCTGGAAGAGCGCCGATTCCTCCGCCGCGAGCAGCGCGAAGGGCGCGCGCCGGAAGCGGCCGCCCAGGAGCAGATGGGCGAGCAGCCAGTCGGCCTCGGCGGTCGCGCGGCAGAGGCTGTCGCCGAGCCCGCTGCGGATCATCCGGACGGGCGCCTTCGTCAGCACGTCGAGTTCGAGGAACACCCCCTGCGGCACCGTCGCGGGCAGCGACTTCTTCATGCCGTCGACGGTGATCGCGGCATTGGCGGAGCTGTAGCCGTTCATCGAGGGCGCGGTGCCGAAGACCGCATAGGGCTTGCCGTCGATATGCGCCGCATATTTGCAGAGGTCGTTGATGCTGCCCGAGCCGACGGCGATCAGCGCATCCGCCCGCTTCGTCGCCGCACGGATCCGGTCCACGGTCGCCGCATCCGGATGCGGGTTCTCGGGCAGCCGGATCGGCGTCACCGTGGCGACGGCGCCGAGCGCGCGCTCGACGCGAGCGCCGAGAAGCTCGTGCGTCGTCGGATCGCTGACCACCGCGAGCTCCCGGCCGAGGCCGAGCTGCCCCACCAGCTCCGCCTCGGTTCCGGCGAGGCTCGGCGCGATGACGATCGATTTGATCGGCACCGACACCGGCTTGCCGTCGTCGGGATCGCGCCAGCGTCCCGCGAGCAAGGCGTCGATCAGCGGCTGCGACATGTTTCAGCAGGTCCTTTTCCGCGCATCGGCGCCGGCGCGAACATCGGTTGCAGGGAATCGAAGAGGCGCCGATAGCGGCCATAGGCGTCGGCATAAGCGGCGGCGAGCGCGCGATCGGGCTCGATCGCGCCGGCGCCGTCCGCAAGGCCGAGCGCGGCGCTCGCAAGGTCCGTCGCCATGCCGGCCGCGACCGCGCCCAGCATCGCGGCGCCGACGGCGGAGCTGTCGGCGAGGCACGCGCGCTCGACCGGGCGCTGGGTCAGGTCGGCGCGGATGCGCGCCCAGAGGTCGCTGCGCGCGCCGCCGCCGAGCAGCCGGATGCGCGTCGCCGCCACCCCCATCGCCTCCAGCGACTGCAGCACGTCGAGGAGGCCGAAGCCATTGCCTTCGAGCACCGCGCGGGCGAGGTGGCCGGGTCCATGCGCCAAGGTGAGGCCGTAGAAGCAGCCGCGCGCGGCTGCGACCCATTGCGGCGTCATCGCCCCGCCCTGCGCCGGGATGAAGGTGAGCCCGTCCGCCCCCGGCGGCACGGCCGCCGCGAGGCGGTCGAGCGTTGCGAAATCGGCGAGCCCCAGCGTCTGGCGCAGCCATTCGACGGCGCCGCCCGAGACCCAGCCCGGATTCTCCACATAGTAGAGGCCGGAGCCGACATAGCGATGGGTCTCGGTGAGCGCGCTCGGATCGATCGCCGGACGGTCATGGAGGGCGCCGACGACTTCCGCCGTGCCGAGCACGTTCGCCACGACGCCCTGGCCGGCGATGCCGCCGCCGAGCGGCGTCGAGAAATCGTCGCCGGTGCCGACGGCGACGGGGATGCCCCGCGGCAGGCCGGCGAGCCGCGCGCCGGCTTCCGAGAGCCGGCCCGCCATCGCGGCGCCGTCGGCGAGCGGCGGCAGGCGGTGGCGCTCGATGCCGAAGGCGTCGAGCAGATCCGCCGCCCAGTCGCCCGTGGCGAGATCGTAGACCAGGCTGGTGGAGGCGAGACCGTGATCGATCGCCCGCTCGCCGGTCAGCCGCTCCACGAGATAGGAAACCGGCTGGTGGAAGAGCGCGGCGCTGCGCGCCGTCGGCACCGCATCGAGCAGCCACAGGATCTTCGGCGCCATATGGCTGCCGTCGAGATTGGCGCCGGTGCGCGCGCGGATCGTCGCCGGGTCGATGCGCCGCCGCACCGCGCCCAGCGCATCGTCGGCGCGGCGGTCCATCCAGACGAGGCAGGGATGCAGCACCTTGCCGTCGCGCGCGACCGGGATGCAGCCGTCGAGCTGCCCCGCGAGGCCGAGGGCGCCGACATCCGCCGGCTTTCGGCCCGCCGTCGATAGCGCTTCGGCGATGGCAGGTGCCAGCGCCGCCTCCCAGAGCGCCGGGTCCTGTTCCGCCCAGCCCGGCTTCGGGAAGGCAATCGGGTAGCTGCGCCGGGCGCTGCCGAGCGGCTTCAGCGCTTCGTCGAGCAGCACGGCCTTGAGGCTTTGACTGCCGACATCGATACCGAGGACGAGGCCCATAAGGGCAGAACGCTCCGCTCAGGCCGCGCGACAGGCGTCGAGGATGCGCCGAAGCTGGTTCGCGAGCAACCCATGCCGGGGGCTGAAGCTGCCGTCGAGGGCCGCGGTGCCGATGGTGAAGAGATCGGCCCCGGCATCGGCGATTTCCCGGATGCGCCCGGCCGAGTTGATGCTGCCGGCGACGACCACGGTACGGTCGGTCGCGGCGCGGGCGGCCCGGATGAGTGCCAGCGGATCCGCGTCGGTCGCGCGGAAGGCGAGCAGATCGACGCCGGCGCAGCCCGCCTCGACCATGCGTTTCGTGTCGGCGGCGATGCGCTCGGGCGTGCCGCCGAGCCTGGTCGGGTGTCCGGTCGGGACGCCGGGGAACGGATAGTAGCCGGTCCTGCTGCCGCGGAGGATCGGCAGCACGTCGGTCTCCCGGGTGCCGCCCAGGAGGCAATCCACCCCGAGCCGGACGCCGATCTCGACCGACCGCTTGCAGCTCTCCGGGCTGGTGCTCACGACCTCCATGTGGGTCGTGCGCCCGTCCGCCTTCAGCCGGTCATGCAGCCGGTCGAGCAGGTCGGGCGCCACGCCGACATCCTTGAAGCCGATATGCTTCAGCGGCAGGGCGCGGATCGAGTCATAGACCTCGAGGCAATCCTCGATGGTCCGGTCCTCGCGCGTCAGCATGAAGATGAAGTCCATATCAGCCGCTCCGCTGCCGTCCGGTGTTGTGCATGCCGACGCCGTCGCCCGCCCGCGCGAAGCAGGCCTCGAGCCGCGGCACCGCATCCGATCCGAGATGAAGCCCGAGCTTGGAACGGCGCCACAGCACGTCCTCCGCGCTCTCGGCCCATTCCGATGTCCTCAGATAGTCGACCTCGCGCTCATAGAGATCGCCGCCGAGAAGCTGGCCGAGCCCGGCGAGCGAACCCGCCTCGCCGACCACGCGATCGGCGCGCGTGCCGTAGGCGCGCGCGTAGCGCCGGGCCATCGCGGGCGGCATCCAGCGGTGGCGCATCTGGAACCCGGCGAGGAAGCGCTCGAAATCGGCGTCGGGAATGTCGCCGCCGGGCAGGGGCGAGCGCTCGGTCCAGGCCGGCTGCGGCGCGGGACAGAAGCGCGCGAGCTTTTCCAGCGCATGCTCGGCGAGGCGACGATAGGTCGTGATCTTGCCGCCGAAGACGGCAAGCAGCGGCGCCTCGCCCTCCGGCGCCTCGAGATCGAGCACATAGTCCCGTGTGACGGCGGACGCGCTCTTGGCCGCGTCGTCATAGAGCGGCCGGACGCCGGCATAGCTCCAGACGACATCCGCAGGCTGTACGGCCTTGCGGAAATAGCGCGAGGCGACCTCGCAGAGATAGTCGGTCTCCGCCGGCGAGATCGCGACCCGGCCGGGCTCGCCTTCGAAAGGCGCGTCGGTGGTGCCGATCAGGGTGAAGCGCTGCTCGTAGGGGATCGCGAAGACGATGCGGCGGTCGCGGTTCTGCAGGATGTAGGCATGCGCGCCCTCATGGAGACGCGGCACGACGATGTGGCTACCCTTGACGAGACGGATGCTGTGCCGCGCCGGCAGCCCGACCTCGCGCTCGAGGAAGCTCTTCACCCAGGGGCCCGCCGCATCGACGAGGATGCGCGCCGCGACATCGCGATTGGCGCCGCTGCGGCGATCCTGCAGTGTTGCGCGCCAGAGCCCGCCCTCGCGCCGCGCGGCGACGCAGCGGGTCCGCGTCTCGACCTCGGCACCGCGCTCGGCCGCATCCATCGCGTTCAGGACGACGAGACGCGAATCCTCGACCCAGCAGTCGGAATAGGCGAAGCCGCGCCGGAACTCCGGCTTCAGCGCCGCGCCCATCGGATCCTTCGTCAGGTCGACGCCGGCCGAGGCCGGCAGGCGCCGCCGGCCGCCGAGATGGTCGTAGAGGAAGAGGCCAAGGCGGATCATCCAGGCCGGCCGCAGGCTCGCCTCGTGCGGCAGGAGGAAGCGCAGCGGCCAGATGATGTGCGGGGCGCTTTCGAGCAGCCGTTCGCGCTCGGTCAGCGATTCCCGCACCAGCCGGAACTCGTAATATTCGAGATAGCGCAGCCCGCCATGGATCAGCTTGGTGCTGGCGGAGGAGGTATGGCTCGCCAGGTCCTCCTGCTCGACCAGGAGCACGCGGAGCCCGCGGCCCGCCGCATCGCGCGCGATCCCGGCGCCGTTGATGCCGCCGCCGACGACAAGCAGATCGTAGGGCCGTGGTCCGGACAAAGGCGGCGCTTCCCTCGGCATTGCTTGCGGGGAATGGCGGGATGACGCGGTCTCGCCGGGAGGCGACAGGGCGTCGTCGCCCGCCTTTCAGCGGCAGCCTAGTCGCTCGGTATTGTTTTCACAATTGAAAATGAACGCCCAGGCCATGCGCGAAATCGAACATATGGGGGGAGCCGGTCAGTCCCGCGCCAGCCGCAGCTCCGTCTGCTCGCGCTTCAGCAGCACGCGAATCCGTGCCGGCGGGGGCCGGTCGGTGAAGAAGATGTCGGCCTCGGTCAGGACACCGAGCCGGGCCATGGCGGCACGGCCGAACTTGCTGTGGTCGGCGGCGACGAAAAGCTGACGTGCGTTCGCGACCATGGCCTGGGAAACCCGCACCTCGCGAAAATCGAAATCGAGCAGCGTGCCGTCCTCGTCGATGCCGCCCACGCCCAGGATGCAGAGATCGGTCTTGAACTGGGCGATGAACTCCTTGGTCGCCTCGCCGATCAGGCCGCGCTCGCGACGGCTCACCTGGCCGCCTGCCACCAGCACCTCGAAATCCTCGTTCTCGGCGAGAATGTGGGCGACATGAAGGTTGTTGGTGATGATGCGGAGGCTGCGGTGTTTCAGCAGGCCGCGAGCCACCTGCTCCATGGTGGTGCCGCTGTTGATGAAGAGCGAGGCGCCGTCCGGCACGGCCTGCACCACCGCCGCCGCGATCCGGCGCTTCTCGTTCAGATGCAGCACCTGGCGCGACTGGTAGGTCGCGTTCTCGACGCTGGAGGGAAGGCCCGCCCCGCCGTGATAGCGGCGCAGGAGGGAACGGGCGCAAAGCCGGTTCACGTCGCGGCGCACCGTCTGCGGCGTCACCGCGAAATGCTCGGCGAGGGCGTCGATCGAGACGAAACCGCGCTGATGCACCAGTTCGAGTATCTGTTCCTGCCGGTCGGCCTCGGTCATCAGCCCTCCCCTCGCGCGCCCGCACGATAGCCCTTCGGCCGCGAAGCCGGAAGCCGCCGCGGACAAGGGGTCCGCCGCCGCCGGCCGGCTGTCTTGACGCCGCCGGCGACGACCAAGATCATTCCCGCCACCATGCCGCCGGGCGCCATCCTCGCGATCGACCAGGGCACCACCTCGACCCGGGCGATCCTGTTCGACGCGGAGGGCCGCGCGCTCGGCCTTGCCCAGCGCGAGCTGCCGCAGATCTATCCGCAGGACGGCTGGGTCGAGCATGACCCGGAGGAGATCTGGCGCGCCACCGTCGCGGTGATGAGCGGCGCGCTCGCGCAGGCGAAGCTCGCGGTCGGCGATGTGGCCGGGATCGGCATCACCAACCAGCGCGAGACGACGGTCCTCTGGGAGCGCCGCAGCGGCCGCCCGATTCACAATGCGATCGTCTGGCAGGACCGGCGCGGTGCTGCGGCCTGCCGCGCCCTCGCCGCCGCCGGCCACCAGCCGCTGATCCGGCAGCGCACCGGGCTCCTCATCGATTCCTATTTCTCGGCAACCAAGATCGCCTGGTTGCTGGAGAACGTCGCGGGCGCGCGACGGGCCGCGGAGCGCGGCGAGCTCGCTTTCGGCACGATCGACAGCTTCCTGCTCTGGCGGCTCACCGGCGGCCGGGTGCATGCGACCGATGCGACCAACGCCTCGCGCACCATGCTCTACGACATCGGCCGCGGCCGGTGGGACCCGGAGCTGCTGGCGCTCTTCCGGGTTCCGGAGTCCGTGCTGCCGGAGGTCCGCGACAGCGCGGGTCCGTTCGGAGACAGCGAGCCGGGCTTGCTCGGCCGCAGCCTGCCGATCGCCGGGATCGCCGGCGATCAGCAGGCGGCGCTGGTAGGCCAGGCCTGCTTCGCGCCCGGCATGATCAAGAGCACCTACGGCACCGGCTGCTTCGTGCTGCTGAACAGCGGCCGGACGCCCGTCGCCTCGCGCAACCGGCTGGTCGCGACCATCGCCTATCGGCTCGGCGGCGAGACCTGCTATGCGAGCGAGGGGAGCATCTTCGTCGCGGGCGCTGCGATCCAGTGGCTGCGCGACAAGCTCGGGATCATTCGCCACGCGTCCGAAAGCGCTGCGCTCGCGGCCTCGGTCGAATCGACCAACGGCGTCTATCTGGTGCCGGGCTTTACCGGCCTCGGCGCGCCTTACTGGGATCCCGACGCGCGCGGGGCGATCCTCGGCCTGACCCGCGATTCCGGCGCGGCGGAGATCGCCCGCGCGGCGCTCGAGGCGGTCTGCTACCAGACCCGCGACCTGATCGAGGCGATGCGCGAGGACGGCGCGACCCTGCCGCAGGCGCTCCGCGTCGATGGCGGCATGGCGGCGAACGACTGGTTGCTGCAGTTCCTCGCCGATCTGCTCGGCATCCCTGTCGAGCGGCCGGTCGTCGCCGAGACGACGGCGCTCGGCGCCGCCTCGCTCGCGGCCCTCGGCCTCGGCCTCCATCGCGGGCCCGCGGAGATCGAACGGCGCTGGCGGCGCGACCGGCGCTTCGAACCGGCCATGTCGGCGGACCGGCGCGACGCCCTCTATGCGGGATGGAAGCGCGCCGTCGCGCGCACGCTCAGCGAACCCGCCTGACCCGCGCCCGGCGGGTCACAGCACCTGGAAATGCGCGTCGGTCGGGCGGCGATCGGCGCCGTTGGTCGGCACCATGTCCTGCGGGCAGGCGGAAAACACGAGCGCGAGGTCGATCGCGGCGCGCAGCACGACATGGTCTCCGGGCTTGCTCCTGGGCGGCTCGATCACCAGGCTGAAATCCGGCTGGGTGCGCGAGTTCTGCCAGATATTGAAGGGACAGGGCGTCTCCGGCAGGGCGAGGCCCGCCGCCTTCATGGCGGCGGCGAGATTGTCGGTGCAGTTGTCGTGATAGCCCTCGGCGCCGAGCCGCCGATAGCGGTAGACGTCGCAGGCGGCAAGCGTCGTGTCGTGCACACCGGCCGAGCTGTCCGCCTCCAGCGTCAGGATCGCGCGACGCCAGTTGGTGAACATGCTGTCGCCGACGCGCGGGCTCGAGCGGCCGAGCTCGACGCGGCTATGTTCCATCGACATGAACTCGGCCGTGTCGGGGAGCGCGAAGGCCCAGCAATCCACCACCTGGCTGCCATGGGTGTTGATCACCTTGACCGCCTCGCCGGCCTTCAGCCGATGGGCGATGCCGCGACGGGCGGGGATGGTCTGGAGCGTGCTGGCCATAGGGGGGTTCCTCGGGAGGTTCAGGAAAGCAGGAAGCCGCGACCGATCTCGTCGCCGGGCTCGAGGGTGAAACGCGCCGTGCCGGTATAATGCGCCCGGCCGCCGACTTCCACCCGTACCGCCTCGAAGCGCCCGGCGCGCAAGCCCGCGAGCGCACGGCCGGTGAAGACGGCGCCGGTCAGGCTTTCGAACCGTCGGTGGGCGCCCTGCGCCAGCTCGCCCCGCGCCTGCTGCAGCGCGATGCGCGCGGTGACGCCGCTGCCCGTCGGGCTGCGATCGACCTCGCGCGCGGCGAAGACGCAGACATTGCGCGAGGGCGCCGCGGCACCGTCGCCGCCGTCGGTCAGGATCGTGCCGTAGAGGAAGGCGAGATCGGGATCGTCGGGGTGATCGAGCGGCACCTGGCGCTGCACCGCCTCGGTCACGCGCGTCGCACAATCGACGAGATCGCGCGTGGCGCCGGTTCCGAGATCGAGCCCGAAGCGCGCGGCCGGCACCACCGCATAGAAGGCGCCGCCATAGCCGATATCGACGGCGACCCTGCCATGGCCCTCGATCGCGACCTCGCGGTCGAGGGCGAAGGCGAAGGCCGGCACGCTCTCGAAGCGCACGCCGCCCTCGGACGCCACATGGGCGCGCACCAGGCCGCAGGGGCACTGGATGTCGACGATCGTCTCCGGCTCGCGCCGAGGCACCAGCCCGCGATCGACCGCCCAGCGTCCGACGGCGATGACGGCATGGCCGCACATCGTCGAATAGCCCTCGTTATGCATGAACAGCACGGCGAGGTCGGCGCCCGGAAGGTCCGGCTCGACCGGGATCACGCCATACATGTCGAAATGGCCGCGCGGCTCGAAGATCAGCAGGCGGCGAAGGTGATCGAGCTTTTCCCGCGCGTAGCGCCGCTTGGCGAGGATCGTGGCGCCGGGGATCGCCGGGTAGCCCGCGGTGACGATGCGCACCGGCTCGCCGCCGGTATGCATCTCGACGGTCTCGATCGCCGCGCCCTCCGCCATGGGCGGCGCGCTCAGGAGTCTTTTTGCGGCTCGTCGAGCCCGACCGCGGCGAGCACCATGCGCGTGAGGGTATCGGTCGCGCGCTGATAGTCCTCGGCGGTCAATTGCTCGCGCTGCAGCAGGGCCGCGACTTGCGTGTCGAAATCGGCGTAGTGCTGCGTCGAGGCCCAGATGATGAAGAGCAGATGGTGCCCGTCGATGCGCCGCATCCGCCCCTCGGCGATCCAGCGTTCGATGATGGCGACCTTGGCGTCCGTCCAGACGCGGATCGGGCCGGACAGCATGCCGGAGAGCACCGGCGCGCCGTGCAATATCTCGTTGGCGAAGATCTTCGAGGCATGCGGCCGCCGGCGCGAGAACTCTATCTTGTCGGCGATGTAGGCGCGCAGCGCCTGCGCCGGATCGGCATCCGCCTGAAGATGGCCGATGCTGTGCTGCCACGCCTCGATGATCACCTCCAGCAGGCGTTGATAGAGTTGATGCTTGGTGCCGAAATAATAATGGAGGTTCGCCTTGGGCAATTCCGCCCGGTCGGCGATCGCGGCCATCGACGCCGCGGCGTAGCCCGCTTCGGCGAACACGGTTTCGGCGGCGGAGAGAATGCGCGATTCGTTCATCACCCGCTTGGCGCCAGGGCGACGCTGCGCGCGGTCGCTCAAGAATCGTGCGGTTGTGGCGGTTTCCATGTCCTGACCTTCGGCAGTCCGTTCGGGCGCGTCCGCGAGCGGCGACCCGACGCCTTGAGGCTAGTCTCAACCCGGTCCGGGAACAAGCCGAATGCTGCGAGAGACGAATAGGCTCAAGCCGCAACGCCTTGTTCGATCTGCAAAAAGCGATTCGCCGACGGCCAGATGCCGATTCCGGCCAAGCCGGGGTTTCGCGGAAAAAGAGCAGTAAATCCGATCGGTCCGGAATCGTGAAATGCCGCGCAAGCCGATCGGACCGGCAAGGCTGCGGCCCCTGGCGAGATCCGGTCGGGAGCGGGTGCCAGATCGCCGGCAAGCGCCGGTCGCGCCCGGTTGCGCAAGCCCGCCCTTGCAACCGTCGGGCGCAGGCTTCCGGCGGCATCCCCGCCATCCGATTGACGCCCCCGGACCCGAAGCTAGGATCGTGCCTCGCTCGTGTCCGGGGATACAATGAACCAGGTCTGGAAGCGGCTTGCGCGCGACAGGCTCGCGCTCGCCGCGATCATCATCGTCATCCTCACCGTTCTTGTCGCCCTCCTGGCGCCGTGGGTCGCTCCTTACGACCCGGCCGAGCAGTTCTTCGACGGCCTCACCCTCGAGGGCGCGCCGCTCCCGCCCTCCGAGCGTTTCCTGCTCGGCACCGACCTGCTCGGGCGCGACCTCTTCTCGCGGCTGATCTACGGCGCCCGCACGTCGCTCGTGATCGGCGTGGTCGCGAACGGTGTCGCCGTGACGATCGGCGCGCTACTCGGCGCGACTGCGGGCTACCTGCAGGGCGCGATCGGCGCGGCGCTGATGCGTTTCACCGACATGATGATCGCCTTCCCGGCCTTGCTGCTCGCCATCGCCCTCTCCGCGATCTTCAGCCCGTCGCTCTGGATCGTCGCCATGGTGATCGCGATGGTGAACTGGGTGCAGATCGCGCGCGTGGTCTATACCGAGACGGTCGGGCTTGCGCAGCGCGACTATATCGAGGCCACGCGGGCGCTGGGCGCGACGCCGGCGCGCATCGTCTTCCGCCACATCCTGCCGCATCTGCTGCCGACGGTGCTGGTCTATGCGACGCTCGGCATCGCGACAACCGTGATGCTGGAGGCGACGCTCTCCTTCCTCGGGGTGGGCGTGCGGCCGCCGACGCCCTCTTGGGGCGGCATGATCTTCGAAAGCCAGTCCTATTTCCTGTCGGCGCCCTGGCTCGTCTTCTTCCCCGGCATCGCCATCCTGATCGTGGCGCTCGCCTTCAATCTCGTCGGCGACGCATTGCGCGACGCACTCGACCCGACGCAGCGGGGGCGCCGGTGACACGCTATCTCGCCCGCCGTTTCCTCGCCTCGATCCTTACCCTCGTCGGGGTGACCCTGATCTCCTTTGCGCTCGCCTACCTCATTCCGGCCGACCCGGTGCGGATGATCGCGGGCCGCAACGCCTCGCCCGCGACGGTAGAGCTGATCCGCACCGAGCTCGGGCTCGATCGCCCGGTGATCGAGCAATATGTCCGCTATGTGGGACGGTTGGCGCAAGGCGACCTCGGCCGATCCTACGCGCAGAAGATCCGCATCAGCGAGCTCGTCGCCGCGCGCATCCCGGCCACGCTCTATCTGATGGCGGGCGCGATCTTCTTCCAGCTCCTGATCGGCATTCCGGCAGGCGTGCTGGCGGCGACCAGACGCGGGCGCCCGAGCGACCGCTGGATCATGATGTTCAGCTTCGCCGGCGTGTCGGCGCCGCAATTCGTGGTCGGGCTCCTGCTGATCTATGTCTTCGCCTACCTGCTCGGCTGGTTCCCGATGAACGGCTTCGGCGGGGGCTCGCCCTGGAATCTGGTGCTGCCGGCGCTCACGCTCGGCATATCCGGCGGCGGATACTATGCGCGCATGATGCGCTCGAGCATGGTCGAGGTGCTGCGCCAGGACTACATCCGAACCGCCCGCGCCAAAGGTCTGCCGCCGTCCAGGGTGGTGCTGACCCATGCGCTGCGCAACGCCCTTCTGCCGATCGTCGCGATGATCGGGCTCGATATCGGTTATTTCATGAGCGGCGCCGTCGTGGTCGAGACGGTGTTCGGCTGGCCCGGCATCGGGCAGCTCGCCTGGCAGGGCATCCAGCGGCTCGACTATCCGGTCATCATGGGCGTCACGCTGGTCGCCGCCGTCGCGATTCTGATCGGCAACCTGCTGGCGGACCTCGTCACGCCGCTCATTGACCCGCGCATCCGCCTGCGATGAAATGGCGGACAACCGAGGGCGGTAATTCCAATCCGGCAGACGGAGCCGCCCCGAGACTCACCTGGGAGAGAGCTCATGCAAGCGATCTATAGGACCGTTGCGGCGATATTGCTGGCCGCGACGGGGGCGAGCGCTGCGTTCGCCGAGGCGCCGAAGCAGGGCGGATCGGTCGTCATCACTTACAAGGACGACATCTCCACGCTCGATCCGGCCGTCGGCTACGACTGGCAGAACTGGTCGATCATCAAGAGCATCTTCGACGGGCTGATGGACTACAAGCCCGGCACGACCGAGCTCGTGCCCGATCTGGCGGAGAAATACGAGATCTCGGCGGACGGCCTCGCCTACACCTTCACCTTGCGCGACGGCCTCAAGTTCCACAATGGCCGGGCGGTGACTTCCGCCGACGTGAAATACTCGCTGCAACGGATGATCGACCCGGCGACGCAGAGCCCGGGCGCCGGCTATTTCAGCGGCATCGTCGGCTTCGCCGAATTCCAGGGCGGCAGCGCCAAGGAGATCGCCGGCATCGAGACGCCGGACGACAAGACCGTGATCGTCAAGCTCGGCGCGCCCAACGCGGCCTTCCTGCACATCATGGCGATCAATTTCGGCTTCGTCGTGCCGAAGGAAGCGGTCGAGGAGTACGGCGCGGATTTCGGCCATCATCCGGTGGGCACCGGCGCCTTCAAGTTCGTCGAATGGAACCTCGGGCAGAACGTGACGCTCGAGCGTTTCGCCGACTACCACATCGAGGGTGTGCCCTATCTCGACAGGATCACCTTCGAGATCGGCCAGGAGCCGACCGTCAACCTGCTTCGGCTGCAGCGGGGCGAGGTGGACATCCTCGGCGACGGGATTCCGCCGGCGCAGTTCGTGCAGATCACCACCGACCCCGCCAACAAGGATCTCTACGTGGTCGGCGACCAGCTTCATACCGGCTATGTCGCGCTCAACGTGAAGGTCGCGCCGTTCGACAATCCGGCGGTCCGGCAGGCCGTCAACATGGCGATCAACAAGGACCGCATCGTCCAGCTCATCAACGGCCGCGGCAAACCGGCGAACCAGGTGCTGCCGCCCGCCATGCCCGGCTACGACCCCAACTTCGCGGGCTATGCTTTCGACCCGGCGAAGGCCAAGGCGCTGCTGGCCGAGGCGGGCTTCCCCAACGGCTTCTCGACCGAGCACTACACCACCAACACCGTTCCGCAGCCGCGCATCGCGCAGGCGATCCAGCAGGATCTGGCGGCGATCGGCATCAAGGCCGATATCAAGGCGCTGGCCCAGGCCGAGGTGATCGCGGCCGGCGGCACCGAGGGCCAGGCCCCGATGGTCTGGTCGGGCGGCCTCGCCTGGATCGCGGACTTTCCGGATCCGTCCAATTTCTACAGCGTGATCCTCGGCTGCTCCGGCGCGGTGCCGGGCGGCTGGAACTGGTCCTGGTACTGCAACCCGGACCTCGACGCCAAGGCCGCCGCGGCCGACGCCATGACCGACCCGGCCAAGGCCGCCGACCGCGCCAAGGCCTGGAGCGATATCTATGCCGGGGTGATGGCGGACGCGCCGTGGGTCCCGATCATGAACGAGACCCGCTACACCATGCACAGCGCCCGGGTCGGCGGCGACCCGGTGCTGTTCGTGGAGCCGATCCATATCCCGGTCAACTACGACTACATCTACGCGACAGACGCGCAGTAAGCTGGGGCGCGCAGTAAGCTGGCGGGCGCGCCAGGGCGGCGGCCTCGACGCCGCCCTGCCGCTCGCTCCCTCCCGCGCCCGCGATTCGTCCGGGTGACCGGCGCTGGAGGCGGTTTCGCGAACCCGCTCGAGATCGGCAAGGCAGAGGAGGCCAAGGGCGATGACGCTCGGCTGCAACCACACGATCCACAAATCGCAGAGCCATTTCGGCTGGGACAACGGCATCACCCCGCGCCTCATGGTGGCGCCGGGGGACACGGTCGAGTTCAAGACCGTCGATTCGTCGGGCGGGCAGCTCACCGCCGCCTCGACGGTGGCGGACATCGCCAAGCTCGATTTCGGCAAGGTAAATCCGGTTTCCGGGCCGATCTACGTGCATGACGCGGAGCCGGGCGACGCGATCAAGGTGACGGTGCTGGGCTATGCCGCCTCCGGCTGGGGCTGGACCGCGAGCATTCCGGGCTTCGGTCTGCTCGCCGACCAGTTCAAGGATCCGGCGCTGCATGTCTGGCGCTACGAGAAAGGGCTCGGCACGCCGGCCGCCTTCGGCCCGGGCGGGCGCGTGCCGCTCCGGCCCTTCTGCGGCACCATCGGCCTCGCGCCGGCCGAGCCCGGCCATCACAGCGTGGTGCCGCCGCGCCGCGTCGGCGGCAACATGGATATCCGCGACATGGCGGAAGGCACCGAGCTCTGGCTGCCGGTGGAGGTGGCGGGCGGCCTGTTCTCGGTGGGCGACACCCATGCCGCGCAGGGCGACGGCGAGATCTGCGGCACCGCGATCGAGAGCCAGATGGACATCGCCCTCAAGCTCGAGCTGGTCAAGCAGGCGAATTTCGCCTTTCCGCGCTTCTTCGTTCCGAACCGCGCCGCCGATCCGCGCGGCCGCGCCGGCTGGGATGCGACGACCGGCATCGGTCCCGACCTGATGACCGGCGCGCGCGACGCGGTGCAGGGCATGATCGACCTGCTGTGCCGGCGGCACAATCTCTCGGCGGTCGATGCCTACATGCTCTGCAGCGTGGCCGGCGATCTCAAGATCAGCGAGATCGTCGACCAGCCGAACTGGGTGGTGTCCTTCTACTTCCCGCGCGCCGTCTTCGAATGAGCGAGGACGCGGCGCCGCTTCTCGCGATCGAAGGGCTGACCGTCGCCTTTCGCGGCGAGGAGGGAACGCTGCGCGTCGTCGAGGAAGCGAGCCTGACGCTCCATGCCGGCGAGGCGGTCGGGCTGGTAGGCGAATCCGGCTGCGGCAAGAGCGTCACCGCCATGTCGGTGATGCGGCTCCTGCCGACCCCGCCGGCGAAGATCGAGGCGGGGCGCATCCGCTTCGACGGCGAGGACCTGCTGCAGCTCAGCGAACCCCGGATGCGCGCGATTCGCGGCGACCGCATCGGCATGGTGTTCCAGGAGCCGATGACGAGCCTCAACCCGACCCTCACCATCGGCTTCCAGATCGCCGAGGTGCTGCGGGTGCATCGCGACATGAACGGTGCTGTGGCGCGCGAGGAGGCGGTGCGGCTGCTCGCGGCCGTCGGCGTCGGCGCGCCGCGCCGTCGGGTGGAGCAATATCCCCACCAGCTCTCGGGCGGGCTTCGCCAGCGCGCGATGATCGCCATGGCGCTCGCCTGCCGGCCCAGGCTGTTGATCGCCGACGAGCCGACCACGGCGCTCGACGTCACGATCCAGGCGCAGATCCTCGACCTGCTGCGCCGGCTGCGACAGGAGTTCCATATGGCGCTCCTGCTCATCACCCACGATCTCGGCGTCGTCGCCGAGCTCTGCGACCGTGTGTCGGTCATGTATGCCGGCCGCATCGTCGAGGAGGCCCCGGCCGCGTCGCTGTTCCGCCGGCCGCGGCACCCCTACACGCTGGGGCTCCTCGCCTCGCGGCCGCGGCTTGGCAGCACTGCCGACCGTCTCGCCACCATCCCCGGCAACGTGCCGCCGCCCGGTCGACGCGGTGTCGGCTGCAGCTTCGTCGATCGCTGCCCGCGCCGCCTCGCGCGTTGCGCCGCGGAGCGGCCGGCGCTGCTGCCGCTCGACGGCGCGTCGGCCGCCTGCTGGAACCCCGCATGAGCGGCGACAGGGGCCCGCTCCTCGAGGTGAAAGGCGTCGTGAAGCGCTTCCTCGCGCGCGACGGAAAGGGCGTCGTCACGGCGGTCGACGGGGTGAGCCTCGCGATCCGGCCCGGCGAGACGCTCGGCATCGTCGGCGAATCCGGCTCGGGGAAATCCACCCTCGGCCGGCTGATGCTGCGGCTGATCGAGCCCGATGCCGGAGAGGTCCGCTTCGACGGGCAGGACCTCCTCAGCTTGACGCCCTCGGCGCTCCGCCGGCGGCGGCGCGACATGCAGCTCATCTTCCAGGATCCCTACGCCTCGCTCGATCCCCGCTGCAACGTCGGCGACAGCATCGCCGAGCCGCTCGCGATCCACCGGATCGGCGATGGCGGGACACGAAGCCGGCGGGTGGCGGAGCTGCTGACCCTCGTCGGCCTCGAGCCCGACGCGGCGGCGCGCTATCCGCACGAATTCTCCGGCGGGCAGCGCCAGCGCATCGGCATCGCGCGCGCCATCGCCCTCGAGCCGAAGCTGATCGTCGCCGACGAGCCGGTTTCCGCGCTCGACGTCTCGATCCAGGCGCAGGTGCTGAACCTGCTGGTCGATCTCCGCGCGCGGCTCGGGCTCTCCTATGTCTTCATCTCGCACGACCTCGCGGTGGTGGAGCATGTCAGCGACCGCGTCGCGGTCATGTATCTGGGGCGCATCGTCGAGGTCGCGGAGAAGCGCCGGCTCTACGCCAACCCGGCGCATCCCTATACCTCCGCGCTCTTCTCCGCGATTCCCGAGCCCGATGCGGCGCGCCGGCGCCGGCGCACGATCCTCTCGGGCGACGTGCCCAATCCGGAGGCCCCGCCGCCCGGCTGCGCCTTCCATCCGCGCTGCCCGATGGTCATGCCGCGCTGCGCCGCGGAACGGCCGGCGACCTACACGGTCGGCAACGGAGCGCCGCCGCATCGCGTCGATTGTTTCCTCCATGCGCCGGCGGCCTAGCCGCGGCGCCTTCTGGCTCATGGCCGCGCTCGCCGGCGCGGCGGCGCCGTCCGCAGCCGCAGAACCGGTCGATCTGGAGCTGGTACTGGCCGGCGATGCGTCCGGCTCGATCGACAACACCGAGATGCGCATGCAGCGCCAGGGCTATGCCGCAGCGATCACCGATCCCGAGGTGCTGACCGCCATCTCCTATGGCGAGATCGGCGCGATCGCCGTCGCCTATATCGAATGGGCCGGCAGCTTCTCCCAGGACCTCGTGGTGGACTGGACGATCATCCGCGATCGCGAGTCGGCGGAGGCCTTCGCGGCGAAGCTGCTTGCCGCGCCGCGTCGCGCGGAAGGCTACAACTCGATCGGCGGCGCGATCCGCTTCTCGCGGCGGATGCTGGCGGAGAACGGCTATGAAGGCCTCCGGCGCGTGATCGACATCTCGGCCGACGGCCCCGATATCGGCGCGCCGCGCGCCTCGGTCGCGCGCGACGAGGCGGTTGCCGAGGGAATCACCATCAACGGCCTCGTGATCCGCTCCGAGTTCTCGACCGATTTCCTGAGCCCGGTGCCGCTGCCCGAGCATTTCGCCGCGCAGGTGATCGGCGGCGCCGGCGCCTTCGTCAGCATCGCGCCCTCGATGGAAAGCTTCCGCGATGTGCTGCTGGCAAAGCTGGTACGCGAGATCTCGGGGCTGGCGCTCCGGCCGCAGCTCGCGCAACGCCGCCCGGACTAGGCGCGTCGCCCGGGGGCTGTCGTTCCGTTCAGGGCCGCTTGCGCGAATAGATCAGCAGCATGACGCAGCCGGTATCGGTGCGGCCGCTATGGATCGAGCCCGGCGCGCGGCAGGCATAGTCGCCCGGACGCAGGAGCCCGCTCTGATCCTGGAAGGTGCCTTCCACCATGTAGATTTGCTCGAGCTCGCCCTCATGGGCGTGCGGCCGGGAGACAGTGCCGGGCTCGATGCGCATGAGCAGGGTCCGCTCGCCCAACGCCTTGTCTTCGTAGAGCGGCTTCACCCAATAGCCCTCCGGCGTACGCTGCCAGGGATTGCGGTCGGCGAAGCGATAGGCCGAGCCGGCAAAGGGCGCGGCGATCGGCGCCGCCGGCGCGCTCGCTTCGGTCGCCGGGCTGTCGGTCGCGGGGGGACGGGCTTGCGTCGCCATGCGGCACTCTCCTTCGGGGTGACGCCGCCCATTCTGGCAGAGGCCGCGGCGCGCTTCTAGGCGATCCGGCGGAAGGCGCCCATATGGATCTCGATGCGGTCCTCGGCGAGGTTGCGGCGCAGATTGGCGAGCTTCGTCCGGTAATCCGCCCCCATCACCAGCCAGGGCCCGAGCCCGACCGGCGGCGTCTGCCGGCCGGCGAGCCCGTCGAGCCAGGCGAGGGTCGGCGCGGTCATGTCGAGCCAGGCGACCGCCTCGAAGCCGTGGGTGCCGAGCAGCGTCTTCATCTTGTTGGGCCGCAGGAGATGGCTCATGGCGGGCGCGGTCGCCCAGGGCACGGGAAAATGCAGGCCCGCGACGGCGCCGGCGAAGATGTCGTGCAGGACGAACCGCCCGCCCGGCTTCAGCACCCGTGCGACCTCCGCATAAAGCTGCGGCCGGTTGGCGATGTTGCCGGCGACATGCTGCGTCCAGACGAGGTCGAAGCTCGCATCGGCGAAAGGCATGGCGAGCGCATCGCCTTCGACGAAATGCACCCGGTCCTCGAGCCCGCAACGCGCGGTCAGCCGCGTGGCCACGCGACAATAATCGAGGCTGAGATCGAGGCCGGTGACGGAGACGGGGTGGCGCTTGGCGATCCAGCGCGCCGGCCCGCCGATACCGGCACCGAGATCGAGCACCGCGGCGCCGGGCGCGAAGCCCGCGAGGGAGGCAAGCGCTTCCGTGGCCGCGAGGCCGCGGCTGTGGAACTGGTCCGCCGGCGCCAGGCGGTCGGGGTCGAGCGGGGACTCGTCGATGTCGGCTTCGCTGAGGGCGCCGAGGATCTCCTCCAGCAGACGCGGCGCCGCGTAGTGCCGCCGGATCGCCGCGCCGGGCGCGTCGTCGGTCACCGGCGGCGGCGCTCGCCGGCGATCACCGGGATGCGGCCGCCCTGGCCGGCGCTCCCAGCTCCCGGATCACCTGATCGGCGCTCCGCAGACGGCTGTAACCGCCGAGCGTCACCAGCGCCGCATCGTGCCAGGCTTGCGTCTTCGTCGCGCAGCAATCCTCGACCGTCGTCACCATGAAGCCGCGATCGGCGGCGTCGCGCACCGCCGATTCCACGCACTGGTTGGTGAAGACGCCTGCGACCACGAGATACTCGACGCCGAGATTGCGCAGCACATACTCCATGTTGGTGGCGTTGAAGACGCCCGAGGCGGTCTTCGGGATCACCATCTCGTCGGCGGCGGGCGCGATCTCCTCCACCACCTTGCCGAGCCGCGAGCCTCGCGGCACATGCATGTCGGAGAGCTTGTGATCGAGGCTGCGGTCGCGCCCGTCCGCCGTCAGGCTCTCGATCACCGTGTAGATCACCTCGATGCCGTCGCGCCGGAAGGCGCCGATCAAGCGCGCGAGATTGGGCAGAACCTGCCGTTCCACGCGCTGCAGATAGTATTCGTCGGCCGCCGTGGGGCGTTCGAACTCGCCCTCGCCGCGACGGGCGCAGTAATTTTGCACATCGACGACCAACAGGGCGGTCTGCCCGGGAACGATCGCCGCTTCGCGGCTGGTGGGCTGCGGAAAGCGTCTCGGCGTCATGGCGTGTCGTCTCCTGCGGCCGGAAACGGTGCCGCCCGGCGCGGCCGTGGCGGCCCGAGCGACGATCTTGGCGCGCGCGCCCGTTGCTTGACAAGCGATCCGCCCCAAGCCGCTCATCCGGCCGGCCATCGCCGCAAGATCGCGACGAAATCGCCGGATCTCGCCGCTGCCGCAGCCGAGCTTTCGCGCCATCGTCGCGATCGCGCCGGCGGATTGTGTCATGTCTGTGTTTCGGCGGCCGTATTGCCGCCGATGGCGGCACCTGCCGCTCTCGCGGGTAGCACTGCCGGCGCCGGCAGGTTATTCTGCACGCAGAACGTGCGTCCGACGGCAGGGGAATACAATTAACGACACCAGTTTCTGGTATCCCGATTTCCTGGGGAACTCGGCCTGGCTCGAACATGCGCCCTTCGCGCTCTGGATCACCGGGGCCTCGCGGCCGCGCCGGCTCGTCGAGCTCGGGACACGAAGCGGGCACTCCTATTTCGCGTTCTGCCAGGCGGTGCGGTCGCTCGCCCTCGACACGCGCTGCCATGGGGTCGGGCAATGGACCGGCGAGGCCGCGTCCGCGTTCTCCGCGACGCCGACCTTCCGCACCCTCGAAGCGCATAACTGCAGATATGCGGAGTTCTCGCAGCTCCAGTCCGGGAGCGTCGAGGATGCGCTGGGGACGTTCCGCGACGGCACGATCGACCTGCTCCATATCGAGCAGGGCCCGCTTGCCGCCCATGCGACGCGGGATTTCGACCGCTGGCGGCCGAAGCTCTCGGACCGCGCCGTGGTGCTCATCCCCGGCACCGCCATGTGCGCGCCGGATACCGGCCTGCTGCGTTTGTGGCAAGCGCTGCGGGCGGAGTTTCCGAGCTTCGACTTCCCGCACGGCGAAGGGCTCGGCGTTCTCGGCTATGGCGCCAACCTGCCGGCGGAGGTTGCGGCTTTCTTCCGCGCCGTCGCCGATCCCGCAGCAGCGGCGGAACGGCGCGCGACCTATGCGCAGCTCGGCACCGCGATCGGCAGCGATCCCGCGGCGCGCCGGATCGCGAACGGAGACGCGGCGCCGGCGATCGAGACCTCGCCGGCGAGCGCAAGCGCGGCACCTCCGCGACCCGCGGATGGGGCGGCGGGTCCGCCCGATCCCGGCTTGCACGATGCGGCGACGGCGGCCGCCGAGGCCGCCGGCGCGGAAAAAAACTGGCCCGAGGCGCTCGATCGCTGGCTCGGCATTCTCGAGGCGGACAGCGGCGGCCAGAGCGCCTCTCTCGTCGATCGCGCCGCCACGGCTTGTATCGGCATCATGCGGGATCGCGACGGCATCGATCGCGCGATGTCCGTCTTGCGCGGGCTCGGCGCAAGATCCGGAACGAGAAAGTCGATACTCGCCGCCGAGGCCATCGGATGCATGCGCGCGGGCAGGACGGACGAGGCGGCCTTCCGTTGGGCCGTCTATCGGCTGAAGGCGCTCGAGGACGGAGACTTCGCCGAAACGCCCAACCCGCGGCTGCCCGCCGAGGATGGCGGCAACGCGCGGTTCGTCGAGACCGCAGCCGATTCCGGCGAGCGCGACGGCAATCCCGGGAAACTCTGTATCTACACGGCGATCTTCGGCGACTATGACGAGATCGAGAGCCCCGCCTACCGGCCGGCCGGCGTGGATTTCATATGCTTCACCGACCGGAACCGGGCCCTTCCCGGATGGGACGTGCGTGTCGTCGATCCCGGGATGAACCATCCGGTTGCGCAGAATCGCGCCATCAAGCTTCTGCCGCATCGCTATCTGAGCGGGTACGACGCGTCGCTCTATGTCGACGCGAACGTGACCTTTCTCGCCGACCCCGGCGCGATGATCCGGCAATGGCTGCACGGAAAGCCGTTCGTGGCCTGGCGCCACCCCCTGCGGTCCGACGTCTATGACGAGTGCGAGGCGATCCTCGCCGGTCTGCGCAACAACCCCAGCGCCATCCTCGCGCAGCATGCGTTCTTCCAGCAGGAAAAACTGCCGCGTCATACCGGCCTGATTTCCTGCGGATTTCTCTGGCGGGATCATCGCGATGCCGGAGTCGGGCAGCTCATGGAGCTCTGGTGGGACCATGTCAGCCGCTTCGGCCGGCGAGATCAGCCGGGGCTCGGCTATCTGATGTGGAAGACGGGCATTCGCCCCCAGGTCATGCCGAAACATCTCGGCACGATCTACGAGAACGCCTTCATTGCGCTGCGTTCCCACCGGACGACGCTGCTCGATCAGGAACGCGCCTCCGCGCCGGCCGGCCGGGCGGCGATCCGGAACTTCGTCGAGGACGAATCGAGATCCGACATAGCGGCGCTCGCGAACGGGAATCGCACGAGAATTCAGGCACTGTCGGCCGCAATCGCAGCGCGCGAGGCGGAGCTCGACGCAGCGCTCGCGCTGCGCGACGGCCAGATCGAGGGGCTGAAACAGCAGCTCAAGACCCGCGACGCTCACACGCGAGCGCTCCGCGAGCGGCTGTCGCGCGTCTACGCCTCCACCTCCTGGCGCATCACGTCGCCGATGCGGTTCCTGCGCCGGCCGCCCCGCCCGACGCGCGAGGAAGGCACCGCATATCTGCTGGGCGCGTTGCGGACGGCCTATCATCGAGCCCCGCTGCCTCGCGCGCTGAAATTACGGCTCAAGAGCGGCTTGTTCCGGCTGATCGCGCCGCTCCTGCGGGATACCGCCGCCTACCAGAACCAGGAGCTACGCACCGCCTGCGCCGAGGGCGTGCACCCGTCGGGAAAAGCCTGGTGGTACGGCTTTCTGCCGACAGCCGAGGGCGACGGGGCACCCTCCGATGGTGACAAGGGGTCGAAAGCGGATGTCGCGGGCGCGCTTGCGCGAATGGCGCGGCAACCAGAACCGCCGGCGATCGTCGTTCCGGTCTTCAACGCCGCCGAGGAAACCGCCCGCTGCCTGCTCGCGCTCTTGCGCCATACGCCGCCCGCCTGCCGCATCATCGTGATCGACGATGCGAGCACGGACCCCGCGACGCCCCGGATGCTTGCGGGATTTCGCGGGCTCGGCGCGATCGAACTGCATCGAAACGACGAGAATCTCGGCTATACGCGCACCGTGAATCGCGGCATGGATCTGGCGGGCCCGGGCGATGTGGTGTTCCTCAATTCGGACACCGAGGTGACTCCCGGCTGGCTCCGCAACCTGCGGCTGGCGGTCTATTCCGGCGACAAGGTCGGCACCGCCACCCCCTTCTCCGACAATGCCGGTGCATTCTCGGCGCCCGAAGCCGGCGCGAGGAACGAGATCCCCGCTCCGCTGGATCTCGACGGCTACGGCCGCGCGGTGTCGCAGGTTTCCCGCCGGTCCTATCCCACCGTCCCGACAGGGAGCGGGTTCTGCCTCTATGTCCGCAGCGACTGTCTCGAGGCGATCGGAAAGCTGGACGAATCCGCCTTTCCGCGCGGCTATGGCGAAGAGAACGACCTGTGCATGCGGGCCTTGCGTCTCGGCTGGTCGCATGTGATCGACGATGCGACGCTGGTCCATCATGTGCGCTCGGCGAGCTTCGGGGAGGCCAGAACGGAACTTCAGGCCCGCGGCCGCAAGCTGCTCGACCGGCGATATCCCGAATATGCGACCCTGCTCCGGAAGTTCGGCGATCCGTCTCTCGCGGCGGCGCGGCAGCGAGTCCGCCGGGCCGGAACGCTGGCCGCCCGACCCGAAACCAGAGGCCCCCAGCCGCGCGTGCTCTTCGTCATTTCGACGAGAACGGGCGGCACCAGACAGACCAATCAGGACCTCATGGCGGCGCTCGAGAATCGCCTCGAGGCGTTGGTGCTCCATTGCGATGCGACGACGCTGAGCCTCATGCATTTCGTCGAGGGCAACTACGTCGCGCTGGAGAAAATCCGCTTGAGAGAAACGCTCAAGGCCTTTCCCCATCGCAGCGCGGAATATGATTCCGCGGTCGCGGAATGGCTGGTGCGCTACGCCATCGAGCTCGTGCATATCCGGCACATATCCTGGCACGGACTCGGGCTGATCGACATGGCGAAGGCGATCGGACTGCCTGTCGTCTTCTCGTTCCACGATTTCTACAGCGTCTGCCCGACTGTCGGGCTCCTGGACGAGAACAATGTCTTCTGCGCCGGCCGTTGCACGGCGACGACCGGCCAATGCCGGCACGAGCTGTGGCGCGAACCGGACTTCCCCCCGCTGAAGAACGCGGCGGTCCACGCCTGGAGGAAGCAGCTCGCGGGGATTCTCGAACGCTGCGATGCCTTCGTCACGACGAGCCATAGCGCCCGGGCCGTTCTGATCGAGAATTATCCCTTCCTGGGGCGGCGGACCTTCCCGGTGATCCCGCACGGTCGCGACTTCGCCGCGTTCGACCGCGTGGCCGAACCCCTAGCGCCGGGCGAGCCCCTGCGCATCCTCTTTCCGGGAAACATCAACAGCAAGAAGGGCGGCGAGTTCATCGCCGGGCTCGGAAAGATCGCCGGCGAAAGGCACCTCGAAGTGCATGTTCTCGGCAAAGTCGTCGAGGATTTCGACGGCTTCAAGCATGTGATCCAGCATGGGGAATATGTTCGCTCGGATTTCGCCGAGAAGGTGCGCGCCATCAGGCCCCATATCGGCGGCGTGCTTTCGATCTGGCCGGAAACCTATTGCCATACGCTGACCGAGCTCTGGGCATCCGGCATTCCCGCGATCGGGTTCGATCTCGGAGCCGTTGCCGAACGAATCCGCGAAAGCGGTGCGGGCTGGGTCGTGGCCGAAACATCCCTTGCCGGCGTGATCGACGTTATCGAAGGCCTGCGGGCGGATCCGGGCGCGCTACCGACGAAGATCGCCGCCGTCCACCGCTGGCAGGAAGGCGCTGGACGGCGCAACGACTGCGCCGCCATGAGCGACGAATATTTCAAGCTCTATGGCGGTCTCGTCGAAGGCGATGGCGGGGCGGCGATATCGGCCGACGCGCCGGCTCGAGCGAAGGCGGATGGCCGGACCGTCGGACCGATCCTCGCCGGGGTCGCCGCGAACCGCCCATCGGGCTGGCGCTCCGCCGGCATGCGGTCGGTGCTCGCCCTTGTGCCGAAGCGGGCGGACGGCGATGCGGACGGAACCGGCTACATCCGCGTCGTCAGGCCGTTGCGGCACGCAAGCCTTTCGCGGCTGTGCCGCCTCTCGATCTCGGACGGAAATCCGGCCGAGATCGGCCATCATCATGCGGTGCTCGTGCAGCGAGACGCGGTGCGGACGCCGGACGGGGCGGCGCAAATCGTCGAGCGCTGCCGGTCGCAGAACCTCCGGCTGATCTACGAGATCGATGACGATCTGTTTCATCTGCCGGCGAACCATTCCGCGTCGGGTCGTTTCCCGCCGCCGGTTCTCGCCGCCATGGAAACGATCGCGCGGGCGGCGGACACGGTCGTCGTTTCGACGGCGCCGCTGCGGGAGCGGATGACCGCATTGAACGGGAATGTGCGGATTCTGCCCAATGCTCTCGACGAGCGGCTTTGGCAGGCACCCAGCGGCTCGGCCGTCGCGAGAAAGGCCGATACCGTCGGCATTCTCTATATGGGCACGCGAACCCATGACGGGGATCTCGCCCTGGTGCTGCCTGCGATCGAGAAGCTGCGGCGCCGATATGGCGACCGCGTGACTTTCACCTGCATCGGCGTCTTCAATGGGCCGCCGCGCGCCGGGATCGCGGTCGAGACCGTTCCGCGCTCGGCCCGCAACTATCCCGGATTCGCGCAATGGATGGTTTCGCAGGCGCCGCGCTTCGATATCGGCATCGCACCGCTCGTCGCGAACGAGTTCAATCGCCACAAGAGCGGCATCAAATATCTTGACTATGCCGCCTGCGGACTGACGCCGGTTGTATCCGACGCGACGGCCTATCGCGGAACCGTGGCCCACGGAGAAACCGGCCTGCTGGTGTCGCAGGAACCCGACGCCTGGTATGAGGCGCTCTGTCGTCTCATCGAGGACCGGGCCTTGCGCGAAAGGCTGGCGAGGAGCGCCCAGGCCGATCTGCTGGCGCGCCATACGCTGGCGGCGCAGGCCCCGGACCGGCGGCGTTTCTGGGAAGCGATTCTCGGCTAGCGAAGGCGGATCCGCCGCCCGCCCGCGAAGCGAGCGTCGGCGCCTAGTAAACCTCCATATACTCCGCGCGCTCCCAGTCGGTGATGTGGCTGCGGAAGCGCTGCAGCTCGTTCCGCTTCAGGGTGGTGAAGACGTGAACCAGGTCCTTGCCGAGCAGGCCCGTCATCTCCTTGTCGGCCGCGAGATCGGCAAGCGCGGTTTCGAGATCGGGCGCGAAGCGTTTCAACTTCGGATTCTCCTCGCTGGGACCGGTCGAGGCGGGCTGCAGCTTGCGCTTCTTGCGGATCCCGAGCAGGCCGGCGGCGAGCGTCGCGGCGGCGCTGAGATAGGGATTGCTGAGGGCCGAGGCCGCGCGCATCTCGATATGGGTCGCCTCGTCGCGGCTCGCCTTCACCCGCACCATGGCGGAGCGGTCCTCGATGCCCCAGGAGATGTTGGAGGGCGCGAAGGTATGCGGCCTCAGCCGGTGATAGCAGTTCGGCGTCGGGTTGATCAGCGGCATCATCGCCGGGGCATGATCGAGGATGCCTTGTGTGAAGGCGCGGCAGAGCTCGGAGAGCCCGTCCTTCGCCTGACGGTCGAGGAAGAGGTTCCGCCCCGATTTGCGGTCCACCAGGCTCACATGGAAGTGACAGCCGCTGCCCGCGCGGTCGTTCCAGGGCTTCGACATGAAGGTGGCGTGATAACCGAGCCGATGCGTCACCTCCTTGACCGCGTTCTTGAAGAGAAACGCCTTGTCAGCGCCCGCGAGGTTCCGGCCGGGCCCGTAATTGATCTCGAACTGGGACGCGGCGTATTCGCAGTTGTGGGTGAGGAGGTCGATCCCGGAATCCTGGAGATATCGCAACAACTGGTCGATCTCCGGCACCCACTGATTGCGCACGGCGTTGAAGATATGCACCCCGCCGAACAGCGGCTCGTAGGTCCCTTTGGTGAGCAGGTAGAACTCGAACTCGTGGCCCATCGCCACGTCGTAGCCCATGCGGTTCGCCTCGCCGATGAGGCGCGCCAGGGCCCAACGCGGCGAGGCCTCAATGGGCTTGCCGCCCATATGGGCGTCGCAGACGACGCGCGCCGTCGCCTCGAGCCAGGGCACAGGTCCGAGCGAGCTCCAGTCGGGAAAGAGGTGGCAGTCGGCGTAGCTCACCTCCTCATTGAGCCTGGCGCCGCCAACGACGCTCGACGCCGTGTCGAGCGCGAGGGTCCCGCCATACATGTTGAGGCCGTTCTCGGCATAGCCGGCGACCTTGTCGATCGGCACGACCTTGACGCGGGAGGTGCCGTGCATGTCCGGCAGCTCGAAGCGGAGATAGCGGACATTGCCCTTGCGCAACCGCTCGATGAACTTCCCGCTCCGATCGACCATCGTTTCCCCCAATGCCGCCGCCCCCGCGGGCATTTTCGCTTTCGCGCATGCCGCGCCCGAGGATAATCGAGCCGCTCGCCGGCCGTCGAGCCCCGCCGGCTTGGCAGGGCATCGCCGATCCGCGGCCCAGCCTGCTGCGCCGGACAGGCGGGCCCGGTATAGTGCGCGGGCTTCGAGGGGGAGAGTGCCATGCGGCTCAAGGATCGCAGCGTGTTGATCACCGGCGCTTGCGGCGCGATCGGGCGCGCGAGCGCGGCGCTCTTCGCGGCCGAGGGCGCGCGGCTCACGCTCGTCGATCTGAAATCGCCCGACGCGGTCGCGGCGGAGATTGCCGCGACGGGCGCGAAGGTCGAGGCGCTCGCCGCCGATGTCGCGCGCGAAGCGGACTGCAACGCGATGGTCGCGGCGGCCGAACGCGCCTTCGGGCGGCTCGACGCGATCTTCAACAATGCCGGCATCTGCCTCGCCGACGACAACGGGCCGCTCGACACCCCGCTCGACGCCTGGCACCGCACCATTGCCGTCAATCTGACGGGCGTGTTTCTCGGCTGTCGCGCCGCGGTTCCCGCCCTGCTGCGGGCGGGCGGCGGCGGCATCGTCAACATGGCCTCGATGGTCGCCTTCGTCGGCTCGGCGACGCCGCAGATCGCCTATGCGGCGAGCAAGGGCGGCGTGGTCGCGCTGACCCAGGAGCTCGCCATGATCTATGCGCGCCGCAACATCCGCGCCAACGCGCTGGCGCCGGGGCCGGTCGCCTCGGAGCTGGTGACGCGGCTCTATGACGAGCCTGCGAAGCGCGAGCGCCGGCGCGTGCATCAGCCGATGGGCCGGCTCGCGAGGCCCGAGGAGATCGCCCGCGCCGCCCTCTTCCTCGTCTCCGACGACTCGTCGCACATGACCGGCCAGTCGCTGCTGATCGACGGCGGCATCACGCGGGCCTATACGACCCCGCTCGACGAGGAGAATTAGCCCAAAGCCTTTCCCGGCGCGGGAGTCCGGCGGCGGAACGTTTTCTATTCCGCGCATCCGCCGGGCTTTCATTTTCGATTGTGAAAATTTCCCGTGCCGGCTAGCCTCTCGACCTCGACCGCAAATTGTGGCGCAATGCCCGTGAAAGCCCGGTGCCGCGCCCACCGGCGGTTCAACGACAAAGACAATGCCGACCGGGCCTACCGGCGGCGCTACAGGGAGATACGACCATGAGATTCGCTCCTACTTCGCGGCGTCAGTTCCTGCAGACGGCCGGCGCCGGCGCGGCGCTCGTTGCCGGCGGCGCCCTGCTCGGCCGGCGTGCCGAAGCCGCGCGCGAGACCGAGATGAACATCCTCTGCTGGGAGGGCTACAACTCAGCGGCGGTGCTCGACCCGTTCCGCAACGAGCGCAGCGCCACCATCAAGGCGGAATCGCTGACCAACGATCCGACCATGATCAACCGGCTGCGCGCCGGCGAGACCAATGTCTGGGATCTGATCAACGTCAACAATCCCTGGGCGCGCAAGATCATGTATCCGGAGGGGTTGATCGTTCCCCTGAACCGGCCGCGCTTCGAGGCCTATTTCGACACGATGATGCCGGCCTTCAAGGCGCCCTACAAATGGGCGATGGACGACGCGGGCAAGGAGCTGCTCGGCATGGCGCAGCGCTTCGGTCCCTACAGCTTCGTCGTCAACACCGACAAGATCAGCCGCGCGACCGCGGAGGATCAGGGCTGGGACCTGTGGAACGATCCCGCCAACGCCGGTAAATACGGCGTGCTCGAATCCGACGACTGGAACGTCTTCAACATCTGCCTCATCGCCGGCTTCGACCCCTTCCGCGACCATACGCCGGAGGAAGTGGCGAAATTCACCGAGACGGCGAACCGCGTCTTCAAGGGCGCGAAGCTGGTCGGCGACATCGCGACGATGAACCAGGCCTTCGTCTCGGGCGAGATCGACTTCCACATGACCGGCGGCACCTACTCCGCCTCGCCCGCGCGCGCCGACGGCGCCACCAGCATCCGCGGCATCACGCCGAAGAAGGGACCGCTGCCGGGCGGCAAGGGCGGCGTCGCCTGGATCGAGATCACCTCGACCGTGAACAATCCGCAGCTCTCGCCGCTGGCGGCCGACTTCCTCGAATATGTCCAGCATCCCGAAGTCGCCCACACGGTCGCCTTCGCCGAAGGCACCTTCAATCCGGTCGCCCAGATGGGCAATCCCGAGTGCTTCAACCTCTTCACCAAGGAAGAGCTCGACGCGATCCAGTGGGACAGCCTCGAGGAAGAGATGGCGCGCTCGGCCGAGTACGACATCGTGCCGGATTACGACAATCTGCTGGACATCATGTCCGCCGCGAAGCGCGCCGCATCGGGCGGCTGAGCGGCCAAAGACGGATTGATTTCGGAGGTACCGCGCCGCCGCCATGGTTGAACGGCCGTCGATTCTCCAGCTGCGCCAGGTCACCAAGCAGTTCGGCGCATTGACGGCCGTCGATCACATCGATCTGGATGTGGCGGAGGGCGAGTTTTTCACCATCGTCGGCCCATCCGGCAGCGGCAAGACGACGCTGCTGCGGATGCTGGCCGGGATGGAAAGCCCGAGCGCGGGCGATATCCTGCTGAAGGGCCGTCGGATCAACGACGTGCCGGCGAACCGGCGCCCGACCTGCATGGTCTTCCAGTCGCTGGCGCTCTTTCCGCACCGTTCGGTCGGGCAGAACATCGAGTTCGCGCTCAAGATCCGCGGCGTCTCGCCGGAAGAGCGCCGCGCACGGGCGCTCTTCCTGATGCGCCAGCTCCGCCTGCCGGAGGACTATTACGCCAAGAGCGTCACCAAATGCTCCGGCGGCGAGCGGCAGCGCGTGGCGCTCGCCCGCGCGCTCGCCTACGACCCGCAGATCCTCTTCTTCGACGAACCGCTTTCGGCGATCGACTACAAGCTCCGCAAGACGCTCGAGAAGGAGCTGAAGGACATTCACCGCGAAACCGGCAAGACCTTCATGTACATCACCCACAGCCTCGAGGAGGCGATGGTGATGAGCGACCGGATCGGGGTGATGCGCGGCGGCCGCCTGGTCCAGGTCGGCACGCCGCACCAGATCTATACGACCCCGCGCGACAAGTTCGTTTCGGAATTCATGGGCGAGGTGAACCTGATCGAGGTGCGGCGCGGCGCCAACGGCCGCGTCTCGGCCGCAGCGCCGGCCGGCGAGTTCAGCGCGCCCGTCCTGCCGGCGGGCTTCGAGCACGGGCATCTCGTGGTGCGGCCGGAATTCATGCGCTTCCTCGGCGCCGCCGGCGAGGCCGAGAACCATCTCGTCGGCCGGCTTTACAACGAATATGCGCTGGGATCGCGGATCCAGTATCAGGTCCGGGTCGGCGAGCATGTGTTCGTGCTCGAGCGCCTGCGCCAGCAGCCCTTCGCCGGCCGCCTCGACCAGGAAGTGCTGATCGGCTGGGACGCGCGCGACAGCATCCTGGTCGGCGACTGATGGCCGCGCTCGCCGAGCATAGCGCCACGGAGCCGGCGCGGCGCGGCATGCTCGCGGCGCTGTGGCGGCCCGGCCCGCGCCATGCGATCCCGATCCTGCTCCTGCTGCTGGTGGGGTTCGCAGCACCGCTGCTGGCGATCCTGAGCTACAGCTTCGCGCCGCCCCGCACCTTCGACATCTGGCATCTGCCGACGCTCGAGAACTACCGCACCATCGTCGCCGAGACCTATTACGGCTCCTTCCTCTGGTCGCTCGGCATGGCGACCGCGACCGTCGCGATCCTCGCCCTCGTCTGCTACCCGGTGGCCTACGGGCTTTCCAAGCTCTTCGGGCGCTGGTCGAACCTCGTCACCCTGCTGATGGTCCTGCCGCTCTTCGTCTCGGAGAACGTCCGGCTCTATGGCTGGATCCTCTTCCTCATCAAGGGCGGGGTGCTGCTCGGCTCGCTGAAGGCGCTGTTCGGCATCGAGGCCGAGAGCGCGCTCTTCACGCCCGGCATGATCGTGTTCGGCATGGTCTATGTCTATCTGCCCTTCATGCTGTTCCCGATGATGCTCGGGCTCTCGATGGTGCCGCGCGAGACGACCGAGGCGGCGCGCGACCTCGGCGCCTCCCGCTGGCAGGTCTTCGCCGAGGTCGAGTTGCCGCTCGCCATGCCGGGCATCGTGATCGGCGCGCTGCTCACCTTCGTGCTCGCGGTCGGCGCCATCGCGGAGGCCAAGGTGCTGGGCGGGCAATCGGTGATCCCGATCTCGCACGACATCGAAATCGCCTTCACCTACGCGCAGAACTGGCCGCTCGGCGCGGCGCTCGCCGTGCTGCTCACGCTGGTGGTAGGCGGGCTCGTGCTGCTGGTGCTGGGTCGGCTCGACCTCGACCGCATCCTGGGGCGGCGCTGATGGGTGCCACCGGTCCGCGCTGGAGCAACGCCCTCATCGTCGCCTGGACGGCGGCGGTCGTGCTGTTCCTTTACATACCCTCGATCAGCGGCCTCCTCGCCTCGCTCGGCACCAGCCGCTATTTCAATTTCCCCATCGCCAAATGGGGCCTCGACTGGTGGGGCAAGACCTTCGCGGAATCGGAGATCCGCACCCTGCTCTCGACCTCGGCCACGATCGCGCTCATCGTCACCGCGATCTCCGTGGTGATCGCCTTCTTCGGCGCGCTCGCCTTCGCGCGCTACGACTGGAAAGGCCGCTCGATCTACCAGAAGCTCGTGCTGCTGCCGATCTTCTTCCCGCAATCCGTGCTGGGCCTGGCGCTGCTGCTCTGGTTCACCGCGCTCGGCATCGAGACCTCCTGGCAGACCGCCGTCTTCGCCCATCTGATCTGGGTGGTGCCGGTCGCGACCCTGGTGATCTCGATCCAGGTCTATGGCTTCGACCCGGCGCTCGAGGAAGCGGCCTCCGATCTCGGCGCCACCCGCTGGCAGGTGCTGAAGGAAGTGACCCTGCCGGTGCTCTGGCCGGGGCTTTTCTCGGGCGCGCTCTTCGCCTTCCTGCTCTCCTGGGGGAATTTCCCGCTCTCGCTCTTTACCACCGGCGCCGACCAGACCGTGCCGGAATGGATGTATGCGAAGATGGTGGCCGGCTACACCCCCCGCGTGCCGGTGCTCGGCACGGTTTCGACGCTCGGCGCCGCGATCCTGCTGCTGGGCGGATACGGCCTCATCCTGCTGGTAAGGCGCGCCCGCGGCGGCGCGACCTGACGCCGGGGACAGGACGGGGATAGCCGCGCCCCCGGCAAATATCCGTTGCCGCCGCGCCCTTCTTGCCCTGCAATGTCCGCCTTGCGGATCCGTCATGCATCACCGGAAGACGGACGCCAGTAGCGGGGGCGGCGGGCATGGCGCAGGTTCTGGTGATCTACGAGCAACCGGCCGACAAGGCGAAGTTCGACCGGCACTACTTCTCGACCCACGTGCCGCTGGCGAAGCGGATCCCCGGGTTGCAGCGCTATGAGGTGAGCCGCGGCCCCATCACGGGCGATCCCGGCGCCGGGCATTTCCATCTCGTCGCGACGCTCAGCTTCCCCTCGATGAAGGTCCTGCAGGCCGCGCTCGACTCGCCGCAATGCAAGGCGGCGACCGACGATCTCAAGAATTTCGCCGACGGGGTGCGGATTCTCGTCTTCGACAACGAAGCGATTTGAGCGAGTTCTCGCGAGAGGGAAAGCGCCGCGATGGATTTCTCGATCTTCATCTCGCATCAGCGGCTCTTCCCGCACGAGCGATACCGGGGAGATCTCTACGAGGACAAGCTGGCCGAGGCGAAGACCGCCGACCGCTGCGGTTTCAACTGCATCTGGGTGCCGGAGCACCATCTCATCCAGTACATGCAGGCGCCGAACGGGCTGCTGCTGCTCGTGCATTACGCCCATCATGTGAAGGCCCCGCTCGGCCAGATGGTGAACCTGCTCGTCTATCGCCATCCGCTGGTGGCGGCGGGCGAGATCGCGCAGGCCGACGCCCTCATCGGCGGCCGGCTGCAGCTCGGCGTCGGCCGCGGCGCCTACGAGTACGAATTCCGCCGGCTCGGGATCCCGTGGGACAGCGCCTATGACCGGTTCCATGAATGCCTCGACGTGATCGAGACGATCTGGCGCCATCCGGATCGGGGCGTCGCCTATCAGGGCAAGTTCTTCCAGTTCGAGACGACCTTCGTCTGGCCGCGGCTCGTGCAGAAGCCGCACCCGCCGATCTGGTATGCCGCCATGACGCCGCCCGCGATCGAGTTCGCTGCGAAGCGCGGCTATCACGTCGCGACCTGGCCCTTCCTCAGGCCGATGAGCTTCGTCGAGGAGATCGTCGCGAAGTTCCATCAGGCGCGCGAGGCCGCCGGCAACGAGAAAGGCGTGCAGCAATTCTCGCTGATGCGGCCGGTCCATGTGGCGGAAACAGAGAAGAAGGCGCGGGAATCGGTCGAGACCATGCTGGTCAATCACCGCCTCAGCCAGCGCATCCGCGGGCAGAACATCGCCGCCGACGATCGCGGCTATGTGGTGCCGGATCCGCTGCCGGACGAACCGAGCTTCGAGGAAACCTTCGACCGCATGATCGCCGGCACGCCGCAGCAATGCCTGGAGAAGCTCCATCGCTATCACGAGCTCGGCGTCGATCAGTTCATGTGCTGGTTCGATTTCGGGCTCGAGACGGCGCGGAACATCGACTCGATGCAGCTCTTCGCGGAAGAGGTGATGGCGCCCTTCCGCAAGGCGACCGGTCGGGCGCCGGCCCTGCCGCGCGCTGTCTCGACAGGCTGACGGAATCCGGGGGAAACGGCATGGCGAAGGATCCGGCGCTCGATCGCGCGACGCTCGAGCGGGAATATAACGTCCGCAAGAACCGGCCCGATTTCGAGCAGATCGGCAAGGACTGGGCGGCGCGGAGCGCCGCCTTCCGCGACCAGGCGGGCGGGCGTCTCGACCTCGCCTATGGGCCTGCGCCGCGCGAGCGGATCGACCTCTTCGGCGCCGGCCGGAAGGGCGCGCCGCTGCTGGCCTATATCCATGGCGGTTACTGGCAGCGCGGCGACAAGTCGGCCTATAGCTTCGTGGCGGCGCCCTTCCTCGCGAACGGCGTCGATATCGCCTTCATCAACTACAATCTCTGTCCGAACGGCAGCATCCCGGTCATCACGGCGCAGATCCGCACGGCGATCGTCTGGCTCTGGCGCAACGCGGCGTCGCTCGGCCTCGCGCCGGAGCGCTTCAATCTCGGCGGCCACTCCGCCGGCGGGCACCTGACGGCGATGGGGCTCGCGACCGACTGGCCGGCGATCGGCAGCGACCTGCCGCGCGACCTGCTCAAGTCGGGCATCCCGATGAGCGGGCTCTACGACCTCGATCCGCTGCGCGAAACCGAGATCAACGAGGCGGTCGGGCTCGACGCCGCGACCGCGCGCGACTACAGCCCGCTCTTCAAGAAGCCCGCGACCCTGGCGCCCGTCCTCGCCACGCTCGGCGGAGGCGAGACAGAGCAGTTCCATCGGCAGACCGACCGGTTCGTCGAGAGCTGGAAGCGGCATGGCGTCCGCGTCGAGCGCTTTGCGGAGCCGGAGGTCGATCATTTCGACTATGTGAACCGCCTTGCCGACGCGAAGAGCACGCTCTTCGGCAAGGTCCGAGGCTGGCTCAGATAGCGCCGCTCGGGCCCGCCAGCTTCATCCCCGTGAGCTTCATCCAGGTGAGCTCGTGCTTGTTATGGAAGAGATGCGCGAGACGCGAGCCGGGGATCGCGGCGAATCGCTTCGCCGTCGCATGGTCGGTCGGGCCCTGGAACTTGAGGGTGCAGACGAAGTTCCGGACCGTGCCGGCCGCGAGCCAGCGTTCGACCAGGGTCAATAGCCGCGCCGGATAGCAGACGACGTCGCTGAAGAGCCAGTCGACCGGCCCGATCTCGGCCGGGTCGAGCGCGAAGGCGCTGCCTTGCCGCCATTCGACCCCGGCCATGGCGAAGATGCGCGGATCGAGCGGCGCCTTGTCGACGGCGATGACCCGGGCGCCGAGCGTCGCCAGCACCCAGCTCCAGCCGCCAGGGCTGGCGCCGAGATCGAGGCAGCGCTCGCCGGGCCCCGGCCGCCGCCCGAGCAGCGTCAGCGCCTCCCAGAGCTTGAGATAGGCGCGGTTCGGCGGCGCCTGCCGGTCCTCGACGAAGGCGATCTCGCCATTGGGGAACGGGCTCGTGGTGGCGGGCGCGGCGATGAGCCGGTCCGGCGCCGCCAGGGTCCAGCCGCCGAGCGGCGCCATGGGCGCCGCCGCCGGAAAAACCAGCGGCTTCGCGCTCACATGCGGCAGCTTCCCGGCAATGAGCCGGGCGCGACGATGCAGCGTGAAGTCATAGAGCGCCCAGTTTCGCTGCAGCCCGCGCAAGCCCCGCGCCGCAGCGGCGATCGAAGGCACCGCGAGCTCCACCGGATCGAGCCAGAGGTTCTGCGCCCAGGCAGCCGGGCGCGGCGGGCCGTCCGCGAGGAACAGCCGGCCATGTTCGGCGGCGATGTCGCCCAGCTCCTCGCGGAGCTCGGCCTCGAAGCCGGCCGCCGCGAGATAGCCGGTCTGGCCGAGCGGGCGCGGCAGCGCTTCCGCCTCTTCCCCCTCGCGGCTCACGCCCGGTCCGTTCCGCCGCTCACGCGGCCGCCGCGCGGCGCTCCCAGGCGACGCTCGCCACTGCCTGCAGCATGACGGCCGCCAGCACGATGAGCCCGCCGACGAGCGCGATCGTCGAGGGCGTCTCGGCCACGAAGATCCAGACCCAGAGCGGCGAGAGGATCGGCTCGACGAGCAGCACCAGCGAGGCTTCGGCGGCCGGGACGCGGCGCGTTCCGATCATGGTGAAGCCGAAGCCGCCGGCGGTCTGCACCGCGCCCATCAGGAGCCCGAGCGCCATGTCGTTGGTCGAGATGGCAATGTCGTCCACCATGAAAAAGCAGGCGATCCCGGACATGATCGAGGCGAGGATCAACGCCGGCAGCATGTCCACGCCGCGCGCGCGGCGCAGCATCACCACCATCATCGCGAAGGTGACGCAGGCGAAGAGCGCCGAGAAGAGGCCGGCCGGATTGCCGGAGCGGAAGCCGTCGGTGAACATCACCGCCATCCCGACAAGCGCCGCCACGATCGCGAGCCAGGTGAGCGGGCGCACCCGTTCCCCGAGCAAGGCCCAGCCCAGCAGGGCGGCGAAGAAGGGCGCGGCGCTGACGATGAACATCGTGTTGGCGACGCTGGTCAGCATCAGGGCGAAGAGATAGGCGACCATGCTGGCCGCCATCACCACCGCGATCGCGACGCCGTTCCAGCCCATGGCACGCACGGGCGCCGCGATCCGGCCGCGCTCCTTGACGAGAAAGATCGCCGTCAGCACGACCGCCATGCCCACCGACCGGTAGAACATGAGCTGCCAGCCGTCGGCCGCCTCGACATGGCGGGTAATGATGCCGGCGCTGCTGAGGCAGAGCCCGGCCGCCAGGAGGGCGCCGATGCCGATCGCGCGCGATCGCCGCTGCTCCGCCGTCATCGCCTCAGCCATGGCTGCCTCACCGGTCCTCTCGTCATCTTGGTGGCATGAGCCGCGCCAGGGGTCAAATCCGCGGCGGCCGCTCCCGGGTCAGCCGGTCGCACGCCGTTCGTCATAGAAGCTGTGAAGCGCCTGGCCGGTCACCGCCGTGAGCACGAAGAGCCCGCCGACCAGCGCCATGAGGGTCGGGGTCTCATCGATCGCAAGCCAGACCCAGATCGGCGAGAGGATCGGCTCGGACAGCATGAGCAGGCCCGCGGTCGCGGCGGTCACATAGCGCGCGCCGATGGCGAGGAGCGCCAGCCCTGCCGCGCTGTGGAAGGCGCCGAAGCCGATGCCGAGCAGCGCGTCATGCAGGCTGACGCCGAGATCGGTCGTGGCCGCGGTGATGATCCCGAGCAGGACGGCGCCGATCACGAAGGCCGGTACGATATCGACGTCCCGATAATGTCGCGTCAGCACCACGATGCTCGCGAAGGCGACCGCGTTGCCGGCGGCGAAAAGCATCCCATGCCAGTCCTCCCCCGCCCGCCCGGCGCCGCTCATCAGCCCCATGCCGAGGATGGCCACGCCGATCGCGGCCCAGGTCAGCGGCCGCACCTTCTCGCCGAGGAAGATCCAGGCCAGCAGCGCCGTGAAGAAGGGCCCCGTGCTCATCACGAACATCGCGTTGGCGACGGTGGTACCGTTGATCGCGAGCACGTAGCAGATGGTGCTGCAGGTGAGCACGCCGCCGACCAGGAACCCGCTCCAGCCCATGCGCCGGAACGGATCGACGAGATTGCCGCGATTGCGGATCGCGATCGCGAGGAGAAGCCCGAGCACCATGCCGATCGACCGGTAGAACATCACCTGCCAGCTCGTCGCGCTTTCCATGCTGCGCAGAATGAGCCCGCCGGTGCTCCAGATCACGCCCACCCCGAGCACGATCAGCGCACCCTTGACCTGGTCGCGGCCGTTCCGGAGCGCGGTCATCGGGCGCCCTTCGCCTCGATGAGGGCACGGGCGAGCTCGGCGAACCCTTCGCCGCCGCGGCCTCTGGTGACGTAGCGCGGCGGCTGGGTCAGGCGGCCGGCGAAATCGGCCACGTTGGCGACGCCGACGGCATGCGGGAAGAAGGCGAACATCGGCTGGTCGTTCGGCGAATCGCCGGCGAAGACGAAGCGCTCGCGCTCGGCGGCGAGGTCGGTCGCGAACACCTCGCGCAGGAGGCGCTGCGTCATGCCGAGCTTGTCGTAGTCCCCGAACCAGCCATTGACATGGATCGAGCTCAGCTTCGCGGTGGCGCCGGCCTGGTGGAAAAGGGCGAGGATGCGGTCGATCGCCGGCGCATCGAGCCGCGCCACGTCCTCGCAATAGTCGATGGCGAGATCGCTCTCCCGATAGCGCTGGTCCGACGCGAGCGCAGCACCGGGCACGGCGGCCAGGATCTGCCGGCCGAGCGCTTCCAGCCGCAGGCGCTTTTCCGCGCGAGTCGCCGCGTCATCGAGGAAGCGCTGCTGCAGTTTCCGTTGCGCGCGGTCGTAGCGAAAATAGAAGGCGCCGTTCTCGCCTACCACCGCATCGACCGGCCAGAAGCGGGCGATCATGTCGCACCAGCCCGCGGGACGCCCGGTGATCGGGATCACGATGAAACCCGCCGCCTGCAACGCCTCGAGTGCGCCATAGGCGGCGGCGGTCAGGCGGCCGTCGCTCGAGAGCGTGTCGTCGATGTCGATGAGCACGCCGCGAATGGCGCGCCGGGCGGCCAGCGGGAAGCTCGTCAGCGGCTGCATCTTGCGTCCGGAATCCCCCCGCGGGCGGGCGCGTTCGTCCAAGGGAACCGCCAAACCGGGCGCAGCAAACCCCATCCGTCCGACAAGATCAACCGGCCTGCAAATCCGGCCGCCGCAGCCGCTTCGCGGCACTAGAGACGGTCGCGCAGGCTGTAGAACAGCATGCCCAGGATCTGCGCCGGATGGCGCAGCAGCCGGCCGCCGGGGAAGCTGCGATGGGGCAGCCGCGCCATGACGTCGAAGCGTTCGGCCGTGCCGGCGATCGCCTCCGCCATCAGCTTGCCGGCGATGCCGGTGAGGGCGACGCCCTGGCCGGAATAGCCTTGCGCGAAGAAAAGGTCCGGCGCGAGCCGGCCCAGATGCGGCAGGCGGTTCATGGTGATGGCGAGCCGGCCGCCCCAGCCATAGTCGATCCGCGCCTTGGCAAGCTGCGGATAGACCTTCAGCATGTAGGGCCGCACGAAGGCCTTGATGTCGTGCGGGTCGCGCCGCGTATAGACCTCGCCGCCGCCGAACAGCAGGCGATGGTCGGCCGAGAGGCGGTAGTAGCTCACCACGAACTTGCTGTCGCAGACCGCGACGTCGTCCCGGATGAGCGCGCGCGCCGCCGCCTCGCCGAGCGGCTCGGTCGCGATGATGTAGTTCGAGATCGGCAGGATCTTGGCCGCGAGCGGCGACATCAGCCCCTCGAGATAGCCGTTGCAGCAGAGCAGCACATGGCGCGCCTTCACCTGCCCGCGCTCGGTGGTGAGGCCATGCCCCTTGGGATCGACGCGCGTCACGCGGCTCGCCTCGTAAAGCGTGGCGCCGGCCGCCTCCGCAGCCCGGGCGAGGCCGAGGGCGTAGTTCAGCGGATGAAGATGCGCGCCGTTCGGATCGGCGCGGCCGCCGCGATAGAGCGCCGTGCCGAGCCGCTCCGCCATTTCCCGGCGATCGAGCGGCCGGCCATGGCAGTAGCCGAAGACGCGGCGTTCGACCTCGAGGTCCGCCTCGATCTCCGGCAGGTCGGCATCCTTGACCGCGGCGTAGAGCGAGCCGCGCTTGAGGTCGCACGGGATCGCATGTTCCCGCACCCGGTCGAGGATCAGATGCTTCGCCTCCTCGGCGATCGCCCAGAGCCGCTTCGCCTCGGCCTCGCCGAAGGTTTCGACCAGCGCCGCCGGGCCCATGCGGTAGCCGGTATTGAGCTGCCCGCCATTGCGGCCCGAGGCGCCCCAGCCGATCCGCCGCGCCTCGAAAAGCGCCACCTTGTAGCCGCGCCGGGCAAGCTCCAGCGCGGCCGAAAGCCCTGTGAATCCGCCGCCGACGATCGCCACGTCGAGGCTGAGATCGCCATCGAGCGGCGGGCGGGCCGGGGCGGGGTTGGCGGTCGCGGCATAGTAGGAATCGACGACGGGTTCGACCGCCATGAGGGGCTCTTCGCTTGGGATTTCCTGGCCGGGGCTTCCCGGCCGGTGGGACGGTTTGGCGCGCGCCCTTCGCGGCCCTCACTTATCCCGACGCCGGGGTCGAGGCCAAGGGCGACTGCGGTAAGGAATGGAGGAAGTTGTTAACAAACATGGGTAAGAAATTGTTTTATTTGCATTGACTCTGGCCCTAGAATCCCAACTGGCCGGTCGATTCGGGGGGTGCTGGGACCGGTTTTGGGGAAGCCGTACCGGCATCGTTTATCTTTCTTAAGATCAGGCTTCCCGGCGCAGATGGGAGGGGCGACCCCTCGCCGATGGCGTACCATCCATCACCGGCTTGGCCATCACGGGCCTGGCTTTCGCCGACAGGTCGCCTGCGGCTGGCGGCGCTGCTCCTGGTCCTCTGGCCCTGTCTCTGGCCGACCGGAACCGCCGTGGCCGGCGAGCGGCTGCCGCAGCCCAAAGGGCCGGTGGTGCTGACGATCGGCGGCGATATCGAGCGCACCACCGACGGCACCCATGCGCTCTTCGACGTGGCGATGCTGCAGGCGCTCGGCATGGTGACGGTGCGCACCCGCACCCCCTGGACCCACGGCGTTTCCGAGTTCGAGGGCGTGCTGCTGCGCGACGTGCTGCGGCTGGTCGGCGCCAAGGGCGACACCATCCGCGCGAGCGCGCTCAACGACTATGTGGCCGAGATCCCGGCGAGCGACCCGGCCGCGCACGACGTGATCCTCGCCCTCAAGAAGGACGGGGAGTATCTGACCGTGCGCACCATGGGCCCGATCCTGGTGCTCTATCCCTTCGACGAGGATCCGGTGCTGCAGACCGAGGCGGTCTATACCCGATCCGTCTGGCAGCTCGCGGAGCTCGAGGTCGGCGCGCCGGTCGAGCCGACGGTACCGGCCGACGGCACCGCCGCGCTCGCGACCCTGCCGTTGCCGCAGGCGCCTGCGGTCGAGGCCGCCGACGCTGAGGTCGCCGCGGCGCCGGCGCCGGAAGCGCCCGCGTCGATCCCGACCGGGCCCGAGGAGACGGCCGCGAGCGAAGCGGCGGCGGCAGCCCTTGCCGAGATCGCGCCCGCCAGCGGCGCAGCGAGCGAATCCGAAGCGCCGCCGGCGGTCGCGCCGGAAGGCGAAACCATGGCGGCGATCGGCACGCCCGAGGTGCTGCGGCAGCGTAGCGTCGACAACATACCGAACGGCGCATCGCTCGGCCGGAACGCGTTGGGCCGCCATGGCGAGGCGGAAGGGGGAAGCGAGTGATGTCGATGGCGTTGCGGCCGAAGGTCGCCTTTCGCGGATTTCCGGACAGCCTGCTGTTCCGGCCCTTCGCCAGATTGCCGGTGCGCTGGGCGCACTGGGTGTTCGGCATCATGGCGGTGTTCTTCTCGATCACCGTCGTCATCGCCTTCGCGCTCATCCTGCGCGAGCACCAGGCGATCTCGCGCGGGCCGCAGGAGAACATCACCTTCGTCGCGACGCAGCTCCAGGTCGAGTTCGCCCGCTTCCAGGAGCGTTCGAGCCTCGTCATCCATTCGCCCTCGCCCGGCAACGTCGAGCAGCTCCGCCTTCAGTACGACATCTTCTACAGCCGGCTGAAGCTGCTGGCGGAAGGCAATGACAGCCGCCCGTTGCTCGAGGATTCGAGCTTCGTCGCGCAGATGCTGCGAACGCGCGCGGCGGTGCAGTATCTCGAGCCCGTCATCGGCCGCCTCTCCGGCGGCAATCTGGACGCGCGCGCCGATCTTGCCGCCGGCATTCCGGCCGTGGAGCAATCCGTCAGCCGTCTCGCTTCCAGCGTCACCCAGATCGTGGCGCAGCGCACGCAGAGCTCGCGGGAGCGGCTCGGCAATCTGTATTCGATCCTGGCCGCGCTGCTGGCCGGGCTCTTCGGCAGCACGCTCGTCTTCGCCGCGATGCTGGTGCAGCAGTTCCGCGCGACCGAAGCCGGACGCAAGGCGCTCGGCGAGCTTTCCGAGCGGCTGATGGAGGCGAAGACCGGGGCCGAGGACGCGAACCGCGCCAAGACCGAGTTCCTCGCCACCATGAGCCACGAGCTGCGCACGCCGCTCAACGCGATCATCGGCTTCGCCGACCTGATGCGGAGCGAGATCCGCGGCCCCATCGGCCATCCGCGCTATCGCGAATATGCCGAGGACATCCACGAGAGCGGTCAGCACCTGCTCAGCCTCATCAACGACATCCTCGACCTCTCGCGCATCGAGGCGCAGCGCTTCGAGCTGCATGAGGACGGGGTGACGATCGCGGCCGTCGCCGAGGCTTGCGTCCATCTCATGTCGTCGCAGGCCGAGCGCAAGAAGCTCCGGATCGACGCCTCCGACCTCTCCGCCCTCGGCGAGATCCGCGCGGACGACCGGCTGATGCGCCAGATGATCCTCAACCTGCTCTCGAACGCCATCAAGTTCACGCCGGATCGCGGCACGGTCGAGCTCGCCGGCACCACCGGCCCCGAAGGCGATATCGCCCTCACCGTCACCGACACCGGGATCGGCATGAGCGAGGAGGAGATCGAGATGGCGCTGAAGCCCTTCGTGCAGGTCGACAGCTCGATCGCCCGGCGCTATGGCGGCAGCGGCCTCGGCCTCTCGATCACCAAGCGCTTCGTCGAGCTCCATGGCGGCCGGCTCGAGATCGACAGCCGGAAGGGCGAAGGCACCCGGGTGACGCTGCATTTCCCGGCCGACCGGCGGCTCGGCCGGGCCCGTCCGGCGGCCTGAGGGGCGCAAAACCTGCGTCCCCCCGCCGCCCGAGCCGCGTGGCGCCGAGGCCGCCCGGCGCCAGGGTCCGGGAAAGATTAACGCCGACAGGCTGTCGGCGGTCGAGGGCCCGGAATCTCCCCAAACCCCTCGTAATTTCGATTCTTTTAAGATTTGCCCGCGAATAATCGCCCCGTCCGGGCGGATCGTGCCGACCCTCGAAGACCGCGCCCGGGCCCGCTGAACTGGGATCGACATCGGTTACCGAATGCCATGTCCGTGAATTTCAAGCCGATCCTGACCCGTTGGCCCGCCCTCATCGTCGTGGCGCTGCTGCTGATCGGCGCGCTCGCGGTCGGCACCCTCACCATCGTCGCCGCCCGCGGCCAGGACAGGATCGCTCTCGACAAATCCATCAAGCTCACCCAGGCGATGCTCGGCGCGCGGCTTCGCGACCTGGCGCGACAGAACGTCGACTATGCCTACTGGGACGACGCGATGACCTATATCGTCGAGGAGCTCGACCAGGCCTGGGCCGACGACGCGCTCGGGCCCTATCTCGCCGAGGTGTTCGGCGTCACCGCCGCCATCGTCGTCGGGGCGGACAACACCGCGTCGCTCGCCTATATCCACGGCGAGCAGGCCGAGATCGACCCCGAGCGGATCTACGCGACCGGTCTCTTCAACCTGGTCGAGCATGCGCGCGCCAACGCCGCCGCCGGCTTCGCGCCCGAAGACGGGCCGATGCCGATCACCGGCGTGATCGACTTCGACGGCATTCCCCATCTCATTTCGGCGACCGCCATCTCCTACGCCACCCCGGGCCGCAAGCCGAGCCGCGACGAGCCCGCGAGCGTCCTCATCTATCTGCGCGCGCTCGACGCGGACTATCTCGGTGCGCTCGCGGCGGACTACCAGATCACCGATCTCGCCTGGACCCCGACGCCGCGCAGCGACCAGAAGGCGCGGCTCGACCTTACGGCCGAGGACGGCCGTTCGCTCGGCGCCCTCGTCTGGCAGCCGGAGATGCCCGGCGAGGCGCTGATCGGCCGTGTGCTGCCGGCGACCCTCGGCGGCTTCGGTCTCATGGCGCTGCTGTCGCTGCTGGTGATCCAGCATATCGAGCGAGCACGCGCCATCAATCTCGCGCACCTCAAGACGATCGAGGCGACCAACGTCGACCTCACCCGCGCCAAGGAACAGGCCGAAGTGGCGAGCCAGGCGAAATCGACCTTCCTCGCCAATGTCAGTCACGAGCTGCGCACCCCGCTCAACGCCATCCTGGGCTTCTCGGAAGTCATCAAGGACGAGTTCTTCGGCCCCGTCGGCCACAAGAAATACGTCCAGTATGCGCAAGACATCCACGACAGCGGCGCGCTGCTGCTCGAGATCATCTCCGACATCCTCGACATGTCGAAGATCGAGGCCGGCAAGTTCGAGCTCGCCGAGGAAGCGGTCGACGTGCAGGAGCTGGCCGACGTGACGGTCCGGCTGGTACGCGAGCGCGCCCGCGAAGCCGGCGTCGAGGTCGAGGTCGTCGTCGCGTCGAACTGCCCGCCGGTCAAGGCGGACAAGCGCGCCCTCAAGCAGATCCTGCTCAACCTGCTGTCGAACGCCATCAAGTTCACCCAGCCCGGCGGCCATATCACGGTGCGGGTCGAGCGGCGCAAGGACGGCTCCTTCACCTGCAGCGTGCAGGACACCGGCATCGGCATCAGCGCCGACGACATCCCGCGGGCGCTCGCCTGGTTCGGCCAGGTCGACAGCCATATCGCGAAGAAGCAGCCCGGCAGCGGCCTCGGCCTCTCGATCAGCCGCGCTCTCACCGAGCTGCATGGCGGCCGCCTCGACCTCCAGAGCGAGATCGGCAAGGGCACCACCGTCACCATCGAGCTGCCGCCCGACCGCATCGCCGCCTGAGGCAGCACCCGGCGCTTTCCCCGTTCTCGCAAGGCGCGCGACGATGAAGACGCCCTTTGCGAAGACGCATGGGCGCCTTCGCAACGGCGCCGTTCCACCGGCCCGGGCGCCGGCGGAGAAGCGGGTTGCCTCCGCGCGCCCGCCATGGGGTAATCGGCCTTTCCCCACCCTCGTCGATCCCCATGGCCGCCGCCGACCTGCTGCATCCCGAGATCGAGACCCTCGACCCTGCCGCGCTGCGCCGGCTGCAGGAAACGCGCTTCGCTGCGCAATGGGCCTATCTCGGCAGCAATTCCGCCCTCTATCGCGAACGGCTCGGTGCGGCCCTCGCGGCGCCGATGGATCTCGACCGCATCGCGGCCCTTCCCCTGACCGAGAAGGAGACGATCCGCCTCACCCAGGAGCGCCGCCCGCCCTATGGCGAGCATGTCGCCTGCGCAGAGACGGAGATCGTCCGGCTGCACCGGACCTCCGGCATGACGGGGCGCGCCCTGGTGATGGCGCAGACCGCGTCGGACGCCGCCACGACCGCCGCCGTCGGCGCGCGCGCCATGCGGTCGGCGGGGCTGCGCCCGGGCGACCGCGTGGTGCATTGCCTCAATTACTGCCTCTGGACCGGCGGGGTGACGGACCATCTGATCCTCGAAGCGGCGGGCGCGACGGTGATCCCCTTCGGCGTCGGCAACACCCGCGAGCTCATCGCAGCGATCCGCGAGCTCGGCGCCAACGCGATCTCCTGCACCCCGTCCTATCCGGCACTCCTCGAGAAGCTGCTGGCCGAGGAAGGCGGGATCGCGCCCCGCGACCTCGGCCTCACCCTGGCGCTCTTCGGCGGCGAGCCCGGGCTCGACAATCCGAGCTTCCGCCGGCGGCTGGAGGCGGTCTGGGGCTTCCGCGTGCGCAACGCGAATTACGGCCTCTCCGAGGTGCTCTCGATCCTCGGCAGCCAGTGCGAGACGACGGAGGATCTGCATTTCCATGCCGGCGACGCGGTCTTCGCGGAGCTGCTCGATCCCGCGACCGGCGAGCGGCTGCCGATCCGCGCCGGCACGGTCGGCGAGCTCGTCGCGACCCATCTCGGCAAGCGATGCCAGCCGCTGCTGCGCTACCGCACGCGGGACATCCTGACCGTGACCGGCGACGGCCTCTGCGGCTGCGGGCGCAGCGCCTGGCGATTCCGCGTCACCGGCCGCACCGACGACATGTTCAACGTGCGCGGCGTCAACGTCTTCCCGACCGCCGTCCGGGCCGTGCTCGCCGGGCTCGAGGCGCTCAGCACCGGCCATTTCCGCATCGCGCTTGCCGGCCCCGGCCCCTACGACCGGATTGAGCTCACGGTGGAGGCTGCGGCCGGATCGGCGGAGTCCGGTTGGGCAGACGCGGCGCGGAAGATCGAGGCCGCGATCCGGCGCCAGATCGGCGCCGCCGCCCGCGTGCGGATGGTGGCGGCCGAGACCCTGCCGCGCACCGCCGGAAAGACCAACTGGATCGAACGGAGTCCCTCGCGATGAGCGCAGCCCTCTTCGAACGACGCGGCGACGTCGGCATCGTCACGATGAACCGCCCGGAGCGGCTCAATGCAATCGGCGGCACGCTGCTCGCCGATCTCCATCGGGCACTCGCCGCGGCGATGGCCGACAAGGCGGTGGGCGCGGTGGTGCTGACCGGCGCCGGGCGCGCCTTCTGCGCCGGCGACGATCTCAAGGAGTTCGAGATCCAGACCCGCGACGCCGCGGCGAGCGAAGCCCATATCCGCGCCATCCAGCAGATCACCCGAGACCTCATGTTCGCGGAAAAGCCGGTGGTGGGCGCGGCCGCGGGCTTCGCCGTCGGCGGCGGCTTCGAATGGATGCTGAATTGCGACCTGGTGGTGGTGGCGGACGACCTCGTCGCCTTCTTCCCGGAGATGGACTGGGCGCAGTTCACGACGGGCGGCGTCACCCATCTGCTGCCGCAGGCGATCGGGCATCAGCGCGCGATGGAGCTGCTGCTGCTGGGAGAGCGCCAGTCGGCGGCGCGCCTCGCCACGCTCGGCCTCGTCAACTGGGTGGTGCCGAAGCCGCAATGCCTGCCGAAGGCGATCGAGGTTGCGGCGACGCTTGCGCAGAAATCGCGCTTCTCGGTGGGCCGGCTCAAGCGGCTGATGACGGCGGAGCTCGACGATCGCCTCGCCCGCGCGCTCCAGCATGAGGAGCGCATCACCATCGAGTCCTTCGGGCGGCCCGAGGCGGCCGAGCGCGTGCGGCGCTTCACCGGGCGGAAATAGGACCCTTCTCCGCCGCCGGGAGCTTCAGGCGGGCTCCATCCGCGGCAGCGCGCGTTCGTGGTCCGCCGCCGGCAAGGTGCGATCGAGCGCGCGTTCGATCATGGCGCGGGCGATCTCGCGTTCGCCCATGATGACGAGATTGGCGCCATGGCTGTCGAGATGCTCGACCTCGGCGTCGGAATGGGCGCGGGCGACGATCTCCAGCGACGGGTTCAGGGCGCGCGCCTGCTCGGCGATCTGTCCGGCCTCGAAGCCGTTCGGAATGGCGATGAAGAGCTGCCGCGCCTTGCCGAGATTGGCGGCGGCCAGCACTTCGGGCGAGGCGGCATTGCCGATGATCGTCTCGATGCCTTCCTCGCGGAGCTGCTCGATCCGCTCGCGCCGGTCCTCGATCACGAGGAAGGTCCGCCCCGCCTGCCGCAACGCATCGCCGAGCAGGCTCCCGACGCGGCCGGAGCCGATCACGACCGTATGGTCCTCGAGCGCGCTCACCGGCAGCTCCGGTGCCCGCTCGGTCGGACCGTCCTCGAGGGCCGCCGATCGCTCGAAGCGCGGCCGGAGGCGCGCGGTGACGGCGAAGAAGATCGGATTGACCAGGATCGAGAGCATCGCGCCGGCCAGCACGAGGTCGCGCCCATGTTCCGGCAGAAGTCCGAGGCTGAGGCCCAGCCCCGCCAGGATGAAGGAGAACTCGCCGATCTGCGCGCGCGTGCCGGCGATGATGAGGGTGACCTCGGCCGGGAGGCGGAAGGCGACGCCGATCGCGATGGCCATGGCGGGTTTCGCCACCACGATGATGAGCACGGTCGCCACCACCGCCCAGGGATCCTCGACCAGGATCCAGGGATCGAACAGCATGCCGACCGAGACGAAGAACAGCACCGCGAAGGCGTCGCGCAACGGCAGGGATTCCGCGGCGGCCTGCTGGCTCAGCTCGGACTCGCTGAGAATCATCCCGGCGAAGAAGGCGCCGAGCGCGAAGGACACGCCGAACAGCTCGGCCGAGCCATAGGCGACGCCGAGCGCGATCGCGAGGATGGCGAGGCGGAAGAGCTCGCGCGAACCGGTATGCGCGATGTGGTGCAGGATCCAGGGGATGATGCGTCGTCCGATCAGCAGCATGATCCCGACGAAAGCCGCGATCTTGGCGAGGGTGATGCCGAGCGGCAGCAGCATCTCCGAAAGCGGCAGCAGGTCCGCCGACGCCGCGCCCTCGGTCTTGAGCAGCCCGATCGACACCGGCAGCAGCACCAGCGCGATCACCATCGCGACATCCTCGACGATGAGCCAGCCGATGGCGATGCGGCCGGCTTCGCTGTCGACGAGGCGCTTCTGCTCCAGCACGCGCAGGACCACGACCGTGCTGGCGACCGCGAGGGAGAGGCCGAAGACGAGCCCGGCGCCGGCCGACCAGCCGAGGAACCAGGCAAGCCCCATGCCCATCGGGGTGATCAGGAGGATCTGGATGGCCGCGCCGGGGATGGCGATCCAGCGCACGGCAAGCAGGTCCTTCAGCGAGAAATGCAGCCCCACGCCGAACATGAGGAGGATGACGCCGATCTCGGCGAGCTGGCGGGCGAGCCCCTGGTCGGCGACGAACCCCGGGGTGAAGGGGCCGACCAGCACCCCGGCGAGCAAATACCCGACCAGCGGCGATATGCGGAGCCGATCGGCGAGCGCGCCCAGCACGAAGGCGAGCACGAGACCGCTGACGATCGTCGTGATGAGCGGTGCCGCGTGGACCATTCCGTCGCGCTCCCCCGGGCGCGTGGACTCGGTTTCGCTATCCTGTATATGGCCTCGCCCGGAGGACGACAATCCGGATGCGCATCGGGCACGAGCCATGGCGCGGCTTTCGTCACCCCGGGGGCGGCAGCCGAGCTCCCGTTCCCGGGCCTTGGCCCGCCCGACGCGATCGTCCCTTCGGCAGGGTCACCGACGGGCCCAACCTTCACCTTCGTGGCGGGCATTTTCGCGCCGGGCAAGGATTTCAGGGCGCAATCCCGCGCCCTCTTCCGGCATGAGGCAGCGAAGGGCGTTTCCGGCCAGGGAAGCCCGAGGCCGACGCTTAGCCGGTCCGGCGGTGCGGCGCCGTCACCGGCTTCGATTCCGGCGAACCCTTCTGCCGCAGCACGATCGAAAGCAGCACGATCGAGAGCACGGCCAGAAACTCGCTCTGCCAGTTCTGCAGCGACTGGAACCAGAAGATCGCGCTTGCGAAGAAATCGCCGAAAGGCTGCGTCGTCTCGCCATGCTCGGTCCGCTCGAGATTCTCGAGCCGCCAGCCGCTGACCGCATGGGCCGCGAAGCTCAGCAGAAAGAAGAGGAACAGCGCGAGCCCGAGCGAATGGCTGTAGAGCGCCAGAACCCAGCCGCCGCGCCGCACCGGCCAGGGCGCGTCCGGCGGAACGGATTTACCGGCGGCGATCCGGTCGCCCTCCACCGCCGGATCGTCCGGATCCTTCGATTCCGCCGAGCCTCTCTGAAAGAGGATGGCCGTCAGCACGACATAGGCCGCCATCTGCAGGAACTCGCTTTCCCAGTTCTCCGCGGTCGCCTCGAAGAAATGGGCGCTCGCGAGATAGGCGGAGAAGGAAAGCGGCGTCGCCCCATGCTCGCGCAGATCCGCGTTGAAAACCTCGAAGCCGGTCGCGGTCTGACCGGCCCAGAAGGCGAGGAACAGGAGGGCAAGGCAGATCGAGAGCCCGTTGTTCCGGAAGAAGCGACGCATGGGAACCCCCCCTGTGGGCAGCACTGTCGGCCGGCAAAGCTCACGGCTGCCCGCATCGCCGTCCTCGCGCATCGCCATCCTCGCGCATCGACGGCGCAGCCGCTCTATCGACATCATCGCATGCGATCCGGCTCCGCGGCCCGGTCCGTTCGACCCGGCTTCCCGCATCCCGCCTCTTGCCCTATCCTGCAGTCACCGTGCCGATTTGCCGCGGATCCCGAGCCAGGGGGCACCGAATGCGGTCACCGCTTCAGCCAAGGAAAGCCCGCGTCGCCGACGCCCGTCGCGCGTCGGTCTGGGGCCTGCTGTTTTGCGCCCTGGCGCTTGCCATGCCGCTCCTGCTGACCGCCTGCGACAAGCCGTATTTCGATCGCGATCGCGGCGTGTTCGTCTTCCATCGTCCGGGTAAATAGGCCGGCTCCATAGCGGGGAGCGGTCGGCGCCTGCCGCTCTACCGAGCGGAATGTCCCCAACAGGACCGGGGTCATCGGAGATCCTCCAGGTTCTTGCATTGCTCCCTCGCGGAAAACATATACTCGATGTGATGTTCCGCTCTGCGGGGAAGGCCGCTCGTGACGGGTTGCTGCCATAATGACGATTGCCACAGCGGCGGCGATCCGCATCGCGGAAACGTCGGCTACAAGCGCGTGCTCTGGGCCGCGCTGGCTATCAACGCAGTCATGTTCCTGGTCGAGATCGCAGGCGGTGTCGTTGCCGGCTCCACCTCGCTGCAAGCCGATGCGCTCGATTTTCTCGGGGACGCGGGCAACTACGCGATCAGTCTCGCCGTCGTAGCGATGACGCTGCGAACGCGCGCCATGGCCGCTCTCGTCAAGGGGGCCACCATGGGGGCGTTCGGCCTCTGGGTTTGCGGGACAATCGTTTGGAACACCGTTACCGGCGCCGTTCCCGAACCCTACATGATGGGCACCATTGGCCTGGTCGCGCTGGCGGCGAATGCGGTCTGTTTCGGCTTGCTGTGGGCATATCGCGCCGGTGACGCGAATATGCGCTCCGTCTGGGTCTGCACTCGCAACGATGTGTTGGGAAACATCGCGGTGCTTCTGGCCGCAATCGGGGTATTCGGCACGGGCACCGCATGGCCGGATCTGCTCGTCGCCGCGATCATGGCGGCGTTGGCGCTGCAGGGCTCCGTGACCGTCGTTCGGCACGCCCGCCAGGAGCTCGGTTCCACAACCGGCATCCGCGTAACGGCGAGGCAACCCTAACGGGTCTCTATCGGCGCGCGAGCGAATCCCGAAGAGATGCGCCGCGCTCCCTCCTTTTCGAGAAGGATTTCCAGAGCGCGCCTCGACGCGTCGGGATCGGCGCGGCAATCGTGCCCCAGCCCCGTCGCGCCGGCACCAGCTTTGGATTTTTTCGCGGCTGCTGGCTCAGCCCTGCTTGCCGCCGGATTGTTCGGAAAGTGGCAGCATACTGGCGTCCCCGGGGTGACTCGAACACCCGACCCACAGTTTAGGAAACTGTTGCTCTATCCGGCTGAGCTACGGGGACACCGGGCCGGAGCTTAGTCCGCGGGCGGCGTGGCGCGCAACGCGCCTGCCCTGCTTCCGGGGCGGGAAACCGGGGGCGAGCGGCCCGTCCCGCGGGGCTCAGCCCAGCAGCCGGGCGATGTCGGCCCGAAGCCCATCCAGGTTGGCGCGCACCCGCGCCTTGTAGCGCATCACCCGCTCGCGATCGACGCGCCAGAAGCTCGCGGGCGGATAGCTCTGCTCGAACACATCCATCAGCAGGGCGCGGAACTTGCCGGAGAGCACGGCCGCGTTGCGGGGCGATGCCTGCTCCGTATAGGAGACCTCGGTCGCGCTGGTGAGGGCGCAGAGCAGCGGATGCAGCCGCGTCGAATGCACCCGGCGATGGCGCTGGATCTGCTGGATGGTGCGATCCATCGGCTGGTTCTCCAGCACTTCGTCGCCGATGGTGAGAAGCGCGTCCTCGGTCGCGATCGCCATGGGGAAAGCGTCGATCAGCCAATCGCCGAGATGGCTCGCATTGCGGCGGTCGCGACCATAGAGCCGCAGATCCTCTTCATATCGCGCATACCAGTGGGTCAGGCGATCGAGCAACGCCGAGAGCTTGCCGGTATCGAGATGCGGACGGAACTGCGTGCCGAAGATGCCGATGCTGCGCTTCGCCTTCCCGGTCGCCGCCAGCAGCCGGTCGTTGAGCAGGCGGCCGAAGAGGCTGTTGCCGAGGCCGACCACGAGAAGATCGATGTCGTCCGGAATCTCCGTCAGATCGACGAGAGAGCCCCAGCTCACCTCGACATGGGGCGGGAGGAGATCGTTCAGCAGATGGAAGCCGAGCCGGTCGCCGAAATTCCCGTATTCGAGGCAGGAGAGCACATGCACCCGGCGGCGCGGCGGCAGCGGCGCAAACGGCTCGCGCACGAGCTTTAAGAGGCATTGCAGCCCGTCGAGCTGCCCGACGATCGCCGGGCGATAGCCATGGCGACCGGCGAGATCGACGAAGCCCTGCAGCGTGAGGTCATTGACCCAGCCGAGGGCGCGGCGATCGAGGCCGCGCGCGAGGTCGGTCGCGCAGTAGCTGCAGAGGATCGGCTTGCCCGTCGCGGCCAAGGCTGCGAAGACGGCGTCCGGGTCATAGAGATACTCCCAGACGCCGAGCATGGTCACGAGATCCGAAGCCGCGACCGCCGCCGCCGGAATGCCGCCGCCGTTCAGATCCGCGACGATGGTGCGCGCGTCGCGTGCCACCACATCGCAGGGCTGGTAGCGGCAGCCGAAGGGCAGATGACGCTCGAGCGCCATGGCGCCGCAGCCGATATCCAGCAGCCGCGTGCCCGCCGGCACGAAATCTGCCGCGACGCGCGAGCGCGCTTCCCAGGCCGCCTCGAGCTGCGCCGGATCCGACCAGCGGCGGAGGTCCGTCTCGCGCGCCTCGATGACCTGCTTGCGGCGCTCCGCCTCGTTCATGGACACCGCCGGGCTATTGCGGCCCCGCGCATGCGCGGGCGCTAACGCAGCCGCCGGAAGCGGTCCATCGCCGCGACCAGCGCCGAGCGGATGCCGGTTTCCATCGCCGAATGGCCGGCGTCGGGGATCATGATGAACTCGGCCTCGGGCCAGAGCTGGCGAAGATCGTCGGCCGAGTTGGGCGGGCAGACGAGGTCGTAGCGGCCCTGCACGATCACGCCGGGGATGTGGCGGATGCGCTGCACGTTGTCGAGCAGGAAGTTTTCCGGCAGGAAGATGCCGTGGGTGAAGTAATGCGCTTCCATGCGCGCGATGCCGAGCGCCACCACGTCCGTCGAGAAGGCGTCGATCGTCTCCGGGCTCGGCAGCAAGGTGCAGCCGCGCGCCTCATAGACGCTCCATTTCCGCGCCGCGGGCATGTAGACGGCCGGATCCGGATCGATCAGGCGGCGATAGTAGTTCTTGAGCAGGTCGCCGCGTTCCTCCTCCGGCAGATGACCGGCGAACTCGCGCCAGGATTCCGGCATGAAATGGCGCATGCCGTAGAGGAACCATTGAATCTCGCTCTTGCGGCAGAGGAAGATGCCGCGCAGGCAGAGCGACATGACACGGTCGGCATGATGCTCGGCATAGGCTATGGCGAGCGTCGAGCCCCAGGAGCCGCCGAACACATGCCACCGCTCGATGCTGAGATGAGTGCGCAGCCGTTCGATGTCCTCGATCAGGCTCGGGGTGTCGTTGCCGGCAATCTCGCCGAGCGGCTTGGAACGGCCGGCGCCGCGCTGGTCGAAGATCACGATCCGGTAATGGGCGGGATCGAAAAAACGGCGGTGCGCCGGGCTTGCGCCCGCTCCCGGCCCGCCATGGAGAAAAACCACCGGAACCCCCGAGGGGTTCCCGGATTGCTCCCAGTAGATTTTATGCGGCCCGCCGACCGCGAGCATCCCGGTGTCGTAGGGTTCGATCTGCGGATAGAATGCTGTGTCAACCATGGCGCCCAACGCGATGCTACCCCACAGACCCGGCCGCCGCTTTCCGGCGCGAGGCGCGACGCCGCTCCCGGCGCGTTGCGCCGCGCACAGTACAACAAGGCGAAACGCCCTCAAACTCCTAATCGCCGCGGCTTTTCCGCTCACCGCGGCGGCGCCTGAGGCGATGGCGGCGGTCCCGCGCGACCTCGAAGCGGGCGGCAAGGCGCGCGCCGTCGAAATCGTCGACGGCGACACGCTGCGGCTCGAGGACGGTCGCGAGGTGCGGCTCGTCGGGCTGCAGGCGCCGAAGCTGCCGCTGGGCCGGCCCGATTTTCCGACCTGGCCGCTGGCGCCCGAGGCGAAGGCCGCGCTCGCGGAGCTGGCGCTCGGCGAGACGCTTCAGCTCTTCTATGGCGGGGCTCGCATGGACCGCTATGGTCGCGTGCTGGCGCACCTCGTTCGCGGCGACGGCGAATGGGTCCAGGGCGCGATGCTGGCGCGCGGCCTGGCGCGAACCTACAGCTTTGCCGACAATCGCGCGCTGGTCCCCGAGCTGCTCGAGCGCGAGGGGGCCGCGCGCGCCGCGAGGCGCGGCATCTGGGCGCTCGACTGGTACCGGATCCGCAAGCCGCGCGAGACGGAAGCGGATATCGACAGCTACCAGCTCGTCGAAGGCAGGGTGCTGGCCGTCGCCGAGCAACGCAGCAACAGCTATCTCAATTTCGGCGCCGACTGGCGCACCGATTTCACGCTCGTCGCCGATTCGCGCGCCCGCAGGCTCTGCGCCGCGGAGGGGCTCGACCTTCCGGCGCTCGAGGGCCGCCGCGTTCGCGCGCGCGGCTGGATCGAATCCTTCAACGGTCCGATGATCGACATCACCCATCCCGAGCAGATCGAGGTTCTTGAGCCATGACGATGACGATCCGTCCCCGCAAGAGCATCCGCATCCTGGCCGCGGCAGCGGCGCTGGCTCTCGCCGCGTTGACCGCAGCCTGCTCGGTCAACCCCGCGACGGGCCGCTCGAGCTTCACCGGCTTCATGTCGGAAGGCGACGAGATGCAGGTCGGGCGGGAAAACCATCCGAAGATCCTGGAGGAGTTCGGCGGCACGTCGGGCGGGCCCGCGCTCGCGGCCTATGTGCAGGATCTCGGCAACCGGCTCGCCGCCAAGTCCGAGCGGCCCGACCTCCGATTCACCTTCACCGTGCTCAACTCGCCGATCGTCAACGCCTTCGCGGTGCCCGGCGGCTACATCTACGTGACGCGCGGCCTGCTGGCGCTCGCCAACGACGAGGCCGAGCTCGGCGGCGTGATCGCGCACGAGATCGGCCACATCACCGCGCGCCATTCGGCGGAGCGCTACAGCAGCTCCATCCTCACGCAGATCGGTCTCATCGGGCTCGGCGTCGCCACCGGCAGCGGCGACCTCGTGAATCTCGCCGGCACCGGCGCCCAGGTCTATCTGCAGAGCTATTCGCGCGACCAGGAATTCGAGGCGGACATGCTGGGCGTACGCTATCTCGGCCGTTCCGCCTACGATACGCGCGCCATGTCGGAGTTCCTGGCGAGCATGCAGGCCGATGCGCGGCTCGATGCGACGATCGCCGGCAATCCGAACGCGGCCGACCAGTTCAACATCATGCAGACCCATCCGCGCACCGCGGATCGCGTGGCGCGCGCCGTGCAGGAAGCCGGCCAGCCGCCGGCCGACGCGATCGTCAACCGCGATGTCTATCTCCAGCATATCGACGGGCTGCTCTATGGCGACGACCCCTCGCAGGGCTTCATCAAGGGCCGCCGCTTCGCCCATCCGAAGATGAAGATCGAGTTCACGGTTCCGCAGGGCTTCGTGCTGAACAACAGCGCCGACGCGGTGGTCGCGATCGGGCCGCAGGGCTCGCAGATCGTGTTCGACGGCGGCGGGCAGGGCTATGGCGGCGACATGGCGAACTACATCAGCGGGGTATGGGCGAAGAACATCCAGCTCCAGAGCCTCGAGCGGACCCAGATCAACGGCATGGAGGCCGCCACCGGCACCGCCCTCGTCAACACGAGGCAGGGCGCGGCCTTCGCCCGCCTGGTCGCGATCCGCGCCAATTCGGGGGTGATCTATCGCTTCCTCGGCATCGCCCCCCGCAATGGCGCCCAGAGCCTCGATTCTGCCTTCATGAGCACCGCCTCCAGCTTCCGCCGCCTGAGCGACGCGGAGGCGGCGGCGCTCAAGCCGATGCGCATCCGCATCGTCACGGTGCAGCCGGGCGACAGCGTCGCTTCGCTTGCGAGCCGGATGCCTTTCGAGGACTATCGCGAAGAGCGCTTCCGTGTGCTCAACGGACTCGAGTCGGGCGAAGGACTTACGGCGGGCCAGCGGGTGAAGCTGATTGTCGAGTGAGGCGGGCCCCGGCCCCCAGCCGCAACAGACCCGGACGGCAAGAGGCGGCCCGGAGGTCGCCGCGCCGCCCGGCGAATCGGATCAGGCCGCGCTCGATCCGCCGGCGCCCGCGACAGAGCCGCGCCGGCGGGTCCGCTGGCGGCCCTCGATCCTGCTCGTCCTTCTGCTGGGCTTCGGCGGGCTCACCGTCGTCTCCGCCGCCACGGTCGCGCTGATCGGCTACGACATCGCGCGGCGCAACACCTACGAGCTGGTGGCGATCACGGTGCGCGCCACGATGGCCGGCAACCGGGAGAGCTTCGACACGCTCTTCGGGCGCGCCGAGAACGCCGTACGGTATCTCGCCGGCGCCATCGAGCGCGGCGACCTCGACCCCAAGGACGGCGGCTTTGCGGATCTGCTCGAGGGCATGACCGCCGCCGAGCCGCAGCTCGGCTTCATCGCCTTCGTCGATCCGCGTCAGCATGTGATCGGCATGTCCCGCACGGGTTCCGCCCCGCATCGCGCCGGCGCACGGCTCGCCCCCTGGCCCGACCTCGCCCGCGCCGTCGAGGAGGGCGAAACCGAGACTCATTTCGGCTGGCGCGGCATCAGCTACGTGCCTTCCTTCGGCACGAGCTTCGTGCTGGTCTCGGCGCCGGTGAAGCGCGACGGGCGCTATCTCGGCATCACCATCGCCGGCGTGCCGATCGCGGCGATCTCCCGTCGCGGCGGCGCGGGGATCGATCCGGAATCGGTCGATTTCGTCCTGCGCGGCCAGGGCGAGGTGCTGGGTCATCCCGCGCTCGCCGGCGGCACGCGCGGCCTCTCGCCCGATCGGCCGGTGCCACAGGTCGGCGATATCGGCGATCCCGTGATCGCCGCCTTTCTCCGCGGCGATGGCGACCCCGCCGGGCCGCCGCTCGCCTCCGACGAGCTGCGGGGGCGCCATCTCGCGGTCAACGGCACGCGCTACATCCTGCTCTATTACGAGCTGCAGCGTTACGACCGGGTGCCGTGGCGGATCGGCCGCTATTTCCCGGCGGCGCGGGCGACGGCGATCCTCGACCGGCTGCAATATGCGCTGCTGGCGAGCTTCGCCGCCGTAGCGATCTCGCTGGTGGTCGCGGTGCTGCTCAGCCGCATGCTGGCGGGCGGCATCGGCCGCCTCGCCGACGCGGCGCAGCGTGTCGCCAGGCTCGATTTCGACAAGACGGCGCCGCTTCCCGGCAGCATGCTGGCCGAGCTCGATCGCGCGGCCCGCGCCTTCAACGCGATGCGCGCGGGGCTCATCTGGTTCGAGACCTATGTCCCCCGCTCGCTCGTGAAGCGGCTGCTGCGAATGGGCGGCACGGGCCTCGCCCCGGTCGAGCGCGAGCTCACCGTGCTCTTCACCGACGTGATCGGCTTCTCGCAGATCGCGCACCGGCTTCGCCCGCCGCGGCTCGCGACCTTCCTCAACCGGCATTTCCAGATCCTCGCCGGCGAGATCGAGGCCGAGAGCGGCACGGTCGACAAATATATCGGCGATTCGGTGATGGCCTTCTGGGGCGCGCCGGTGGCCAACGACGAGCATGCGCTCCATGCCTGCCGCGCGGCGCTCGCCATGGGCGAGAAGCTGAAGGCGGACAACGACCGGCGCCGGCGAAAGGGCCTGAACCCGGTCCGGATCCGCATCGGCATCCATAGCGGCCGCGCGGTCGCCGGCAATATCGGCGCGCCCGGCCGCATCAACTACACCCTCATCGGCGACACGGTGAACCTCGCGCAGCGGCTGGAGCAGCTCGCGCGCAAGTTCGACGACGGGGCCGACGCGGTGATCCTGGCGAGCGCGACGACCATCGCCTGGATCGGCGACCGGCTTCCCTACCGGTCGTTGGGCGCGCTCGACGTCGCGGGATTCCCGGAGCCGGTCGAGGTCTATCGCCTCGGCTGAGCCCCCGCAAGCGCGGGAAGCCTAAGCCTCGATCAGATCGACCGGCTCGCCCGCATGGTCGAAGCAGGCGGCAAGCAGCGGGCCGCCGAACCCGGCGCCGCCATCGACCGTCGCGCGATGGTTGCCGAGCGCGAGCCCCGGATGGTCCCGATCGAAACCGGCGATCACGCGGCCGAACCCGCCATAGGGCTCGGCGAGGTTGGCGAAGCCGCTGGCGCCCCACCAGAGCGCGTCGCTCTGCGCCGAAAGCGGCCGCTCCGGATCGACGCCCGCATTGACGAAGAGGAGCGCGCCGTCGGCCGTGTAGGCGGCGCGGCGGAGATGCGTCATCAACGGATAGTGCCCGGGCTCGCGCTGCATCGCGCTGCGGACGGTCGAGGTCCAGCGGGTGAGGGTGAGCGCGCTGTCGCGCGCCGCCGCCATACCCTGGTTCGGCTCGCCGCCATAGGCCGCGAGGGTCGCATCGACGCCGCGCTGCAGCATCCATTGCAGCACCTCGCGCGGATTGGGCGCGAACTGGAGCTGCAGCAGCTTTTGCCACATCTCCTCCTGGCTGCCGCGCAGATAGGCGACGTCGTAGGAGAACATGCCGGGGCAGGCGATCAGCTCGCGGCGGAAACGCAGCAGCTCGTCGACCGTGGCGCGGATCCCGGGACCGTAACCGAGATAGTTGCCGAGATAGACGAGGCGATCGGTCGGCAGGAAGCGGCGGGCGAGCTCGGCATGGACGGCGGCGAGCCGCTCGGCTTCGCCATGCACCGAGCCGACCGCCCAGACGCGGCGGCCGGCATGCAGCACGGCAAATCGTTCCTGGTTCGCCACCGGTTCCGTCGATCCCCGAGCCTTGCGTTTGGGAAAGTGCGACGGCGCGGCCGGAACGCCGGCTGCGCCGCGCCTTCGGTTCGAACCGGAGTTTAGGCAGCCTTCAGAAGCTGCTCAAGCCGTTGCGTCGCCGCCTGCTCGTCGATCTCCTCGACGGCCGCGAGCTCGCGCACCAGCCGGTCGAGCGCCGCCTGGTAGATCTGCCGCTCGCTGTAGGACTGGTCCGGCTGATCGGCGTTGCGGTGCAGGTCGCGCACGACCTCGGCGATCGAAACCGGGTCGCCCGAGTTGATCTTCGCCTCGTATTCCTGCGCGCGGCGGCTCCACATGGTGCGCTTGACGCGCGAGCGGCCCTTCAGCGTCGCAAGCGCCGTGTCCATCGTCTTGCGGCTCGAGAGCCGGCGCAGGCCGGAATTCTTCGCCTTCGCGACCGGCACGCGGAGCGTCATCCGGTCCTTCTCGAAATGCACGGTGATCACATGCAGCGAATGGCCGGAGATCTCCTGCTTGTCGATGCCGAGCACCTTGCCGACGCCGTGGGTCGGGTAGACCACATGGTCGCCCGCCTTGAAGACGATCTCTTCCTTCGTGGGCGCCTTCGCGACCGGCTTCGTCTTCGGATCGACGGTCGGCTTCAGCACCGACTTCACCACGGGCTTGCCGTTCGGCGCCGGCTTCAGGGCCGGCTTGGCGGTCGGCGGCGATTTCGCCGGCGCAGCCGCCGGCTTGCTATGCACGAGCTTGAGCTTGGTCGGCGCCTTCGGCTTCGCGCCGCCCGCTTTCTTCTTGGTCACCATTTTTTCCTTTTTTGACGCGATCTTTTTCTTGGCCGGAGCCTTGTGCTTGGCCTTCGCCGGCTTCTTGCCCTTGACCGCGCGGGTCTTGGCCTTCGTGCGATTCGCCATTTTCCGAGTCTCGCTATCTCTCGCCATCCGGCCTCATGCGACGCATGCCGGGGCCCGCGCCCGCAAGCGGGGCCACCCATCCGACCTTCCCCTGACCGGATTCGGGCGCCAGCGCCCGATCATTGCGTCACCCTTCAAGAGAAGGGTCAGACGACTTAACCAAGTTTCGGAAATATAACAGAAATATACGACTTTAGCAATTGCCGCAGCGGCGCCGGGCCGAAGCAGACCCGCGCCGAGACCTCGGCAGTGGAACAATAAAGCCGCCGAATCAGGCCCTTAGGCCTTGCCGGGACTTTCCGAGAAATACTTCTCGAACTTGCCCTCGACGCCCTTGAACTCATCGGCATCGGCGGGCGGCTCGCCCTTCCGGGTGATGTTCGGCCATTGTTCCGCGAACTTGCGGTTGATCTCGACCCATTTCTCGGTGCCGGGCTCGGTATCGGGCAGGATCGCGTCGGCAGGGCATTCCGGCTCGCAGACGCCGCAATCGATGCATTCGTCCGGGTGGATCACCAGCATGTTCTCGCCGACATAGAAGCAGTCGACGGGGCATACCTCGACGCAATCCATGTATTTGCAGCGGATGCAGCCGTCATTAACCACGTAGGTCATTCGAAGCGTCGCTCCGTTCAACGGGCCGCAGCGAGCCGCGCTTTGACGCGCTGCCGGGCCGCGCCGCTCTCCGCGTCCGAGACATGGATCAGTCCGGCGACGCGGCGCAGCAGATTGTCTTCATAGGGATCGAGCTTCCCATCGGCAAGCACGACCTCCCACAGCATCTCGACCATCCTGATCCGGCCTTCCGCATCGAGCCCGTCCTTCACCTGTTGCGTATAGGAGAAGAACCGGTTCGATCCGTCGGCCCGCTTGATCGCCGCATCGATGAGCGCGCGGGCCGTTTCGCGACCGAGCGAGAAACGTTCGCTCAGCAACCGCTCCATCGCGCCGATCTCGCGCCCGTCGATCGCCTCGTCCATGCGCGCCGCCTCGGCGAGGAGCATGACGCAGGCGAAGGTCAGATCCTCTCGCGCGTTCGCGCCGGGCGCCGGCGTGCGCCCGCTCAGCAATGCCTTGATCCGGTCGATCACCGGCGGTTGCTACCATGCGCTCCGGAGGGGCGCAACCCTAGAGCCTGTGCGGCTTTTCGTTCGCCGGAGCGCACGCCGGAAGTCTCAGCGTCCGGCCTTCAGCCGGCCGATCTCGCGCCGCTCGCGCTTGGTCGGCCGGCCGCTGCCGGGGTCGCGCTCGGCGGTCGTAGCGACGGGCGACAACGCCGCGCTCGTCGTCGCCGGCAGCGACAAATCGTCATAGAGGAGCCGCGCTTCGGGCGCCGGTCCGCGACGCGCGCCGAGCGCCAGCACGCGCACCACGCGGATGGCGCGGCCGAGCGGAAACGTCAGCACGTCGCCCGGACGGATCGGATGATGCGACTTCGTGACGTGCCCGCCGCCGATCCGGATCGTACCGCTCTCGCAAAGCGCGGCCGCAATGCTACGCGAGCGGCAGAAGCGTGCCTGCCAGAGCCACTTGTCGAGACGGAGGCTGGCCCTTGCAGCCGGCGACGGCGTGCGATCGGGCATCGGCCCTGCGCTCACCGGGGCCCCGCGCTCACCGGCCGAGCTTCAGCCGGGCAAGCGCGGCGAAGGGCGAGGCCGGGTTCGGCGCCGGAACGCGGCGCGGCTTCGGCTTGCGCTTGCCGCCCCT
>CAZMUZ010000004.1:0-18192 GCA_964569315.1 uncultured Rhodospirillaceae bacterium | reverse complement strand
CCCGGCGGCGCCGGTCGCCGGGACGAGGGCCGGATTGCCGTTCCGCCCCTGCCCGCGTGCCGTGAAGCTCGTCTCGGCGCCGATGCCGCTCTGCCGGAATCCGAGTGCGCGCAGCAGCGCCGGCAGCGTGTCCTCGGGGCAATCCACGAGCCGGCGCAGTGCGGCGGTCGGCAGGAAGGCGCCCTGGCGCCCGAGCTGCTGCGCCTGCCGGATCAGCCGCTCCAACGCGTCGGCCCGGATGGCGAGGCCGGCAAGCCGGCGATAGCCGAGCGCATGGCAGAAGCCTTCGCCCTGCTCGGCGGTGGGGACGAAGCTCGCCGGGCGCCCCGGCGGCAGCGCCGGCACCGGCTGGCGCGCGGCGATCGCCCAGAGCAGCACGGCGAGCCGCGTCGCGCGGCGATCGGCGATGCCGCGGCACCAGAGGCTTTGCTGGCCGAGCGCGACGCCGGTCGCGGCGAGGCCGCGCCGGTCCGACGGCGAGAGCCCCTCGAGCTGCGCGGCGAGGCCGCGGCGCGGCAGCAGCCCCAGCGCTTCCACGAGCTGGAAGGCGATGCCGCGGGCGGGGCCGGCGAGTTCCGCGCGCGACAATGCCAGCAACGGGCCGAGCCGCGCCGCGATCAGGCGATCCAGCCACTGCACCAGCCGCCGGCGCAGACGCTCTCGCCCCGGCCCGTCGACATAGTCCGAATTCTCGATCTCGATCTGCGGTGCCAGCGGCGCATCGCCCGCGACCAGACGCGCCACCAGGTCGCCCTGCCAGCGGATCGCCCCCTCGTCCTCGAGATGGAACTCGGCGTCCTCGGCCGTCTCGAAACGCCGGATGCGGTCCGGCATGGCGCGCAGCAGGGCGCGCCGGGCCGCGGTGTGCAGATGGCGTGCCTCCTCGCCGGTAAGCCCGCCATCGGCGTGAAAACGAAACCCTTCCATCCGCCCGACCACATGACCTTCGACCAGAACCTCGCCGGCACGGTTGAGCGCGCCTTGCAACTCGGCGCCGTCCTTCATCCGGCGCACGAGATGCGCGTGGCGCTGATCGACGAAGCGCTGCGTGAGCGACCGGTGCAGCGCGTCGGAAAGCCGGTCCTCGACCGCGCGGGCGCGCTCCTGCCAGGCGACCGGATCGGCGAGCCAGTCGCTGCGATGGGCGATGTAGGTCCAGGTGCGGATATGGGCGATGCGCTGGGTCAGCGTGTCGATGTCGCCTTCCTGCCGGTCGATGCGCTGGATCTGGTCGGCGACCCAGTCGGGCGGCAGCGCGGCGGCGGGCCCCGCGAGATGGCGATAGAGCTGCCCGAGGAGCCGCGTATGGGCGTCGGTCAGGATCTTGCGGAAATCCGGCACCTGGCAGACTTCCCAGAGCAGCCGCAGCCGGTCGCGACCCTGCGCGAGCTGGGCGATCTCGGGATCGCGCGCCAGCGCGGCCAGCGCCAGGTGATCGTCGGCGTCGCGCGTGCGGAGGAGGAAGGGATGCGGCGGCCGCGCCTCGAGGCTGCGCAGCAACTGCCCGGCCGAGCGGAAGTCGAGATCGGCATTCCGCCAATGGATCGCGCGCAGCGCCTCGAAGCGGTGATTCTCGACCGCCTCCACCAGCTCCGGATCGAGCGGCCCCGCTTCGCCCGTGGTGCCGAAGCTGCCGTCGCTCATATGGCGGCCGGCGCGGCCCGCGATCTGGGCGATTTCGGGCGCGGCCAGCCGGCGCGGCCTGCGCCCGTCGAACTTCACCAGCTTCGCGAAGGCGACATGGTCGAGATCCATGTTGAGGCCCATGCCGATCGCATCGGTCGCGACTAGGTAATCGACCTCGCCCGACTGATAGAGCTCGACCTGCGCGTTGCGGGTGCGCGGGGAGAGCGCCCCCATCACCACCGCCGTGCCGCCGCGCTGACGGCGCACCAGCTCCGCCAGCGCATAGACCTCGGCCACCGAGAAGGCGACCACGGCGCTCCGTGGCGGCAGGCGCGTCAGCTTCTTCGGCCCGGCATAGGTCAGGATCGAGAAGCGCGGCCGGCCGATATATTCGGCCTCCGGCACCAGCCTGCGCAGCAGCGGGCGGATCGTCTCCGCCCCGAGGAACATCGTCTCCTCGAGCCCGCGCGCCTCCAGCAGCCGCTCGGTGAAGACGTGGCCCCGCTCGGGATCGCCGGCGAGCTGGATCTCGTCCACCGCGAGAAAATCGACGGCGCGGTCGAGCGGCATGGATTCGACGGTGCAGACGAAATGCGTCGCCCCCGGCGGCAGGATCTTCTCCTCGCCGGTGACGAGCGCGACCGAGGCCGGGCCCTTCAGCTTGCGGATGCGGTCGTAGTTCTCCCGCGCCAGCAGCCGCAGCGGGAAGCCGATCATGCCGGTGCGGTGCCCCAGCATCCGCTCGACCGCGAGATAGGTTTTGCCCGTGTTGGTCGGGCCGAGGACGGCCGTGATGCGGCCCGGGGCGCCGGAGGTCATGCCCCTAGAATCGGGTCGAAGCCAGCGATTCGCAAGGCGGCTCGTGCCGCTTTTGCGGGACGGCGGCGACGGAAGGCCAGGATGGCGGCGACGCGGGGGCCGCCCCCGGCGCCGGATCGGCCCTAATTGCGGCGCTTGCGCCGGAGCCAGGCCGCGATCCCGCCGATCGCAGCGACGACGACGATGCCGAACTTCTTCCCGAACAGCAGGACGCCGGCGAGGATCGCCGCGAGCCCGGTCTTGCCGAGCTTCACCCCCAGCACCGCGGCGGCCAGCGCGCCGATGCCGTAGCCCGCGAGGCGGTCGCCCTCGACATAGTCCGTATAGCGATAGCCCGCGTCATAGTCGTGCATGGCGAGCAGCGCGTCGAGGCTGCCGGTCGCCGTCTGGAACTGCTCGAGGCCGCCGACCCAGATGACGCGGTGATAGCCTTCGCGCGCGAGGCGGAGCGCGGTCGCGTTCATCCACCGGTCCGTATCGCTGCGGAGGTCGAAGGCCCAATAGGCCGTCTTGGTCGCTGCGTCGAAATGCGGCCGCTCGTGCCAGTCGCCCGTGTAGTAGAGCGGGAGCCCCGCCTGCCGGCGCTGGACATTGCCTTCCTCGTCCGTCGCCCTGATCTGCGCGAGGAAATCGTCGGCGTCGACCTCCGACCAGTCGTCCTCCGCGACATGGCCGGAATCCTCGAAGATGTAATAGGCGATCGTGTTGTCGGCTTGGCTGAAGACGATGGCCTCGGTGTTCGGCGAGGCGACGCCGTTCCAGAGCTCGTCGTAGCGCGCCGCGTCAGCGCCGACGAGGAGCGCATAGTTCTGCGGCAGGACGATATGGCTATGCGACAGGGCAAGCGCATAGTCGCCGGGCTCGGTGATCCAGCGGAGGCCGTCGCTCTCCGCCTGGCGCTGCTCGTCGGTCATCGCGCCGTCCGCGCGGGTATCGGCAGCCGCAAGGAGCAGGCTCGCGGCAAGCGCCAGTCCGACAGTCATGCTGCGCATGGATCCCCCGATCTCGAAAGCGCCGGCCGGACCAGCTTTGCCCGTGCCGCTTTCCGGTCGATGCCAGCTTCCGGCGATTCCGTTAACGTCCGGTATCCCGGCGCCCGCTTGCTCCCGCATCCCCCTTGATAGCCCGGCGATTCCGGCACATATCTCCCCCGCCAGCCAGCCCCGTATCGAGGGAAGAATCATGCAAGGCGAGAAGATGGGCTTCCAGGCCGAGGTCGGGCGTCTGCTCGATATCGTGGCCCATGCGCTCTATAGCGACAAATCGGTGTTCCTGCGGGAGCTCGTCTCGAACGCGTCGGACGCCTGCGACAAGCTCCGCTACCTCTCGCTGACCGAGCCCGACCTCGCCCAGGGCGATACCGAGTTCCAGGTCCGGCTGGTTCCCGACAAGGCGGCCGGCACCCTCACGATCTCCGACAACGGCATCGGCATGAGCCGGCAGGAGCTGATCGACAATCTCGGCACCATCGCGCGCTCCGGAACGGCCGCCTTCCTCAAGCAGACGACCGGCGACCAGGCGAAGGACATGGCGCTCATCGGCCAGTTCGGCGTCGGCTTCTATGCCGCCTTCATGGTGGCGGACGAGGTGCGCGTCGTAAGCCGCCGCGCCGGCGAGGCCGACGCGCACGAATGGCGCTCCGACGGGCGGGGCGAGTTCACCCTGGCGCCGGCCCAGCGCGAGACGCGCGGCACGGACGTGATCCTGCATCTGAAGAAGGATGCGGCCGAATTCCTCGAGGCCGACGCCCTCAAGCGCGTGGTGGTGAAGTATTCCGATCATATTGCGCTTCCGATCCTGATCGGCGAGGGACCGAAGGCCGAGCGCGTCAACGCCGCCTCGGCGCTCTGGACGCGGCCGAAATCCGAGATCACCGAGCAGCAATATGGCGAGTTCTATCGCCATGTCGCGCACGCCTTCGACAACCCCTGGCTTACGCTGCATTTCCGCGCCGAGGGCAAGATCGAGTACAGCGCGCTCCTCTTCGTGCCGACGGCGAAACCCTTCGATCTCTTCGATCCGACCCGCAGCAACCGCCTCAAGCTCTATGTGCGTCGCGTCTTCATCACCGATCATTGCGACGAGCTGTTGCCGGCCTGGCTCCGCTTCCTGCGCGGCGTCATCGATTCCGAGGACCTGCCGCTCAACATCAGCCGCGAGATGCTGCAGCACAATCCGCTGCTGGCGAAGATCCGCCAGGGGGTGGTGAAGCGCGTGCTGAGCGAGCTGCAGAAGAAGGCCGATGCCGAGCCGGAGGCCTATGCGGATTTCTGGAGCCAGTTCGGTCCGGTGCTGAAGGAAGGGCTCTACGAGCAGAACGACCAGGGCGACGCGATCCTCTCGCTCGCCCGCTTCCGCACGACCGGAGCGGAGACGCTCGCGTCGCTCGCCGACTATGCCGGCCGCATGAAGCCGGAGCAGGATGCGATCTACTACGTCACCGGCGAGACGCCGGAGGCGGCGGCGCGCAGCCCGCATCTCGAAGGCTTCAGGGCGCGCGGGATCGAGGTGCTGCTGCTGGCCGATCCGATCGACGAGTTCTGGGTGCCGGCCGTCGGATCCTACAAGGAGAAGCCCTTCCGCAGCGTGACCCAGGGCGGCATCGAGCTCGACAGGATCGCGCCCGCGAACGGCGCCGCGGCGGCCGAGCCGGCGCCCGCGGGCAGCGATGCGCTCGTGGCGCTGCTGCGGCTCACCCTCAAGGACGCGGTCAAGGACGTGCGGCTTTCGACGCGGCTCACCGACAGCGCGGTCTGCCTCGTCGCCGAGGAAGGCGACATCGACATCAATCTCGCCCGGCTGCTGAAGCAGCACAAACGCACCGAGACCGACTTCAAGCGCGTGCTCGAGATCAATCCGGCGCATGCGCTGATCCGTGCGCTTGCCGGCCGGGTCAACGACAAGGGTTCGAGCGACCGCCTGGCGGACGCGGCGTGGCTGCTGCTCGACCAGGCGCGCATCCTGCAGGGCGAGCCGCTCGAGGATCCCGCCGGCTTCGCCAAGCGCCAGTCGGCCGTCATCGAGCGCGCCGTCGCCGGCGGCTGAGCTCCCGCACCCACGGTTTCTGGCGGTTTCTGCCAGGTTTCGCCGATTTCTGCCTCGGGCAGGGCGGCGCGGACGCGCCTAGTCGTCGTCCATCGCGAAGGTGGCGGCGCCGAGGATCGGGCCGACATTCCCCGCCTGGACGATGACGGCGCAGCCGTCATGGCCGCTTTCCATCTCTTCCGTGAGGCCCAGGGGAAGGGTCAGCGGCCGCCCCGCCCAGGTGCCGATCCGGATCCATTGCCGCACGATGTTGTAATCGACCGTGTTCGTGCCGGCGTTCTCGCCGCTTTCGATCTCGGTTTCGTGCGCGCGGTCGAAGATCACGAGCCAGATCGTCGCCGGCGCCGGGCTCGGATTCTGGCCGGCGCCGATCTCGACGACGTAGCTGTCGTCGGGTCCGCGGCGGAACTGCACCGGAAGCTTCGGCCGCGCGGCGGCTTCCTCGATCAGCCGCTCGACCTCGGCCGTCTGCGAGCCGATTGCTTCGGCGCGGCCGTCGATCACCATCTGCGGCGTGTAGACCATATGCTGGCCCATCGCATGGGCGTAGGCGCGCTGGCGTTGCGTCGCCGCCGCGCTCGCGAAGGGGTCGCGCCAGCCGATATAGTCCCAGTAATCGACATGGAGCGAGAGCGCCACGACTTCGTGGCGCTTCGCGAGCTCGCCGAGATAGGCGTCGGCCGGCGGGCAGGAGCTGCAGCCCTGCGAGGTGAAGAGCTCGACCACCACCGGCGCCGCGCTGCTGCTTGCCTCGACCGGCTCGTTGTCGGCGCGCGAAGGCGCGCCGATGAGCAGCGTTGCCGCCAGCACGAAAATGCCGATACGTCCTGCCATTTCGCGAAACCTAGTTATGTCCCCCTTGCGTTTGCGAATCACGTTGCGGTGAAGCGACAATCCTCGCCTGTTTCGCAGGGAGTTTCATGACATGCATACTCTTTACGATTACTTGCCCTCGGGCAACGGTTACAAGGTGCGGCTGCTGCTGACGCTGCTCGGCATTCCCTACCGGCTCGTGCAGAAGGACATCATCAAGGGCGAGACCCGGACGCCGGAATTTCTCGCCCTCAATCCGAACGGCCGCATCCCGCTCATCCTCCTCGAGGACGGGCGACGTCTTTTCGAATCCGGCGCGATCATCCACTACTTCGCCGACGGGACCCGCTTCCTGCCGGCGGACCGTTTCGCGCGGGCCGAGATCCTGCAATGGATGTTCTTCGAGCAATACAGCCATGAACCCTATGTCGCGGTCGCGCGCTTCCTGCTGATCCATCCGGAGGCGGTGCCGCCCGAGCGGCTCGCCGAGCTGCCCGCGAAGCAGCAGGGCGGCTACGCCGCGCTCGCGGTGATGGAGCGGCATCTCGAGGGCCGGCGCTATTTCGTGGGCGACGCGATCACGATCGCCGACATCGCGCTCTATGCCTATACCCATGTCGCCGGCGAAGGCGGGTTCGAGCTCGCGCGGTTCCCGGCGATCCGCGGCTGGCTCGACCGGATCCGTGCGGAACCCGGCTATATACCGATCACGGCGGCCTGAACCGCGGTCCTTCGCGTGCCGGCTTACCGGGCAAGCGGGGGCTGGTGACAGGCGATCCGGCTTCGGCTAGAGCAAGGGCGGCGGCAGGGGACGGCAGGCCTTCGACCTGGCGACGACAACCGATCGCCCGCGCGGGACGAGGCTCCCCCGCGGGATCATGCCCGAGGGGTGGCGGCAATGGCTTTTCGCATCAATCCGAACCTCGCGGGCGTCGCGGTGCCGCCGATCGCGGAAGCCCATGGCTGGATCAAGGGCCGCAGCTTCCCGGCGGCGAAGCCGCTGATCGACGTGGCGCAGGCGGTGCCGGGCTATCCGCCGCCGACGGAGCTCACCGACCATCTCGCCGCCCTCATCGGCCGGCCGGAGAGCGCGCGCTACACCGACATCGAGGGGCTGCCCGCGCTTCGCGCCGGCCTCGCAAAGGACATGAACGAATTTTACGGCGCGGCGATCGCGCCGGAGAGCGTGATGATCACCGCCGGCTGCAATCAGGCCTTCTGCTTCGCGATCGCGGCGCTGGCCGAGCCCGGCGACGACGTGATCCTGCCGCTGCCCTATTACTTCAATCATCAAATGTGGCTCGACATGGCGGGCGTCCGCGCGACCTACCTGCCCTTTCGGCCGGATCGCGGCGGGGTGCCCGATCCCGAGGAGGCGGCGCGCCTCGTCGGGCCGCGCACGCGGGCGATCGTGCTGGTGTCGCCCAACAATCCGACCGGCGCCGTCTATCCGGCGGAAACCATCCGCGACTTCTTCGCGCTCGCGCGCGAGCGCAACCTCGCGCTCGTCATCGACGAGACCTATCGCGACTTCCTGCCGACCGACGCGCGGCCGCACGATCTCTTCGACGATCCCGCCTGGGGCGACGTGCTGGTGCAGCTCTACAGCTTCTCCAAGGTCTATTGCCTGACCGGCTATCGCGTGGGCTCGATCATCGCCGGCGAACGCTTCGTCGCCGAGCTCGCCAAGATGATGGATACGGTGACGATCTGCGCGCCGCGCATCGGGCAGATGGCCGCGATCTACGGGCTGGAGCACCTGGTCGGCTGGCGGAAGCAGAACAACGCCACGATGCGCGAGCGGCTCGCCGCGCTGAAGCAGGCGATGTCGGCGAACGATGTCGGCTACGAGCTCGTCTCGGCCGGCGCCTATTTCGCCTATCTGAAGCATCCCTTCCGCGGCACCGGCGCCGACAAGGTGGCGCAGCGGCTCGCCGCCGAGTCCAACATGCTGGCGCTGCCCGGCAGCATGTTCGGCCCGGGCCAGGAGGATTTCCTCCGCTTCGCCTTCGCGAACGTGCCGAGCGAATCCATGGCGGCGATCGGCCGGCGGCTCGCCGAGAGCGCGCGCGGATGAGGCCTGTGCTCCGCGTCGGCGGGCTCCATACCATCGACGCCGATCTGCCCGCCTTCCGACCGACCCACCTCATCGGCATTCTCGATCCGGCCATGGCGGAGCCCGCCGCCTATGCCGCATGGCGGCCGGGGGCCGACCTGACGCTGCTCCGCTTCCTCGATCGCGAGCAGGCCGAGGACGGGCCCGCGGCGAGCCATGTCGAGACCGCGCTCGCCGCGATCGACCGGGCGTTCGCCGCGGCGTCGGGCGATGCCGCGCGGCTCTTCATCCATTGCCATGCCGGGGCGAGCCGCAGTACCGCGACCGCCTATCTCGCCCTCGTCCGCCTGCAGGGGCCATCCGAGGCCGAGGCGGCCTTCGCCGCGCTGCTGCGGCTCACCAACAAGCCCTGGCCCAACCGGCGGATCGTGGAGCTGGCCGATACCGCCCTTGCGGCGCGGGGGCGGCTGTTGGCGCCGCTCGACCTCTATCGCAGCCGCTATCCGAACCGCCTCGACGCCTTCAAGCGCTTGCATCGGCGGCGCGCAGCACTCGACCCGGCCTATGCGGCAAGGCTCGGCATCCTGCCGTCGGGGCGGAAGCCGCCGTCGCGCTGAGGCGCCTCTCTGCGGGATTCGACGCTAAGGGGCTTTCGGCAGGGCGACGCCGATCATCGCGTCGCGGGTGACGAGGGCGGCGAGCGCCGCCTCGTTCAGGTCTTCCGTGCCGGCGGGGCGCATCGGCAGGACGATGTAGCGGAGCTCGGCCGTCGAATCATGCACCCGCACCGCGGTCCCGTCCGGAATCCGCGTGCCGAACTCCTCGAGCACGGCGCGCGGCTCGTGCACGGCGCGGCGGCGGTAATTGACGCTCTTGTACCAGTCGGGCGGCAGCCCCAGCAGCGCGCGCGGATAGCAGGAGCAGAGAGTGCAGACCACGAGGTTGTGCAGATCGGGCCGGTCTTCCAGCACCACGAGCCGCGTGGGGCCGATATCGACACCGAGCTCGCGGCAGGCCGCGGGACCGTCCGCCAGCAGCCGCGCCTTGAAGGCGGGATCCGTCCATGCGCGCGCCACCACGCGGGCCCCCAGATGCGGCCCGCGCTCGTCCATCTTCTCCATCTGCCGGCGCAGCTCCTCGGCGGTGAAGACGTTCTTCTCCAGCATGAGCTCGCGGAGCGCCGTCGCCATCACCTGGTAGTAGCCGGGATGCTCGTCGCGGTCGGGGTGTGGCGGATGCGCGTGATCGTGGCCGTCATGCATGTCAGGCGCGCTCCAGCCAGTTGGCGTAGATCTCGATGTCGATGCTGTCCTCGGGGCGGCCCCGGTAGTCCGGCCAGACGTCCGCCTGGCGGAAGCGGACGCGATAGAGCCCGATCGGCGGCCCGTCCTCCTGCATCACCGAACGCTCCTCGGGGTTGCCGAACTCGCCGCAATAGCGCTCGACCGTCCCGGCCTTGCCGCGGATATAGAAGGGCGCGCGCACATGGCCGATCGGGAAGGCGCGGCGCACCCGCACCGCATCGCCCGCCGCAAAGGCTGCCGACGCGCCCGTCATGTGCGTCCCGTCTTCTCGACCTCGGTCATGCGGCGGCCGAGCTCGTCCACGGTGATGACGCCGCGCTGAATGAGGTTGTGCGCGATCGCGTAGACCCAACGCTCGTAATAGGAAAGCTTCTCGTGCGCATCCGCGCCGAGCAGCTCGATCGCGTGGCGGAATTCGTCGATGTTGAAGATGTTCTTGTTGCCGATCAGCACCGACATCGCATCGACCCGCTTCTCCCAGAGCGCGTAGTCGTGCTCCTCCGGCGCGACCGGACCGCCGGGCAATCCGCCCATATCGTGGGCACGGCGCATGGGAGCCTCCGCTTCGTTGCTGGCGCCGGAAAGCCTAGCAGAGACGCTCAGCCCGATGAAGCGAGACGGATCGTCTCGGCGGCCTCCTTCCGGAGCCAGTCGCGGAAGGCGGCGACCTTGGGGCGCTCGAAGGCACCCGGGGGGCCGACGAGGTAATAGCCGAGATCGGTCGCGAAGGAGCCCTTGAGCGGCTTCACCAGCCGCTTGGCGGCGAGGTCGTCCGCCACCAGCACGCCGGCGCTGAGCGCAACGCCGATACCGTCGATCGCCGCCTGCAGCATCAGGGTCGAGTAGTTGAAGCTGAGCGATCGCTGCGGCCGCAGCTTCGCCGCGCCGACCGCCTCGAGCCAGCGGCCCCACATGTCCTGCGGCCAGTCGTAATCGATGAGCCAGGTGTGCTTCGCGAGATCCTTCGGTTCGCGCAGCGGCGGCCCGTTCCGCAGCAGGGCGGGGCTGCAGACCGGGAAGAAATCCTCCTCCAGCAGCTTCTCGACCGTGACGCCGGGCCAGGCGCCGCGGCCCGAGCGGATCGCGACGTCGACATCCTCGCGGTCGAATTCGGTGAGGCGGCTCGTCGCCGAGATGCGCACGTCGATGTCGGGATGCGTCTCGTAGAAGCCGCGCAGATGCGGCACCAGCCATTTGGCCGCGAGCGAGGGGCTGGTGCTGACGGTGAGCGGGCCCGACTGCTCGCGCCGCTTCAACTGCCGCGAGGCGTCGCCCAGCCGCTCGAACGCTTCCTGCACCGGCTTCAGATAGGCCTGGCCCGCCTCGGTCAGGATCACCTGCCGGTTGGCGCGGCGGAAGAGCTTCACCCCGAGCCATTCTTCCAGCGCCTTGACCTGATGGCTGACCGCGCTGTGCGTCACATTCAGCTCCTCCGCCGCCTTGCTGAAGCTCAGGAGGCGGGCGGCGCAGGCGAAATAATGAATCGCCTTGAGGGGCGGGAGGCGCTCGGCCATGTCTCAAAACATATGAGATATACTAACAGATCAGATGAGAAACTATCGTTTGTGGCCCGTCCCGGCAAGAGGCATGTTCTCGCAAGAAACGGGAAGAAACAGAAGCTGCCTTTCGATATTACCACCTGACTTCCCGCAGCAACGACCAACGCAACCTGTGAGGTAAAGAAATGGTAACGCAGATTCCGACCCGCGACCGTGCCGCCTCCGGGCGGGGCATCGTTCCCGAGTTGTTCCATTCGGTCTTCGGGCTGCCCGAAAAGCTGCTCGTGACCGCTTTCGACCGCCTCGCCCAGTGGCACGACCGCGCCCGGGAGAGGCACCAGTTGCGCATGCTGGACGACCACATGCTGCACGATGTCGGCCTGTCGCGTTCCGATGTGGAGAGTGAGGCCCGCAAGCCTTTCTGGCTGCCCTGACCCCGGGGCAGGCGCGTCATGTCCGACCTTCCCGACTTCAGCCGGTTGGCCCGCTACAACCAATGGGCCAACCGGCGGCTTTTCGACGCCGTCGCCGGCCTTAGCGTGGCGGCGTGGGAAGCGCCGCGCAGCGGTTTCTTCGGCTCGCTGAAGAAGACGCTGAACCATATGCTGGTCGCCGACCGGATCTGGCTCGCGCGCTTCGCCGGCACCGAGCATGGCCTCGAGCGCCTCGACCAGATTCTGCACGCGGATTTCGCGACGCTTCGCGCCGCGCGCGAGACGGAGGACCGGCGAATCCTCGACGTTGTCGGCGATCTGACCGAAGACCGGCTCGAGTCCGCGCTTTGCTACCGCGACATGTCGGGCGCCCCGAAGCGGCTGCCGCTCGGCTGGGCGGTCGCGCATTTCTTCAATCACCAGACCCATCACCGCGGCCAGGCGCATGCGATGCTGTCCGACACGCGCGTCCCGCCGCCGCCGCTCGACCTGCTCTATTTCCTGCTGGAGACCGGCGCAGCGCGCGACGCCGAGGCCGAGCGGTCCCGCGCCGCGGCGCGATAGTAGCGCCACACATTGGCCGGCGGCAGGTTGGCGAAAACCCGCCGCGCCACCTTCCCTTCGAGACCGAATTTCGAACGATCGACGGGCGAGAAGAGCCCGTAGGTGAACTGGATGAGCGGCGCGTCGGCCGCCATCACCGCCAGCGCCGCGGCGACGATCCGATGCTGCAGCTCCTGCGGCATGGCGAGCAGCGGCAGGCCCGAGACAACGGCCCGCGCGGGCGGAAGACCGAGCGGTTCCAGCAGCGCCGGCAGCTCGGTCGCATCGCCCCGCAGCACGCGGAGGTTCGGGAACTGCGCCTGCAGCAGCGCATGCAGCGTCGGATCGCGCTCGATCACGACCAGATCGGCGGGGCCGATTCCGGCACCGAGCAGCCCCCGCGTGATGGCGCCGGTGCCGCCGCCGAGCTCGACCACCGGTCCCGCGCCGTCGGGCACCAGCGCCGCCATGGCGCGCGCGAGCTCGTCGCTGCTCGGCACGATGGCGCCGATTCGCAAAGGATTCCTGATCCAGATCCGGAGCCAGGTAGCGAGATGACTCGGATGACCGTTACGGGGCATCGGACTCATGACCTCGTTTGCGCGAATTTAGCATGGGATCGGCAAGCCGGACCGCCTCTACCACAGTTTTGTGACGGTCGTTTGCAACAGGTGTTTTGCGACGGTGGCGTTGCGACGGGCCGGGGTACGGCCCCGATCGTCCCGGCGGCCTGGAGCTAGCGCCTCCCCGGCAGGCCGCCGAAGAAAAGGCGATTGAGGCCGGTGAAGAAGCCCGAGGTCGCCTCGAAGGCGGCGTCGAACCGCGCGCCCTGCCAGCGCCCGGGCTCCGCCGCCCGCAACCGCTCGCCGATCTCGGCACGGCTCCGCCGCCCGTCGATCTCGGCGAGGATCGGCCCGGCACCGTCAGGCGTCGGAAACCGCAGCTCGAGCCCGTCGCTCTTGAGGGTGAGGCTTCCGCCGGGCTTGAGCTGGCGCGCGAAGCCGGGCCCATCGAGGCCGCGCAGCACCGGCACGGCCTCCGCCCGGCTGCCGTCCGCGACGCTCGTGCCGGCGCGCGCTTCGGGCACGGCATAGAGCATGTGGGTCTTGAGATTGCCGGCGAGGCTCTCCGCCGCCGCCGCGCGGCCCCAGGGATCGAGCGCCGCAAACCGCGCCTGGAGCGGCCGGTCCGACACATAGCTTTCCGGCCGATAGCGCCAGGGCTCGACGAAGCCCGCAAGCGCGAGGCCGGCGCCCTCCAGGAGATCGCGCAGCGCCGGCACGAGATAGGCGCGATCCTGCGCATGGAGCAGCAGGTCGTAGAGGCCCGCATCGCCCTGGTTGAGATGGTCGCCGACCGCGGGGTTGCGCGCGAGCCAGTTGGTCGCCGGCAAATGGCGCAGCAGGCGCCTGGCGACGGCGATCCGGTCGGCGGCGCCCTCCCCGGGCGCGATCGCGCGGATCAGCGACTGCATCGGATAGACGCCGGTCCGCCCCAGCGCGCCATAGACCATGAGCCCCATCCCGCCGCCGGGTGCCAGCGCCGCCGCGAGGTGACGAAGCCCGGCCTCGGGCTCCGGCAGATGATGCAGCACGCCGCAGCAATCGATGTAGTCGAACCGGCCGAGCCCGAGCGTCGGGAGGGTCTCGATCGATCCGGTCACGAAGCGGATGCGGTCGAGATTGCGCGCGGCCGCCCGCGCCTCGGCGATGCGGCGCGAGGCGGTCGAGATGTCGAGATGGACGAGCTCGGCCGGCGTGCCTGCATCGGCGAGCTGCTGCGCCAGCATGATGAGCCCGTCGCCCGTGCCGCCGCCGGCGAAGAGCGCGCGGAAGGGCGCGCGGAAATCGCGCGCGCCGGCGAAGACATAGTGGTTGATCTCGAGGATATGGCTCGGCGAGCCCTCGATCAGCCGCCGCTTCTCGTCCTTCGGATCGCGGCTCGGATAGGGATAGGCCTCGTACTGGTCGCGGATCGGATCGGCCATGGCGCCGCTGCCGCTCAGCCGGGACCGGTGGTCAGCACCACCTTGCCGGTGGCGCGCCGCTCGGTCAGCAGCGTCAGCGCCTCGGGCGCCTCCGCGAGGCGATACCGGTTCGAGACGAGCGGCTTCAGCTTTCCCTCCTCGTACCAGCGGAAAAGCTGCCGGAACGAGCCTGACACGCGCGCCGGTTCCTTCTCGCGATAGGAGCCCCAATAGAGCCCGAGCGCCGCGAGGTTCTTCACCAGCAGGATATTGGCCGGGATCTGCGGCACGGTGCCGCCCGCGAACCCCACCACCACGAGCCGCGCGTTCCAGTTGGCGGTGCGCATCGCCTGGTCGAAGAGCTCGCCGCCGACCGGGTCGAACACCACGTCGGCGCCCCGCCCGTCGCAGATCTCCTTCACGCGCTGGCGAAGCGTGTCCGCCTTGTAATCGATCAGGTGATCCGCGCCATGGGCCTTCGCGATGGCGAGCTTCTCCGGACCGCCGGCGGCGGCGATGACGGTGGCGCCCATCGCCTTCGCGACCTCGACCGCGGTGAGGCCGACGCCGCCCGCGGCCCCCAGCACCAGCGCGACCTCGCCCGGCTTGAGATCGCCGCGCCAGGCGAAGGCGCCGTGCGCGGTGCCGTAGGCGATCCCGAATCCGGCGGCGGCGGCGAAGCTCATCGCGTCCGGGATGCGGAACACGTCCTTCTCCAGGGCGAGCGCCAGCTCCGCATAGCCGCCGCCATCGAGGATCGCGAGCACCCGTTCGCCGGGACGGAGCCGCGTCACGCCGGCGCCGACGGCGCGGACCTTCCCCGCCACCTCGAAACCCGGCACGAAAGGCGGCTGCGGCCGCACCTGATACTTGCCGGCGATGAGGAGGCTGTCGGCGAAATTGAGGCCGGCGGCGGCAACCTCGATCAGCACCTCGCCCGGGCCCGGCACGGGATCGGGCAGCTCGGCAAGAACGAGTTGGTCGAGCCCGCCCCAGCCGCGCGCCTGCATCGCCTGCATCAGAAGCCGGCTCCTGCCACCGGACGGACACGCCCGACCTCGAGGCCGGCGCGATTGAAGACCGGCGGCGTCAGCAGCTCGACGAGCTTCCTCGACTCAGGTTCGCTCAGCAACCGGAGCCGAACGAGGAGGCGCGCCATCGCCGTCTCGGCCGCGCGGCCCGCCCCGTCATCCGCCTTGAGCGCGACGCCGAGGCCGAGGCTGGGGAGGATCGCCGCATAGACCCCTTCCGCGCCGCCTTTCAGCACCATCCGCCCACCGGTCGCCTGCATCACCTGCGTGCCGAAGCGACCGCGGCCGCCGAGCATCGCAGGCGCGCGCCCGATCGCGGCGACGATGCGCGCCGAGGCCGCGCGGCGCTCGTCCGGCAGCCTGCCGGGATCCGCCATCCGCGCCAGCGCCAGCGCCATGGCGCGAAGCGGAATGCCGATGACCGGAATTCCGCAGCCGTCGATGCCGCCCGGCGCGCGCGAAAGATCGATCCCGCCCATCTCTTCGAGCGTGCGCTTTACCCGCCGCTGCACCGGATGGTCGGCGCGGATGTAACCCTTCGTTGGCTCCTCGCGGTGCCGGGCCGTGGTGAGAAAGCCGCTATGCTTGCCGGAGCAGTTGTTGAAGAGCGGCGCCGCATCGCCGCCATTGGCGATGAGACGCAGCGCGGTCGCATCGTCGTAAGGAAGCTGCGGGCCGCATTCGAGATCGGCCGGCGAAAGACCGACTCGGGCGAGCCAGCCCGCCACGCGGTCGGTATGCTCGACCTCGCCGTTATGCGAGGCACAGGCGAGCGCGATCTCGTGGTCGGAGAGCGCATAACGGTCGGCGGCGCCGGTTTCCAGCAGCGGCAGCGCCTGCAGCATCTTGATCGCCGAGCGCGCGTAGATCGGCCGGCCGACATCGCCCCAGCTTTCGACCGTCTTGCCGCGCGCATCGACGATCGCGACCGCGACGCGATGCCGGCTCTCCACCATCTCGCCGCGCGTCACCTCGATCAGCAGCGGATTGGCCGCCGCGAGGCGCTTCGGCGATGCCGCCTTCTTCCGGGCCGCGGGTCGCTTCGCGGCAGGCTTGACCGCGCGCCGCGATGCCGCGCGCTTCGGCGCCTTGGCGCGGGGCTTCCTTGCGGTCGCGCGCTTCGCCTTCTTGACGCCCGGCCGCCTGGCCATGATTCCGCTCCTCCCGAAAGACGGCTTCACCTTGCCTCGGCGCGGGACGCCGTGCAACGCTCCGCCGATGCGCGGCTATTTCGGAATCGGGGTGGAAGGCATCAGCAAACCGATGAACCTCGGCAGCCTGATGCGCACGGCGCACGCCTTCGGCGCGAGCTTCATCTTCACCATCGGCGCTGCGTTCGACGTGCGGAACACGCGCCTCGCCGATACCTCCGCCGCCGACTCCAGCCTGCCGCTGCACGACTATCCCGATCTCGATGCCTTCGCCCTGCCGCGCGGCTGCCAGCTCGTCGGGCTCGAGTTCCGCGAGGATGCGATCGAGATGCCGAGCTTCCGCCATCCGGCACGGGCCGCCTATGTGCTCGGCGCCGAGCGCGACGACCTCTCGCCCGAGCTGATCGAACGTTGCGACCATGTGGTGCGCATTCCGACGCAGTTCTGCATCAATGTCGCGCTCGCCGGCGCGCTGGTGATGTATGACCGGATGATTTCGCTCGGGCGCTTCGCCGAGCGGCCGGTCCGGAGCGGCGGCCCCGCCTCGCCCCTGCCGCCGCATCGCCATGGCACGCCACCCTGGAAGAAAAAGCGCGGCACGGTTGAAACCAACTCCTGATCCCCGGGTTGACCCCCTGCCTGCTCTGCGGCTTCTCCCGTGACCCATTTCACATGGGCTTGATCCCCGGTAACCAATTGGCTCTTGCGGGGCCGTATAAAGCTGCTTAAATGGCGCTCAAGGACGGCGCCCAACTCGTTGTCAATTAAGGCAAAATTGTGCCGCTTCCCCCGGGAATCGGCGGAACGTCAGGTGAGGTTGATGCGGAAGCTGCTCTTCGCAATGACCGGCGCGGCCCTGCTGGCGATGGCCAGCGCGAGCTTCGCCCAGGCGCCGGAACAGATCGGCAAGTCCGGTTCCTGGTCTGCGATGAAGTTCGACGAGAACGGCAGCACCGCCTGCTACATCCTGAGCGAACCGTCGCGGAAGGAAGGCAATTATACCCGGCGCGGCGACGTCTATGTGCTGATCACCCATCGCCCGGCGCAGAATTCCTTCGGTATCGTGAGTTTCACCGCGGGCTACGACTACAAACCGAACGGCAGCGTCGAGGTCGAGATTGACGGTCAGACCTTCACCCTCTACACCCAGGGCAATACGGCCTGGGCGCAGGAAAACGACGATGCGCGGCTGGTCGATGCGATGAAGATCGGCAAGACCATGATCGTGCGCGGCACCTCGACGCGCGGCACCGACACGGTCGATACCTATTCGCTGACCGGCTTCGGCAAGGCGCTCGAGACGATCGACGCGACCTGTCCGCGCCCGAACTGAGCCCTCGCGACCGCTCGGGAGGGGCCGCGGCGGTTAAGGCCCCTTTGAGACGAGCGACGAACGATGAGCACCGCCGGACATTCCCAGCAATTCGCCCCGCCCGTCGCAGGCGACGGCCGCACCGAGCTGATCGGGCTCGATCGCGCGGAGCTGGAGGCATTCGCGGCCTCCCTGGGCGAGCCGGCCTTTCGCGCGCGGCAGCTCTGGCACTGGATCTATCACCGCGGCGCGACCGATTTCGACGCCATGACCTCGCTCGCCAAAGCCTTCCGCGCCAAGCTCGCCGAACGCGCCACGGTCGGGCGGCCGACGGTCGCGATCGACCGCCAGTCGATCGACGGCACGCGCAAATGGCTGCTGCGCTTCGTGGACGGCCAGGAAGTCGAGAGCGTGCACATCCCGGAGGAGGATCGCGGCACGCTCTGCGTCTCCTCCCAGGTCGGCTGCACCCTCACCTGCAAATTCTGCCATACCGGCACCCAGCGCCTGGTGCGCAATCTCGGCCCCGCCGAGATCATCGGCCAGGTGATGATGGCGCGCGACGCGCTCGGCGAGTGGCCTTCGCCGCCGGA